>NZ_UWOD01000001.1:647500-948876 GCF_900604335.1 Intestinibacillus sp. Marseille-P6563 | reverse complement strand
ACGAAGAATGAAAACAACGCCCCAGACGGCCGCGACCCGCGGTCTGCCGTTCGGCAATGAAGGTAAAGCCTTCGCCTTTGGTGGCAGCATAGTGTTGTTTGATCGCCGTATTGGTCGAATCGGTTTCAGGCAGGACGATGAGGTCATGCCCAAAACAATGGGTGTGCAGCAGGGCGGATACGCCCGGAGCAGTCAGGCTGTCATCCGAGGCAGGCAGGCAATAGCCACCCCCCGGCGTCGAGGCGATCTGCATCCCTTCGGCGCGCAGCGATTCGATCGCTTTCCAGACCGCAGCCCGGGAGACCCCCAATTCCTGCGCCAGCCGTCCGCCCGAGATGCGCAGACCGCGGCTGTTTTCCAAGGCGCGGAGCACTTCGTCTTTGACCATAAAAAAACCGATTCCTTTCCAAGTAGTATTCTTTTTTCTATTGTAAACGATTTTGACATCGGCTACAATAGAAACCGTGCCATGTTTCATAATCAAGGAGGACTCCATGACAAGAAATGAGATCCTGCGCGCCCTGGCTGCAAACGGCGATGACCGCATGCTGCTGGCCGCTGCGCTGGACAAACTGGAAACCTGCCGCACGCGCAATTATCCGACCCACACCCGGTTTCTCGACATGCGGGAGCGCGCTCTCGTGCAGCAGGCCGTCCGCCTGGCGGGCGGCGAGCGGGAATGCCTCTTTTGGGGCGGCTATGCCGATGCCGAGCGCACCTGTGCGCTGTTTTATCCCGACTATCTGACCGAAGAGCAGGCCAAGGAGGACAGTCCTTTTGTTCTTCTGCGGGCCGAGAAGCAGCCGGCCGATACACTGACCCACCGCGATTATCTGGGCGCCCTGATGGGGCTGCAGATCAACCGCGAAATGGTGGGGGACATCCTGGTCAGCGACCAGGGGGCCGAGATCTTGGCCATGCAGGAAGTCGCCGATTTCCTGCTGACCCACTTTGCCCAGGCAGGCCGCAAACGGGTAAGCCTGTCCCAGCAGCCGCTCAGCGACCTAAAGGTGCCGGCCGTCACCGAAACGGTGGGAGAAGGCTCGGTGGCTTCGCTGCGGCTGGACAGCGTAATCGCCCTGGTGTTTTCGCTCTCGCGCGGCGACGCGCAGGCGTACATCGAAAAAGGGCTGGTGTTTTTAAACCAGCAGCCTTGTCTCAAGCCGGGACGCGATGTGGACGCAGGCGACCGCATCACCGTACGCGGCAAGGGCCGCGCGCGCATCGAAGCGCTGGGCGGCGTCAGCCGAAAAGGGCGGCAATTTATCCGGTATGCCCGCTCGTAACCGAAAAAACATTGTATGTAAACCGGAAAAATGCTATAATATCAAAAAACCATTCTCTGGTTTTTGAATGACTTTTAGGACCCATTCTAAGGAGAGGTGAGTGATCGTGAAAAAAAGAATCCTGGCCGCTTTGCTGTCGGCTTCCCTGGTTTTGTGTGGGATGCCGGGCGCATGGGCCGCAAGTGACATCAGCGGCCACTGGGCGGAAAAATATATTACCTATCTCAATCAGGAAGGTGTCATCAACCCGAGCGCGACCACGGGCGACTATTCGCCCAACGAAAAGGTCATGCGTGCCGAGTTCATGCGCTATATCAACCGGGCGTTCCATTTCACCGAAACGGCCGATATTTCCTATACCGACGTCAATCCGAACGACTGGTATTATGAAACCGTGCAGATCGCCGAGAAATACGGCTATATCGCTGGCGTTGGCGACGGCAAGATGGACCCCGAAGGCTATGTCACCCGCGAACAGGCGGCGACCATCATCGGGCGTCTGTACAAGACCACCACAGCCGATGCGGTATCGCCCAGCCAGCTGACCTTCTCGGACAAAAATCAGGTCAGCACCTGGAGCGCCGGATACATCTATGACGCGTCGCAAAAGGGCTACATCGTCGGCTATCCGGACGGTACGTTTAAGCCCAAGAACACAGTCACCCGCGCCGAAGTGTCGCGTATTTTGTATTCCTACCTCGGCAACTCGCTGAGCACCGAGGGCAAGACCTACACGAGCGCCGATTTCCGTAACGACGTGGAAAACGTGACCATCTCGGAAAGCTGCACGCTTTCGGGCGCTGAGGTCGGCGGCGATTTGTACATCACCGAAGGTCTGGGTTCGGATGCCGTTACCCTGTCCGATGTCATCGTAGACGGTGCCCTGGTCATTTCGGGCGGCAATGTCACGCTGAATAACGTGGATGCTACGGTGATTTTTGTCGGTTCTTCGATGAACCGTCTGGTACAGGTGACAGCTACTGGCAACACCAACATTGCAAATGCGCAAGTGCAGTCGACTGCATCGCTCACCGAAAGCAACCTGAATGTATCGGCCGGCGGCTTTAGTGACATTACGGTGAGCGGCAGCAATACCACGACGCTGACGCTCGATGGCGATGTTTGGAATGTGGACATGAAGAGCCCGTCGGCAGTCAGCCTGTCCAGCTCTGGACGGATCAACACCCTGACCATGGAAGCTGGCGGTACGGTCAGCGGTTACGGCACCATCGATTCGGCAATCATCAAGGCCAATGGCGCCAACCTGGCCATCAAACCAGGTTCTTACACCCTGTCCAGCGGCGTGACCGCGACCATCAATGGTCAGACGGTCAAGGCAGAGACCGCCGTATCCGTCACCCCGGAAACCCTGTCGTGGGACCGCGGCGGGAAGGAACTGGACAATTCCTATGATTTTAAGCTGTCGGTCGACCCCAAGACGCTGGAAAAGGTGACCATGGACGGCAAGACCCTGTCGGAAGGCACCGATTACAACCGTACCGACGATGGGTTTCGTGTGTACCGCACGTTTTTAAATTCCATTTCTTCGGCGGGCACCTATACCATGGAGCTGACCTTCACCGACGGCAGCAAGGGTCGCCTGACCCTGAAGGTGACCGATTCGTCTAAGAGCACTTTGTCCCCCACACAGGCGACATTTGATAAGTACACCGGCGGGGACCTGGAGTTCAATTTGGCAGCAGCTTCCGGCACCCAGCTTTCGTCCATCAAGCTTTCGGGCTCCACCTTGACCCGGGGCGATGATTATACCTACAATAGTTCGACCGGCACGGTCACCATCTTAAATTCCTATCTGTCCAAGCGCTCGACCGGCACGTCGACAATCACCTTCAACATGAGCAATGGCGACAGCCTGACCGCCGGACTGACGATCAAGGATTCCACCCCGGTCAATGCGCTGTCCTCGACCACGTTGGACTTTGATGCTAACACCTCGAGCAGCGACTATGGCGACCTGCACGTCACGCTGACAGCAGTGGATGGCGCGAGTCTGAAGAACATCACGGTCGTCAGCGACAACAAGACGCTGGACGAAGGCTGGCAGTATACCATTTCTTCGTCGGGTGATGTCAGCATCAACCGTACGGCGTTGGCCGAACTGGCCAAGGATGGCCGCAGCTATGTGGATTTACGGTTTAACATGTCCACAGGCGTCAATCCGGTGCTCCGCGTCAACTTTGTGACCACCTATCAGGTGCGCGTGAATGTCACCGATGACCTGGGGCAGGCTGTCAGCAATGCGTCGGTTTCCATCAAACCCAATGCCGACAGCGATGCCGATAAGGAAGCCGCTTCCCCGGCGCAGGAAAAGCTCACCGATTCGTCGGGTGTTGCCAGCTTCTTTGTCAAGAAGGGCACCTACACTGTGACCATTTCGGGTGACCAGTTTGAAACCATCACCAAGGATATCCGCGTTACCTCGAGCAGCCAGAATGTCAATGTCAGCGTTGCCATTGAGGAACAGGTGACCATTGTTGTAACGGCAAGTTCGGGCGCGAACATCAGCGGCGCAACCGTTGTTTTGGGCAATCAAACCAAGACCACTGGCGCAGACGGCACGGCAACGTTCCAGATTGCGCACGGTACATACACGTTGAGCGTCACGGCATCCGGGTATGCAACCTATACCGATGCCAACTTTGCAGTAAACTCTTCGCAGACCAAGCGCATCACCATGAACCGGTAAAATGAAAAAAGCCCTCGCAGTCTTTTAGCTGCGAGGGCTTTTTGTTGTCTTCAGGCAAAAACCACCTGAATCAGGAACATATAAAAGACTGTGCCCAATCCGATGGACAGCAGATTGTTGCGTTTCCAGAGATGCAGCGCCGCTACGGCGGCAACAGCGATGAGTTCCGGAGCGCCATGCGGATAGGTCAGCGGCTGGATGCCTTTCAGGCAATAGATCACCAGAATGGCGATGATGGCCGGCGGCAGCACACGGCCCAGATAGCGTACCGCGTCGGGCACCTGCTTTTTGCCGCCAAACAGCAGAAACGCCGCCGCGCGCGTCAGATAGGTACATACCGCCACCACGGCAATGATGGCGATGGATTGCGAAACCGGGATGGGCATGCTCACACCTCCTGGGACGCACGGGACTCAATGTGTCCCCGGGTGTACAGCAGCAGTGCCACGGTGACAAACAGCGCGGGCGGCAGGAAATTGTCCGCACCAAAGATGCACAGCGATGCCAGAGCGCAGCCACCGCCGATGATCGCCGGCAGATGACATTTGGATTCCTTCCACTGCTCGACAAAGATCACAACAAACAGGGCAGTCATGGCAAAATCGATGCCGGTGGTGTCAAAGGTGATGAGCGAACCGAGTAACGCGCCCAGCACACAGCCGGTCATCCAGTAGCAGTGATCGAGCACCGCAATGTAAAACATCAGCCGGCGGCCGTCCATGCCTTCCTTGGGTTTGACCAGACAGTGCAGGGAATAGGTCTCATCGGTCAGCGAATGGATCATATAGGGCTTCAAACGCCCCATGTTTTGAAAGCGTTCAATCAGGCTGAGTCCATAGAACACATGCCGGAAATTGATCATCAGCGTCATAAAAGCGCTGTGCAGCAAAGAGGCGCCGCCAGTCAGTAGATTGATGAGCACAAACTGCATCGAACCCGCGTAACAGGTCAGGCTGATGAAGAATGCCCAGATAAAATTGTACCCCGCGTTTTGCAGCAGGATGCCAAACGCAATGCCCATAAACAGATAGCCGAACAGCACCGGCAGGGACTGCACAAAGGCATATCGCAGTGTTTTTTGCAAAAAAATTCCCCCACAAAATATAGAATGATTTCATTATAAAAGCAAAGCGCAAGGATGTCAAACAGCAGAAACTTGCGGCCCGACGGACCGCTAATCGGCAGAAGGGAAACTGTCACCAAATTTTCATATTCTGTCTTTGGCATAGATACAGTTTTGATGCAAGAATGTAGTAAATTTACCATACGCAATGCTGCGCGCAGGCCATCTGCACGCGACAAAACAGCCGCCGACGGGTGGAGGCCGACGGTGGGGAAAGGAACCAATCATGAATCAAGATTTGGAAAAGGATATTGCCCCGCAGGCGGCCGGGGAAAGCGAAACCAATGCACCGCCCGAAGAAGAAGGCGGCCTGGTACGCAACCGGTATGCGGACCTGATGAATAAACCCAAGCGTCATCTGCCCAAACCGGTCAAGATCGGTCTGACGGTGGCTATTGTAGCAGGACTGATCGCTGGCGGCGTTTACCTGGTGCAAAAAACGAAGGAAAAGCCCGAAGAAGCGGTGGAAAGCACAGCATTTGCATCGCGCGGCTTTTTGGAGACCTACATCGAAGGCGACGGGTCGGTGGCGGCTCGCAAGCAGGTTGACCTGGGCAAGGACCTCAAGGGCAAAGTGACCGAAGTGCTTGTCCAGCCGGGGCAGGCGGTCAAGACCGGTGATAAGCTGTTCGTCATTGACCCATCCGAAACCCGCACCGAACTGGACAACGCCAAAAAAGATCTGCAAGAGGCCCAGCGCGCGGTGGACGAAGCCGCTTCGGGCGTGACGGCTGCGCAGAAGAGTGTATCCGAACTGACCACGACCGCGCCGTTTACGGGCAAGCTGCTGCCGCCCGAAGGCGAGGAAAAGCCCAAGACCTGGCGGGTCGGGGATGAACTGTCCGGCGGCACCACTCTGGGCCTTCTGGTCGATGACACGACCATGAAACTGCCACTGTATTTCAGTTATGCGTACATCGACGACATCCGGCGCGGCGCATCGGCCAGCGTATCCATCCCGGCCAATATGTCCACAGTCAGTGGCACAGTGGAAGCGGTCGAGCGGGTGGAAAAAATCTCGGCCGATGGCACACGGCTGTTCCGTGTCATTCTTTCCATTCCCAATCCGGGCGTGCTGACCAAGGGCATGGTCGCCACCGCACAGGTGGATACGGCCAAGGGCAAGGTCATGCCTGCCGAGACGGGCACTCTGGAATACAGTCGGGAAGAAAGTGTCACCGCCAAGCAGAGCGGTACCATCACCCGGTTAAACGGCATGGAATACTATCGCTTTAGCGCCGGGGCAGTCATCGTGCAGCAGAAAAACGATGAACTCAGTCGAGCAGTGGAAACCGCACAACGCACCCTGACCAACCAGAAGCAGGCGATCGCCGACAAGCAAAAACGCATCGCCGAACTGGAAAAGCTGATCGCCAATGCAACCGTCGTATCGCCCATGGATGGCATGGTGCTCAAGATGGATACCGCGGTGGATGCCGAACTGGTAGGTGGCACCGCACCGTGCGTGGTGGCCGATATGTCGTCGCTGGTGGTCAATGCTCAGATTTCCATGACCGACATCAACGCCGTCCAGCCCGGCCAGGCGGCATCCATTACCTTGCAGGATGGCTCGAACGACGTTGCTCTGACCGGTACGGTCGAAAGCGTTTCGCTTCAGGCTAACGAAAACCAGGGCAACGGCAGCATGCCGACCTATACGGCTGTGATCGTGCTCGACCCGCTGCCCGAGGGCGTTTCGGTCTCCATGGGGTATTACGTCAGCTATAAGATCACCACCGCACAGGTCGAAGACTGTATCATCATTCCCACCCAGGCGCTGGTCAACACAGCCGAAGGCACAGCGGTCTTTGCCAAGCCGGCCGAAGGACAGACGTTTGAGAACACCATCGCCATCCCGGAAGGTGTGACCGACATCCCCGAAGGCTTTGAGCTGGTGCCGGTTACGGTGGGCATCTCGGATAACACGAATGTGGAGATCGTGGACGGCATTGAAGATGGCACCGAGATCTTCCTGGCAGGGCCCAAGGATATGTTTGAGCAAAATTCGGGCGGCGGACTGGCGGTCGGCTGAGGGGGCGCGAGCGATGTTTGGCAGAAAGAAACAAAAAGCGCGTCCTGCGCCGTGTGAAAGCGGCCTGCTCATCGATGTGCGGCAGATGAGCAAGATTTACCACGAAGGGCGCGAAAATGAGGTACGCGCCCTGGATGGTGTCAGTTTGCAGGTCAAATGGGGCGAATTCCTGTGCATTTTGGGGCAATCCGGCTCGGGCAAATCGACTCTGATGAACATTTTAGGCTGCCTGGACATCCCGACCTATGGCACCTATTATCTGGACGGCCATGCGGTGAGTGATATGAAACCCTCGGTGCTGGCCGGCATCCGCAACCGGGAGATCGGGTTCATCTTCCAGGGCTTTAACCTCATTCCGGCACTCACGGCTGTGGAGAACGTGGAGTTGCCGCTCATCTACCGCGGCATGGGGGCTGCCGAGCGCCGGCGGCTGGCGGTCGACGCCCTATGCGCGGTAGGCCTGGAAAAACGCATCTTCCACCGGCCCAATGAAATGTCCGGCGGCCAGCAGCAGCGCGTGGCCATCGCGCGAGCGGTTGCGGCCCGTCCGCCGATCATCATGGCCGACGAGCCCACCGGCAACCTCGATTCCAAATCGGGCGCAGAGATCATGCGGCAGCTCGTGACGCTCAACCAGCAAGGGACCTCCATCATTTTGATCACGCACGACAACGAATTGGCGGAAGTTGCGCAGCGGATCATCACCATCCAGGACGGACATATCATCTCAGACCGGCCTGGGAAAGGAGGCGCGGCAATCCTATGAATTGGTTACAGACCGTTCGCATGGCGCTCAAATCGATCGCCAGCAATAAGGTGCGGTCGCTCCTGACCATGCTCGGCATCATCATCGGTGTGGCAGCGGTCATCACTCTGGTGGCTTCTATCCAAAGTAAAGCCACCCTGACCCGTATGCAGTATGAGGCAATGGGTCTCAACCGCATCCAGGTTTATGGTTCGGGCGCCAAGCGTCAGGACTGGATCAATCTGGAGGACTATATGAATGGCGAGCTGGCTCCTTACATTAACGGCTGGTCGCCCCAAAGCCAGTATCACGACTGGGAAAATAAAGGCGTCCAGTACCGCACCATGAAGCTGAAAAGCGACAAAAGCACGACCTATATGTACTATGGCAACGAAGATTACAGCAAGGTGACCAACAGCGTCATCACCGCTGGACGGGACATCACCAAAGCCGACTGCGATGCGCAGGCCCGGGTATGCGTGATCGGTGAGACCATCCGCAAATATTTCTTCGGCGCCATGAGCCCCATCGGACAGAAGATCCGCATTGGCGGCAAAAGCTTTGAGGTCATCGGGGTGTACAAGGGCAAATTCAAAGGCAAGCTCAACACCGAGGACCAGATGCTCGTCATGCCCTATACGCTGCAAAGCAGTATGATGAGCGTCAATTTCAATGCCGACAAGCAGTATATCATTCAGGCAGCTTCCAAGGAGGACATCCAGAAGGTCGTCGATGCGCTCAATGCGCGCATGAAGCCCATCTGTGAAGCCGGCAACGGCTGGTTCGATGCTTCCTCGGCTTCGCAGTTTCAGGAGCAGGAAGAAGCGGCAGCCCAGCAGGATGCGCTGCTCATGGGCGGCGTGGCGATGATTTCGCTCCTGGTCGGCGGCATCGGCATCATGAATATCATGCTCGTGTCGGTCACCGAACGCACACGTGAAATCGGCATCCGTATGGCCATCGGTGCCAGACGGCGGGACATTATCTCGCAGTTTTTGATCGAGGCCGCGTCGGTGTCCTGCTGCGGCGGCCTGATTGGCATTGTGGTCGGCTGCTTCGGCTCGGCCATCATGGGCAATTTCATGCTCGCCAAACAGCTCAGCGAACAGATGTGGATGCCGGACGTGGAGACCTTCACCGTCCTGCCCAGCCCGCCGCTCATTTTGGGCGCGTTCCTGTTCTCTGCGCTGCTCGGCATTATCTTTGGCATCTATCCGGCCAACAAGGCGTCCAAACTCCAACCGGTGGACGCGTTGCGCACCCAATAAAAGGAGGTTTTATCATGAAAAAAAGGCTTCTCAGCGGCGCGCTCGCGACCTTTTTGCTGATGGGGAACTGCGGCGCAGCCTTTGCGGATATTCCGTCGTCCAACCTGTCTCAGACCGCGCAGGTACTCAAGACCCTTGGCGTAATGGAGGGCGACAGCGCCACTACCTTTGCACCCGGCCGCAGTCTGACGCGCGCCGAGTTTGCCAAGCTGGCGGTCACCGCCTTTGGCGTGACCGATGTGACGGCGTATAAAAACTATACGATCTTTCCCGATGTGCCGACCACCCATTGGGCGGCTGGTTACATCAATGCCGCGGTGCGGCATCCGGCCATTCAGAAAAAGAATGTGCTGCATGGATATGCCGACGGCACCTTTGGCCCCGACCGCACGATCAGCTACGGCGAGGCTTGCACCATGCTGCTGCTTATGATGGGCTATACGATTGAGGACATCGGCCCCATGTGGCCGGGCGATTATATTGCCCGTGCGCAGTCGATGGGTCTGACCGACGGCGCATCGACCATGACGGCAAACAGCCCGGTCAAGCGCGGCGATGCGGCGGTGATGCTACTGCATACGCTGCAAAAGGCAGGCAAGGAAGGCGAACGGCTGATTGCCAACCTGACCTCGTCCTCGGACAGCGAAGGCGCCATCCTGCTGGCCACCAGCCGCACCGATTCCGAACTGCGGCAAAATCAGGCGCGGTTCTATACCGGCGGCGATGAACCAGTGGTCAAGACCACCGAAGGCATCCTGGACGATTCATTCATCGGGGTACGCGGCACGCTGTATTACAGCAAGGCCAACCCCGGTTCGGTGCTGGCCATCCTGCCCGACGAGGGCGGACGGCAGGAAGAATACATCGTGCGCAGCGTCCAGCGCGACCAGATCGAAGTCGAAGGCGGCGGCGCACCCATCAAGCCCGAGCGCACGGCGCTGATGTATGTGCGCGGCCAGGTGCGCAAGTTCAACGAGAACTGGTTTGACATCCAGTCAGGCGATAAGATCACCCTGCACTATGGCAAGGACGGTACGCTCGAACTCATCCGCGTATCGGCTCAGGAGGCATCCAAGAACACCTTCGTTTACGGCACCAAGCAGGCAGCGTCGATCCCGAAGGGCTTTACCATTGAGAAAAACGGCGTTCCGGTCGATGTCAGCAAGCTCAAGCCCTATGATGTCATCAGTCTGGATACGGCTGGACGACGTGCCATCGTATCCGACGCGAAGATTACCGGCTATTATACCTCGGCGTCCCCGTCGTTTAAGAATCCCGAAAAGATCACCCTGCTGGGCCGTGAATATGCGATTTCCGAGCGGGCGGCAGCTTCGTTTGCCGGTTTGGAAAACGGCGACCGTATCACCCTGCTGCTCGATGACCGCGGAGCAGTCGCGGCAGCGTATCCGGTCAAGGATGTCCGCGCAGATATGAGCGGCGTCTTTACCGACCTGGCTGACGGCGGCGCCCAGATTAAGCTGTTCAATGGCGCGACCGTACAGGGTACCCTGGCGGCCGAAGACGACAAGAACCTGTTTGGCCGAATCGTCAACGTATCCGAGAGCAGCAACGGGAAACTCGACCTGACCGAACGGCCGATAAGCGGCCGACCGGCGGGTGACTGGGCGGTCAAGGAAGGCACGCTGGGCGGCAAAAAGATTGCGCCCGATGTGCGCATCTGGGAACAGGTCGGTGCGCGTGCACCGCTGTACGAGACCTCGCCGTCCAAGATTCCGTTCGATGTCGTTCCGCGCGGCCGTATCCGTTCGACGGTGACCGATTCGTCCGGCCAGATCATTGGTCTGATTCTGGATGATGTGACCGGTGACGGCTGGAATTATGGCTATGGCGCAGTTTCGTCCACAGGCGGTAACGATGAAGAGCCTGAAGTGATTACGGCGACCCTGCGGCATTACGATTACGCGACCAATCAGCAGGTCACGCTGTCGTACACGGTGGACAGCCGACCGGATGGCGCGACAGGCGGCCCGATTGGCTTCCCGAAGGGCGCGGAAAAGAATGCAGCCCGGCAGTCGCTGGCGTCCATCCGTCTGCTGAACGTCGGTCAGGTCAAGGTCGAGGACTTTGACGGCGCCGATGGCGTACGCACCAAGGACGGATATTATCCGATCTCGGATGAAGTGCAGGTCTACCTGACCAGCCAGCGCAAGTTTATCACGCTCAACCAGGCTCGTGCCGATTACAGCAATTTCACCCTCTACGCAGAGCGAAAGCCCGAAGAAGGCGGCAAGATCCGTCTGATCACGGTATCGTAAAAGAAAAGCCGTCCGGCATTTGCCGGACGGCTTTTTATTAGCTTTTGTGATAGAGTACCAGGGTATCACCCTCTTGGATGCGGGTTTCTCCATCGGGAATGATGTCTGCCCCGGCGCGTTGGATGAGCACCACCAGCGTATCTTTGCGGAATTCACAGGCGCGCAGCGGCTGGCCGATGAAACGATGGCCGGGCTCGACCGTGCGCTCGTGCAGCTCGATTCCATCCTTGCCGCAGTAGCCCTTGGCGCCCAGGATGACCGCATCTCCATCTTGCAGACGGGTATCGCCCTTGGGCATGATCACTTCATCTTGCCGTAGCACGGCGGCGATGAGTGTACCGGGCACAATATTCAAATCGCGGATATATTGGTCGCACCACGGATGGCCGGGAGCGATCTCCAAACGGATGAACTGAATGCTGGTTTCTTCTGAGTAGTCGGTAAACGTGCGCAGTACGTTTTCGCGGCTGTCCAGCATATCAGCCTTGCGAGCGACCCGGGGCAGCAGCGTACCCTGGAAGAAGATGGACAGCAGTACCACACAGAATACGATTTGGAAAATCGAATCCTTGCCATAGGCAGGCGATACGACGGCCACAATCGCAAATACGATCGAAGCCGCGCCGCGCAGTCCAGCCCAGGACACGATCAGCTGCTGCCGCAGAGGGGCGCGGAACGGGGTGAGCAGCAGAGCGACCGCGATCGGGCGCGCCAAAAAGGTCAAAAACAGCGCGATGAGCAGCGATGGCAGGAAATACTCGGGCAAACGGGAAGGGAATACCAACAGACCGAGCAGGAAGAAAATGAGCATCTGCATCATGCCGTTAAACGCGTCGAAGAAATCAACCAGGCTGCGTTTGTGGGGCAAATCTTGGTTGCCGAGCAAGATACCGGCGATGTAGGCGCTCAGGTAGCCATTGCCGCCGATGAGCGACGGCAGGGCATACGATGCCAGAGCGGCAGCGACCAAAAAGATGGAATCCAGACCATTGTCGCCCAAGCGGATGTGACGCAGCACCCAACCGGCTCCCAGCGCAATGGCGGCGCCGATGGTCGCGCCATACACAAGCTGTGCAAAAACCGAATAGGCGATCTGCGCGGGGGACAGTCCACCCTCCAGCGCCGAAAGCAGGACAATGGTCAGCATATAAGCGCAAGGGTCGTTACTGCCGCTTTCGATTTCCAGCATGGACGCGGTACCGTATTTCAGGTTCAGCCGTTGGGAACGCAGGATGGAAAACACCGACGCGGCGTCGGTCGAGCCAAGCACCGAGCCAATCAGCAGCCCTTCGGCCAGGCTGGTGCCCAAGGCGAAATGGCAGAACAGACCGGTCAACCCCGCGGTGATAAGTACGCCGAGCGTGCTCAAAAGCACCGCTTTTTTGGCGACCGGCCGGGCGGCGCTCCATTTGGTGCCAAAGCCGCCGTAGAACATAATGATAATCAGGGCCGCCGAACAGACCTGCTCGGAAAAGGAGTAATCGGAAAACTCGATTTTAAAGAGACCGTCCGAACCGAACAGCATGCCCAGGGCAATGAAGAAGAACAGGGTTGGCACACCGATGCGGCTGGACAGCTTATTGCCAGCAATGCAGGCCACCAATACGATCGCGCTGAGTAGAAGCAGAGTATTCAAAGTATCCTCCTTTGCAGGATGCAATCAGGCGCGTGCGTTGGGCACGATGGCCTTGGCCTCCATATAAAACCGCTTTTCACGGGATTCGCCCATCGAGAACGTTTTCCGCGGTAGAACACCGTCCAGAATCACGCCGCGGAACAGATCTTCTTTGGCCGGGTCGGGCAGCGCGAAGCCGACATTGCCCGGCTGGCGGGACAGATCTTCCAACACATCCAGACCATGTATGTAGTCGATGCGCGCCTGAGAATGGGACGCCAGATAATCGTCCAAAAAGGCTTGCAGCGAGGCCACCGGCAGCGCCCAGGGAGACTTTTTCACCAGCAGGCAGCCGGTGCGGTCGCCTGCGCGGAAGGGGAAGGCCTGTGCGCCGTGGGGCAGTTCGTGCGGTACAGCTTCGAGCACGGTCGCATCGGCTCCATGTGCCCGGAAGAAGGCGGTCGCGCCGTCCAGCAGATCGACGGTATCCACGCCAAACACGACGCGATGAATGGCCTCGACCATCAGGCTTTCATCGTGAACATTGACCACTTCGGCCAGTACAAAGCGTGCCGGATGGTCGGCCTGTTCGGCCGGAGTCAGGTCTTTTTTGATTTCCTCCCAATAGGCCTTGGCGGTCGCCATGGAGTGGTTGCCATCGCCCACCGCATAAGGCAGCACGGGCAGCGGCTGGGTCAAATCATATTTCGCGGCAAAGACCGCCGGGTCGGCCAGATGCGCGAGCGCGGCCAGCAGCGCGTCGGTTTGCGCACCCTGTGGGATGAACCAACCGGTCAGGTGGCCACCGCGCTGCATCAGTTCCACGTCGTAAAGCTTGGAAAACTGTACGCGCTGGGCGTATAGCGGTTCAATGACCGTGCGGTCAGGGTCATCGATGAGCAGCATGATGTGCGGCAGTTCAATGGCAGCGCCCTGACGCACTTGCAGGCGGGGCGGGATGCGTTCGACCACAGTTTTTTCGGTCGGCCGAATGGGGGAAGCAGCACCCGGGGTATAGTCGTACGCTTCCAAATCAAAGGCCAGCACCAAACCGCAGCGCGGACAGGGACCGCCGGTGTCGCGGGCCAGCAGGATGGCACCTGTGGGCTGCTCGGTCAAAATCCCGTCGGCTAAGTATTGGTGCATGGTCTGATGGATGGCATCGATACGCTCAGAACAATCGTCCTCCTCCAGATAGACTTCGGGCAGGGTCAGACGCAAGGTGGATGGCGCATCCCCGACCAAGCGGTCGGTTTCTTCCCAGTAATCGGGCTGGGAGGTATATTGGTCACAGGCAACAACCGCCCATTTGGACAGGTCGATACCGGTCCGCGGGAGCAGAATTTTGGGCAAGTGGGCGTAATGGGTCTGCATAAACAAAGCCTCCATTTTCAAAAGTTAAGATACAACCAGTATACCAGAATTTGCGGCGGAACACTACCGATATCCCGGCCTGTGAGGCGAATGTTGGCAAAATTTTTGCGGTTTTTGCGGTTTAAGGTGGTTATTTTCCGGGGAAATTTGAAAAGTGACCAGTAAAACCAAAGGTGAAATACAAAAATATGGCAAATTCGCCCCTTTCATTCCGGAAAGCGAACCGATATACTTAAAGAAGGAAGAATAGAGAGTTACGGTTTGCACGCACGGCGTGCCAGGAGGAAGAACTGTGAATTATAATATGATGAACCATGTGGTCAACCATCTGCTCGATGTGGACCGCTATGGCAGTATTTTTATGTATGCAACCAACTGCGATCTGACCACCGCGCCGCGGCATATCATCCGAATGACCGAGCCGGTCGACCCCGAACTGCTCAAAGAAGCGCTGAAAATCACGCTGCTGCGCTTCCCGCAGATGGGGTTAGGCCTCAAGCGCGGAGAAAAACAGTACCAATATCGACTTTTGGATAAACCGCCGGTGGTTTTGCCGTTTGAGGATATTTCGCCGTATTATATTGGCTCGGACGATACGAATGGATATTTATTCTGCTGCGGGTATAAAGAAAATACGATCTATTTGGAATACCAGCACTGCACCAGCGACGGGCGCGGCTTCAATGAATTTATCAAATGCGTGCTGTTTTACTATTTGAAGCTGCGTGGGTACGCGATTGAAAACGACGGGAGCATCCGCACACTGGAAACCGATTTCCAGCCCGCCGAAAACGAGGATGGGTTTGTCAAATTGCAGAAAGCAGAGCAGTCGGACGAAAATCACATTGACGATGTGCCCGCATTTCATTTGCCCGAATACGACGGCCACGAAGATGACGATGAACTGACGACCGAAATCACCATGCCGTTTTCCCAGGTGCGCCGTTTTGTCAAGCAGAATGATATTTCTCCATTGACCTTTTTGATGACGGCGATCTGCCATGCCATTTATCGCACGTATTATGTTGGCACCGACCATGACGAAGCCATCGTTGCCGAGGTGCCGATGGACTTGCGTACTTATATCAAATCGCCAACTGTCCGCTTTTTTGTTGCTCTGCTCGATCTGCCGTTTTATTATGAGTATTTCCAGCTTCCGTTTGTCGAGGCTTGCCAGAAGCTGAGCGCCTTTTTTGATACCCAGCGCGCCCTGCCGCATGCCGCCTTCTGGGCGCTGAAAAATTCCAATCGGGTATATACCGGGCACAATGCTGATATGCCGATTGATGAAAAGGAAAAGATGATGCGGGAGCAGGCACGCGCATACATCCGGCGTGACAGCTTTATTTTGACAAACATTGGGCCGTTTAATATTCCGATCAGCATGGAACGCCATATTGCAGATTATGGTGCCATTTTGCCGTGCGCCCATCAGCCGTTTGGTATTCTGGTTAGTTCGTACCGGGATACGCTGAAAATTGCCTTGTCGCAGCGCGATATGCGACCCGATCTGGTGAATAATCTAGTGAATGTACTGGGGGAGATCGGTTTCCGAGCCAAGACCTATTCCTATATGTTCCATCCGACCCGCTACGACGGCAAAAGATTGGCAAAAGACTAAAATCCTGTGAAAAACGTGAGAGCAATCGGGCAAAAGGACGATTGCTCTCTTTTTTTGACGAAAACGGGAAAAAGGTGTTGACAAAAGGAGAAAGCTGGCGTATACTAATTAAGCTGCTTTTCGGAAGCGGCGACCGAGAAAAGAAAACTTCGGAAACAATGAAAAAAGTTGTTGACAAAGGGTTCGAAATGCGGTATACTAAATAAGCTGTCCGAAAGGATAGCGAACCGGCTCGAAAAGTTCCGAAAGAACTTGATAAACTAGATTCGAAGTTGAAAAACTTCGAAAAAAGTTAAAAAAGTTCTTGACNTGACAAGTGATTCGAAATGCGGTATACTAAATAAGCTGTCCGAAAGGATAGCGAACCGGCTCGAAAAGTTCCGAAAGAACTTGATAAACTAGATTCGAAGTTGAAAAACTTCGAAAAAAGTTAAAAAAGTTCTTGACAGAGCGAAATAAGTCTGGTATAATAAATAAGCTTTCACTCGAAAGGGTGAAGCAAATATTGCACCTTGCAAATTAAACAACGAAATGCTTACTTTAAATAGTATGTGACGAACCTGAAAATTCGCTTGAGTTTTTACTCTGGTAGAATCCAAACAGAAGTCGGAACTCTGTTTTAAAAGTCAAACCGACACGTCAGACTCTAAAGTCGATTAGATGAGCTTTTAGCTCTTTTAATAACATTTTTAGAGAGTTTGATCCTGGCTCAGGATGAACGCTGGCGGCGTGCCTAACACATGCAAGTCGAACGGAGTTATTTTGGAAATCTCTTCGGAGATGGAATTCTTAACTTAGTGGCGGACGGGTGAGTAACGCGTGAGCAATCTGCCTCGGAGTGGGGGATAACAGTCGGAAACGACTGCTAATACCGCATAATGCATCGAGATCGCATGGTTTTGATGCCAAAGGCTTGTCTGCTCTGAGATGAGCTCGCGTCTGATTAGCTAGTTGGCGGGGTAACGGCCCACCAAGGCGACGATCAGTAGCCGGACTGAGAGGTTGAACGGCCACATTGGGACTGAGACACGGCCCAGACTCCTACGGGAGGCAGCAGTGGGGAATATTGCGCAATGGGGGCAACCCTGACGCAGCAACGCCGCGTGATTGAAGAAGGCCTTCGGGTTGTAAAGATCTTTAATCAGGGACGAATTTTGACGGTACCTGAAGAATAAGCTCCGGCTAACTACGTGCCAGCAGCCGCGGTAATACGTAGGGAGCAAGCGTTATCCGGATTTACTGGGTGTAAAGGGCGAGTAGGCGGGCTGGTAAGTTGGAAGTGAAATCCCGGGGCTTAACCCCGGAACTGCTTTCAAAACTGCTGGTCTTGAGTGATGGAGAGGCAGGCGGAATTCCCAGTGTAGCGGTGAAATGCGTAGATATTGGGAGGAACACCAGTGGCGAAGGCGGCCTGCTGGACATTAACTGACGCTGAGGAGCGAAAGCGTGGGGAGCAAACAGGATTAGATACCCTGGTAGTCCACGCCGTAAACGATGGATACTAGGTGTGGGAGGTATTGACCCCTTCCGTGCCGGAGTTAACACAATAAGTATCCCACCTGGGGAGTACGACCGCAAGGTTGAAACTCAAAGGAATTGACGGGGGCCCGCACAAGCAGTGGAGTATGTGGTTTAATTCGAAGCAACGCGAAGAACCTTACCAGGTCTTGACATCCCTCTGACCGCCCTAGAGATAGGGTTTCCCTTCGGGGCAGAGGTGACAGGTGGTGCATGGTTGTCGTCAGCTCGTGTCGTGAGATGTTGGGTTAAGTCCCGCAACGAGCGCAACCCTTACGGTTAGTTGCTACGCAAGAGCACTCTAGCCGGACTGCCGTTGACAAAACGGAGGAAGGTGGGGACGACGTCAAATCATCATGCCCCTTATGACCTGGGCTACACACGTACTACAATGGCAGTCATACAGAGGGAGGCAATACCGCGAGGTGGAGCAAATCCCTAAAAGCTGTCCCAGTTCAGATTGCAGGCTGCAACTCGCCTGCATGAAGTCGGAATTGCTAGTAATCGCGGATCAGCATGCCGCGGTGAATACGTTCCCGGGCCTTGTACACACCGCCCGTCACACCATGAGAGCCGGTAATACCCGAAGTCCGTAGCCTAACCGCAAGGAGGGCGCGGCCGAAGGTAGGACTGGTAATTAGGGTGAAGTCGTAACAAGGTAGCCGTATCGGAAGGTGCGGCTGGATCACCTCCTTTCTAAGGAGACCTGAGATTTGAATAAAGTCTCATATCCTATGGTCAATCGAGTTCGTACGGCAGATCGTTGTTTAATTTGGAAGGTGTAAGCCTTCGAAAGAAGGAATGTACCTTCAAAAAGTGGAAATTGAGAAGAAAAACGTTCCGGAAGCCCTGTAATATGGGGGTGTAGCTCAGCTGGGAGAGCACCTGCCTTGCAAGCAGGGGGTCAGGAGTTCGATCCTCCTCATCTCCACCAAGGGCGAAGGGACGAAAAGACCGACGTCCGTGATAACTATGGGCTTGTAGCTCAGGTGGTTAGAGCGTACGCCTGATAAGCGTAAGGTCGGAGGTTCGAGTCCTCTCAAGCCCACCACTTACTTTCTTGTGAACAAGAAAGTAAGCAAAGAAAACTTCAATTAAGAAGTTTATTTGCACCTTGAAAACTGAACAATAACGAAAGCAATAAGCAACAATAGAGGAAACAATTTGTTATTCCGCTTAAGAAATTAAGCAAAAAAATAAATGGTTTTTCTGAATATTGTTGGGATACGATCGAAAGATCGTACTACAAATAGCTAAAATAACCGAGATAATCCTAATTCTTGCAATATAACAGCGACCGAGGAAACCTCGAAGCGGTTGGGCCGATTCAAAGCCCAGCGCAGCGGGTTTGAATCGGAAGTGAGGAGCAAGGGAGCGGAGCGGAGTTTTCAGATTCATCTGAAAACGAAACGAAGCGGACTTTGCGACGAACAGGTCAAGCTGTAAAGGGCGCAAGGGGAATGCCTTGGCACTGGGAGCCGAAGAAGGACGTGACAAGCTGCGATAAGCTACGGGGAGCCGCAAATAGGCTTTAATCCGTGGATTTCCGAATGGGGAAACCCGGCAGAGCAATACTCTGTCAGCGTTAACTGAATCCATAGGTTAACGTGGGGAACCGCCTGAACTGAAACATCTAAGTAGGGCGAGGAAAAGAAATCAACCGAGATTCCGCTAGTAGTGGCGAGCGAACGCGGAAGAGGCCAAACCGTGAGGAGCAATCTTTGCGGGGTTTGGACAGCGATATGTAGTCTGTTTTGGTAGCCGAACGCTTTGGGAAGAGCGGCGATACAGGGTGATAGCCCCGTAGGCGAAACTGATAGGACGCTAGCTGGATCCAGAGTACCACAGGACACGTGAAACCCTGTGGGAAGATGGGGGGACCATCCTCCAAGCCTAAATACTACTCAGTGACCGATAGAGGAGCAGTACCGTGAGGGAAAGGTGAAAAGGACCCCGGGAGGGGAGTGAAATAGAACCTGAAACCTTGTGCCTACAAGCACCGAGAGCACGTTCATGTGTGATCGGGTACTTTTTGTAGAACGGTCCGGCGAGTTAATGTAAGTAGCAAGCTTAAGGTATTGGAATACCGGAGGCGCAGCGAGAGCGAGTCTGAATAGGGCGCTTAAGTTACTTGCATTAGACCCGAAACCGGGTGACCTATCCATGAGCAGGCTGAAGCGGTGGTAAGACACCGTGGAGGGCCGCACCCACGTCCGTTGAAAAGGCCGGGGATGACTTGTGGATAGCGGAGAAATTCCAATCGAACTCGGAGATAGCTGGTTCTCCCCGAAATAGCTTTAGGGCTAGCGTTATGATAGATTACCGGAGGTAAAGCACTGAATGGGCTAGGGGCCGCGAGGTTACTGAACCCTATCAAACTCAGAATGCCGGCTAATTGGTTCATGGCAGTCAGACTACGTGAGATAAGTCTCGTGGTCAAAAGGGAAACAGCCCAGATCTACAGCTAAGGTCCCAAATAGATGCTAAGTGGAAAATGATGTGAAACTGCGAAAACAACCAGGATGTTGGCTTAGAAGCAGCCACTCATTTAAAGAGTGCGTAATAGCTCACTGGTCGAGTGGTTTTGCGCAGAAAATGTAACGGGGCTAAGCATCTAACCGAAGCTTAGGCAGACGCAAGTCTGGGTAGGGGAGCGTTGTATGCGGGGTGAAGTCAGAGCGAGAGCACTGGTGGACTTCATACAAGTGAGAATGCCGGAATAAGTAGCGAGAATTATGTGAGAATCATAATGGCCGAAAATCTAAGGTTTCTTGGGGAAGGTTCGTCCGCCCAAGGTTAGTCGGGAGCTAAGGCGAGGCCTAACGGCGTAGTCGATGCACATACGGTAGAAATTCCGTAACCACCGAACTTTAAGCATAAGGGACGCTTTCATTAAGGTGAACCCGGGCGATGGTTGCCCCGGGCGTAAGGGACCGAAATTTAGTAGGGAAGTCACTGGCGTGAGAGACGAGAAAAGCTTATGTGTATACTAAGGTGCCCGTACCGCAAACCGACACAGGTAGATGGGATGAGTATTCTAAGGCCAACGGGAGAAGGGTTGTTAAGGAACTCGGCAAATTGGCCCCGTAACTTCGGGATAAGGGGCGCCTGCGAGAGTAGGCCGCAGTGAAAAGGCCCAAGCGACTGTTTAGCAAAAACACAGCTCTCTGCTAAATCGAAAGATGACGTATAGGGGGTGACGCCTGCCCGGTGCTGGAAGGTTAAGGGGAGTGCTTAGCGCAAGCGAAGGTGCGAACTTAAGCCCCAGTAAACGGCGGCCGTAACTATAACGGTCCTAAGGTAGCGAAATTCCTTGTCAGGTAAGTTCTGACCCGCACGAATGGCGTAACGATTTGGGCACTGTCTCAACAGCCCGCCCGGCGAAATTGTAGTACCGGTGAAGATGCCGGTTTCCCGCAACTAGACGGAAAGACCCCATGGAGCTTCACTGTAGCTTGATATTGGATTTCGGTATTCCATGTACAGGATAGGTGGGAGGCTTGGAAGCACGGGCGCCAGCTTGTGTGGAGTCAACCTTGGGATACCACTCTTGGGATACTGGAATTCTAACCTGCGGCCATGAATCTGGTCGGGGGACACTGTCAGGTGGGCAGTTTGACTGGGGCGGTCGCCTCCTAAAAGGTAACGGAGGCGCTCAAAGGTTCGCTCAGCACGGACGGAAATCGTGCAATGAGTGTAAACGCAAAAGCGAGCCTAACTGCGAGAATGACGGTTCGAGCAGTAACGAAAGTTGGAGTTAGTGATCCGGCGGTATGTGAATGGAAATGCCGTCGCTCAACGGATAAAAGCTACCCTGGGGATAACAGGCTGATCTCCCCCAAGAGTCCACATCGACGGGGAGGTTTGGCACCTCGATGTCGGCTCATCGCATCCTGGGGCTGAATTCGGTCCCAAGGGTTTGGCTGTTCGCCAATTAAAGCGGTACGCGAGCTGGGTTCAGAACGTCGTGAGACAGTTCGGTCCCTATCTGTTGCGGGCGTAGGAATATTGAGAGGAGCTGCCCTTAGTACGAGAGGACCGGGGTGGACGTACCTCTGGTGCACCAGTTGTTCTGCCAAGGGCATAGCTGGGTAGCTAAGTACGGACGAGATAAACGCTGAAGGCATCTAAGCGTGAAACTTCCCTCGAGATAAGTATTCCCATCCTTCGGGAGTAAGGCCCCACGTAGACTATGTGGTGGATAGGTCAGGAGTGGAAGCGTGGTAACACGTGCAGCGGACTGATACTAATAGGCCGAGGGCTTGACCTAAAATGAATTAGGAAAAAGCATCTCGATAAAAAGCGATTGTGAGTAAGTATTGTTCAGTGTTCAGGGTGCAAGCCTTTCACATGCACCATTAGCTCAGTTGGTAGAGCAACTGACTCTTAATCAGTGGGACCTGGGTTCGAGTCCCCGATGGTGCTCCACTTTCTTTTTTCTTTGATAAAAAGAAAAAAGAAAGCAAAAAAGAAAATACCTGTATAACACAGGGAAGATCTTTGTAGCTGCGTAAAGACCAGATGTGGCCCGTTGGTCAAGCGGTCAAGACGGCGGCCTCTCACGCCGCAAACGGGGGTTCGATTCCCCCACGGGTCACCAAAAAAGTCTTGACAAAACGATGACGATATGTTATAGTTTAAAAGCTGCGAAGCCGTGTGCAAGAAAAGCGCGAAGCGCAAGTAAAGTTTTCTTTGCTTACTTTCTTGTACACAAGAAAGTAAGTAGGTGTTAATGGTGGCGAGGGTACACCTGTTCCCATCCCGAACACAGTAGTTAAGCTCGCTTACGGTGACAATACTTGGCTGGCGACGGCCCGGGAAGATAACTCAGCGCCTACACCAAAGCATGCTCATGAAAATGAGCATGCCTGTATATTCCTCAATAGCTCAGTCGGTAGAGCATGCGGCTGTTAACCGCAGGGTCGTTGGTTCGAGTCCAACTTGAGGAGCCAATAAGACAGAGTTTGCCGCTGCTGACAACAAAGTGGCGGCAAATTTTCTATCTGCTTTCAAGGATAAGGGCCTTTAGCTCAGTTGGTTAGAGCAGACGGCTCATAACCGTCCGGTCCTGGGTTCGAGTCCCTGAAGGCCCACCACCAACTTTCTTTTGAAAAAGAAAGTTGGCAAAGAAAACTTCAGTGTTTTCTTGCTATACACAACATAGGGGTATAGCTCAGCTGGTAGAGCAGCGGTCTCCAAAACCGCGTGCCGTGGGTTCGATCCCTACTGCCCCTGCCAAAATGGCCCGGTAGCTCAGTCGGTTAGAGCGCTGGCCTGTCACGCCAGAGGTCGAGGGTTCAAGTCCCTTCCGGGTCGCCATTTGCTGTTGTAGCTCAGCAGGCAGAGCACTTCCTTGGTAAGGAAGAGGTCGACAGTTCGAATCTGTTCAACAGCTCCACGAAAAGAATCACTACAAAATGTAGTGATTCTTTTTTGTTTTCAAAATATTTTTAACATATGAAAATGTTGTCTGCCGAGGGATTGACAAGTGCAATATAGAGTGGTACAATAACGAAAAGTTTTCTTCGGAAATGAGATATTCTCTACTGGCGGTGAAAGCCCGCGAGCGTCAAGCTAACCCGGTGGAACTCTAGGGCCAACAGTTAGTCTGGAAGGGAGAAGAAAACACGCATGGGGTCGAATGCATGTGTGTCTTATCCGAGAAAGAATATGAAACCAAGAGCATTCGGTATCTATGCCATACCGAATGCTCTTTTTGTATTTGGATTCCATGCATCCTTTTGTATCGATGGGTTAAAAGGGAGGAGTTTTTGTATGGAAAAAACCACATCGAATCCACTGTCGACCGAGCCGATCGGCAAACTGCTTTGCAAGTATTCCATCCCAACAACGCTCACACTTCTGGTCAACTATTTATACAATATTGCAGACCAGATTTTTGTTGGGCAAGGGGTCGGTATTACCGGCATGGCGGCTACAAACGTCGCATTCCCCTTGACAATCGTAACGATTGCCATTGCGTTGATGCTCGGGGATGGCTGTGCTGCGAATTTGAATCTTTGTTTGGGACGCAAAGACCAGGAAACCGCGGATAAAGTCATCAGCCATACCTTGACGTTGCTGCTGATTGCAGGACTGTTGCTGGGCGTATTGGGCAGTATCTTTGCCGAAAATATTGTGTTGCTGTTCGGCGCGACCGAAACTTCTTTCCAGGATGCGCTCGATTATACCCGGATCATCGTTTGGGGCTTACCGTTTTTGCTGTTTAGCTCGTTGCTGGCGTCGGTCATCCGCGCAGACGGCAATCCGCAGTTCACGATGAAGTGCATGATGCTGGGTGCAGCGATCAACCTGATTTTAGACCCGATCTTTATCTTTGGGCTGCATATGGGCGTTGTCGGTGCGGCGATTGCAACCGTGATTGGACAGGTGGCAGCCGGCAGTCTGTGCCTGCTGCATCTGCGGCATTTGCAGACCGTGCGCATCCATAAAGAATGGCTGCGCCCAACCGCTTGCATCACACTGCGCATTTTGAAACTGGGCATTCCCAGCTTTTTGACGCAGATCATGACTGCTTTGGTGCAGGTCACGATGAACAACCTGATGAAGCAGTATGGCGCAACCACGCCCTATGGCAGCGACGTTGCACTGTCGGTGTATGGTGCGCTGATGAAGGTGTATCAGATTGCGCATGCGATGTTTGTCGGTGTTTCTTCGGCAACACAGCCAATCAATGGGTATAACTTCGGTGCAAAATGCTATGACCGGGTGCGCAAGACCTATCGCATGGCTTCGATGATCGCCCTGATGATATCGGTTGGATGGTTTGCCATCTATCAAATTTTCCCGCGGGTGATCGGTATGCTGTTTGTAGCTGATAATGCGGTGTATCTGGACGCATGTGCCTATATTTTCCGGCTGTATATGTTGGGATTCTTTGTATATGGCTTACATATGACAACTTCGTCGTTCTTCCAGAGTATTGGTCAGCCGGTCAAGGCGCTGACCCTGCCGCTGGTGCGCCAAGCTGTGGTACTCATCCCGCTGTCGCTGATTCTGTCGGCACAGTTTGGGCTGGCTGGCGCATTGTTGGCCGTTCCAGTTGCAGACGGAGTGTCCTTCCTGCTTTCTCTGCTGTTCATCAAGCATGAATTTCATAAGTGGCGTCAGGCTGGATGGTTACAGATCAAAGAGTCCGCTGGATGATAAAAGAAAAAAACGCATGCGATTTGCATGCGTTTTTTTTTGGAGCGGATGATGGGAATCGAACCCACATAGCCAGCTTGGGAAGCTGGAGTTTTGCCACTAAACTACACCCGCAGAACTTGTTTAAGTATAGTCGATTTTGACAGGTTTGTCAAGGTATTTTTTGGATTTGCGGGAAGCGCTTGACCCTTTGCCAATCCTGTGATACCCTGAAACAAAGTGGGAGGCGAGACCGATGCAAATGGAGATTGCCGATATTTTTTTACGATTGTTGTGTGCCATGGTGGTTGGATTTGTGATTGGTGCCGGCCGCGAGCGAATCCATCGGCCAGCCGGTATGCGCACCCATATGGTCGTGGCAGTTGGGGCCTGTGTGGTGATGATTACCGGCCAGCTGCTGTTTTTGCAGTCCGGAGAATATGGTGCATGGAGTACGCCTGACCGTATGGCGGCGCAGGTCATCTCCGGCATCGGCTTTCTGGGGGCTGGCACCATCATTCGGGAAGGCCTGACGATCAAGGGATTGACCACCGCCGCAAGCCTGTGGTCGGTGGCCTGTCTGGGTCTGGCGGCCGGTGCAGGGTTTTATGCGTTGACCTTGGGTGGTACGGTGGCCATCACGATCACGTTATCGCTCATCCGGCCCTGGCAGGAAAAACGGTTTTTCCAGTCAAGCAATACCAAAATGCTCCTGTCGATCGACTGTATCCTGGTCGATGAAGTTCTGCACCGGATGGAAGGAATGCTTCGTCAGGCACAAGGAGAAATGCGGCATCTGGAGGTCGAATCCAAAGAAGGAATGCGCTTTTTGATTCATGCCTCCCTGCATTTTGAAAATGCAGCGACCGAAGGACAGCTTTTGTCCCGATGGCTGCATGAGTTTCAGGCGATCGATGACACAGTGAAACTACATATCACGATTTTGTAAAAGTCCAAACACCAGTTGGCCACCTTCCGGAAAGGAGGGTGGCCATTTTTTTATGAGGTGAGCAGCAAAGGCTGCTGTTGTTCCCCGCGCAGGGCGGATGCAATGGTGGATGGGATTTGGCTCATATCTGCGACCAGCGAGCGCGGTTTGGTATAGGGGGCATCCTGTCCGAAGGGGACAAAATAATAATGTCGGCGGTTGAGTAGGGTGCCCAGATTGAACGCCGAACCGGATAAGCCATCGTTGGTGGAAACCGCGAGGACGACCGGACGGTCCCGGCGCAGATGGCTCTTGACCGCCATGGTGACTGGGGTATCAATGATCGAATGGGCCAGTTTGGCCAGCGTATTGCCCGTGCAGGGCGCAACGACCAGCACATCGAGCAGCCCTTTGGGACCGATGGGCTCTGCCTGCTGGATGGTTTGCACAATGGGGTTGCCGGTCAGTTCGGTCAGCCGGTTTTGCAGGTCTTGGGCCGTACCAAACCGGGTATCCATCGAGGCCGCATGGTCGGATAAAATGGGGGTGATGACATATTCCCCGGATTGTACCATGGCTTCCAGCACATCGAGCGCCTTGGCAAAGGTACAAAACGAACCGGTCATGGCAAAGCCGACGCGGATGGGATGGTTCATAATAGGCCCTCCTCCTGTAAGATCGTATAGACCGTATCCCGGATGGCACAGGCAGCCGAAACCGGCGCGACCTTGCCGGGTAGCGACAAAGCCCAGATCGCGTGCCGGCCGATTTGGCTGGCCGCGTTGAAATCCACACCGCCCGGCTTGGATGCCAGATCGATAATCAGGCAATCGGGTGGGAGTTCCGCCAGTTCGGCCATACCGAGCACCCGTGCCGGCACGGTGTTGACCACCAGGTCAAAGCCGGACAGATGCCCAGCCAGAGCGCCCGTATGCAGGCAGCCATGTCCGGCTGCTTCAATGCGTGCAAAATCCTTGGCCGAACGGGCAGAAACGGTCACATGCGCATGCAGCGCCTGCAATTTCTGGGCCAGCATACTGCCGATGCGCCCATTGCCGATGACCAGCACATGCGACCCATGCAGGGTGATGGGCAGTTCTTCCATGGCAAGCTGCAACGCCCCTTCGCAGGTGGGGACTGCATTGCGGATAGCCAGCTCCTCACGGGCCAGATAGTCGATCAGATGCAGGTCGTTTTGTTCGGCCCGTGCCCGCAGGGCCGGGGAGACCGCACCCGCCAGCACCAGTTTGCCCGCTGGAATGGCATCCAAAATGGTTTGCATATGATACGATGTATTGGAAAGCGGCGCGTTGAGCAGCCCTTCCTCGCGTTCGGCCGGCATGGGCAGGATAATCGCCTGCGCCTCTTTTACCCCAAAATCAGGCGCTCCCAGGCGGATTCCAGCATCAAATGGATGCCGTTCCAGCGCCGAAACCGTGACTGTATGGCCGTCTGCGCACAAAAGCTGCGCCAAAAACGCTTGCCGCATGTCGCCGCCAAGAATGGCCAGCGACGTGCTTTTTTTCATACTGCATCGCCTCCTTCAACGTCATGCTATGCCGGGATGGGTCCATGGGTGAGACCTTTCGAAAAAAGGGCATGGGTCGGTGTCAAAAACCGATCCATGCCTTGATTGATCAGGGGACCAGCAGCGCCCCCAATGCTACATGATAGGCGGGCAGCTTGCCGGAGCTCCATTGGAGCGGAAAACCAAGCTGCTCGTCCGCCAGACGGCTCAGGTCGATGCGGAAAGCCGAAAAGGAATACCGCATCCGCTCGGGCCAAATGCAGGTGCAGCCGCTGGGACGCATGCAATGGGCGCAGCGCTCGCAGCGTCCGGCGGCAATCGACCGCGCGCCGGGAAACAGCTTTTCGAGCGCCAGCTGGGTTTCGAGCAGCGCCCGTTTGGCAAGGCCGTAAGTTTGATCCTGTACGGCCTGGACATCGCGCCAGCGATGTGCCAGCTCGGTATAGGTGACTTGTACGCCCAATAGATAGATGTCCGTATATCCGGCGAAAAAAGCGGGCGTATCGGGGACACCGGGCGGACAGGACCATACCTTGCCGTAGAAGGGACAGCCATTGCAGCTTTGCGCGAATTTTTCCGGGCGGTAATATTGCTTAAGAAACGCATCGACCGCCATGCGGCGCACCGCGGTCTGGGTGGTACATAAATCTGTCATGATGAGTCCTCTCTTGCCGCAAACGGGCGGGGCAGAACACCCCGCCCGCTCATGCCGCGGCCAATCCACTTGGCGTCCCGCCTGCATCGGCAGGCGCCAGCTTCGAATGCAGAGATGCGTGGGCCGGATATTCCTCTATCCGGGCATACTCTGTGCGTAAAAGAAAAATCAGGCGCACAGAAACAAAAAAGCTGTACCGAAAAAGCAGGTACAGCAAACAAACCGCCGGGCGGTGGATGTGCACCCTTTCAGGACCGGAAAGGTTTTTACGTGCGTTATATCCAGGCAGGTCTTCTGACTCAGGCCTCCAAGCGCAGTCCGCCGTCTTCCCGGAACCATCCAGTGACTTTGTGGCGGCCTGCTCGGCCAATACAGCAACGGCATTGTGTGGGATTCACACCCAGCTTCCCTTTTGAGTTTCCCGCAGCCGGGGAAACACCTGGATACCGATTGGATTTATGGTCAGTATAGCATTCCAAGGGCACCCTGTCAAGCACAGGCCGGGGCGCCGAGCCGGGGGATGAACCCCGGCTCGCACCCAGCCCGCTTTGCCGGTTTATCCGAGTTCCTGCCAGTTGGCGGGATAGACGAAATAAGCATATCGGGCAAAACTGGGGGTCTGGAAATGGATGTGGCTACCTTGGGGGATGTAAATGATATCGCCCGGGCCGCCTTTGATGACCCGTCCGTCGATCTCGATCTCCAATTCGCCTTCGATGACCATATCGTATTCGTCATACGTCAGAGTCCATTCAAAACTGGTGTGATCCAGTTCCATGATCCCGGCACCCATGCGGGGTGCTTCTTCTAAGGTGACCAGATCCTTTAAGCGGACGCCATCCTGTTCGAACGGTTCACACTTGACCGTGGAAGTCCGGATGCCGATGATGCCGCTGGGATCGATATGCTTTTCAAAACCACACGACGGCTGTGCCATGGTTTCGCGGATCACTTTTTCTACGATCTCACGGATCAAAGCTTCACTTACATTCATAAGCACACAATCCCTTTCTTCTTACTTGTTTGCGCTTTCGATCTTGCTGAGCAGCTTGGGAGCGAGTGCATTGGCCACGATCAGTGCCGTGATACCAGCAACCAGCTTGCCAACGATAACCGGGAAGATCATATCCTGGTTGTTGCCAGCGGTAAAGCCCAGATGGTCGCCGAATACGAAAGCAGCCGATACAGCAAATGCAACGTTCAGCAGCTTGCCCTTGGGGTTCATCTGATCCATGATGTTGAACATCGCGATGTTGTTGGCCAGGTTGGCGACCAGACCAGCCGAACCCTTATCGTTCATGCCGAATGCAGCACCGATCTTGTTGAGTGCACCGCCGAAGGTTTTGGTGATCCACTTGACCATGGGGAACGCACCGATCAGGACGATACCAATCTGGCCGCAGGTGAGCAGACCGGAATTGAGCGGCGTCAGGCCGGTTTCCGGATCGACCGTGGACATCACGTCGAACAACGGGAACATGATACCCGTGATCTGCTGGAAGACGGCGATGGCGGTAAAGATCGTGATGACGATGGTAACGCCGGTGCCGAATACGTTAAAGCCGCGGATCATAGCCGACGGGGCAAACCACAGGCCGATGACGATCAGGGCTGCGATGATGATAACCGGAACCAGGTTGATGAGAATCGTGCCAATAGACAGCTTATAGGGCGTCATATTCATGACCAGGCCGCCAGCGATACAGCCGAGCGGGATGGTGATCATACCAGCCAGAACGCCGGCGCCCAGATACGAGCGGTCCTCTTTCTTGATGATGCCCAGTGCAACCGGGATGGTAAATACGATCGTCGGGCCCATCATGGTGCCCAGGATGAGGCCGGCAAAGTTACCGATTGCCTCATTGCTGGCCAGTTCCATAGCCAGCGGATAGCCGCCCATATCACAGGCGAGCAGGGTGGTAGCAAACATGGACGCATCCGCGCCAATGGCAGTATAGATGGGCTTCAGGATCGGCCCTAAAATCTCCGCCAGAACGGGAGCCGCTGCAACAACACCGGCCATGGACAGCGCCAGCGGGCCAATGGCGTTGAAGCCTTCTTCAAATTGTTCGCCGTAACCATATTTATTGCCCAGGATCTTGTCGATCGCACCGACGACCATAAAGATCATCATGATCATCATAATGACCGAGTTGATCGAAATGTTGCTGACCCAAGCCTGTACGCTTTCGGTGAATACACTCATGTGTGACCCTCCTTTTTTCTGTTATCTCGCCCCTTTTACAGCAGCGTGTCGAATAGCTTGCGATCCGGACGCGGGATGACTGTGGTTTCGACCAGCAGTTCCGCATCCTTTCGTGCCGCTTCCACGGCCGCCCGGACGGCGCCGACATCGCCGGTCAGGGTGACAAACCCCTTGCCGCCGATGGCGTAGCCGGTACGGACTTCGATCAGTGTGATATTCGCAGCCTTTGCCGCCACATCGGCCGCCACGATCGCCGAGGCGATGGAATAAAACTCCAACACGCCCACCGCGCCGCGGGTCTCGACCTGGTTGGTCATGCTGATGGCCGGGATGAGCTGCTCATGTACATTGGGAAGCATCAGCGTATCGACGACCAGTTCGCCGCCGCGTTTGCGGCCTTCCTCCATGGCCGCGCGCACGTCGCCGGTCTCCCCGCCGATGATGATCATATACTTGCCCGGGCAAACAGTGGAGGAGCGCAGCAGCGCGACCTGTGCCGCTTTGACCATGTAATCACAGGTTTCGATGCCGCGGGCAATGCTGCTCAGTTCAATCATGCCAATTGCAGTTGCCACCGTTTAACCCTCCTTTTGGCGGGAGATTCGTGCTCCAGCCGCTGTGATTTCGGTAATCACGCCGGAAATGCCAGCGTGGATGTTGGCGGAAAGCCCATTTTCCGCCGCTTGCGCGATTTTTTGTCCCTTTTCCACCCGGTCACCCACCTGACAGATGGGTTCGGCCGGTTTGCCGATGTGCTGGGAGAAGGGGACAAAAATCGTATCGGGCTCAAGTTCCTGGCAGGTGTGGGCGTGCAGGCCGCTGTATGCAGCCAGCCCCAGCCGGGCGATCAGCCGCTCGGTCGGGATGCGCCGCAGCGCCAGTTCACGCAGCGCTTCAGGTGCCATATTGCGCGGTACTTGGATACCCCGTTCCCGCAGTGCGCCCTTCATGTACTCGTTGACCTTGCGCGGGGAAAGCCCCATCGGGCAGGCGAACATCTCGCACACGCCGCACGAGCAGCAGTTGGCCGCGTCGCCGAAGGCATGCAGGAATTCGGCTTCCGATTCCAGGCTTTTCTCCCGGTACAGGTTGCGCATGACCAGATGCGGGCGGATTTGATGCCCGATCAGATAGCGCGGGCACAGGTCGGTACACATCCGGCACTGGATGCAGGCCGCCCGGGCCTGGGCGCGGATGCGCTCGAGCGGGCGGGCCGACCGCTCGATGAGGTAATGCTCACGCGGCAGCACCAGGATATTGCCCGTGGTCTTGGTGACCACGGCCTGGGCAATGGCCTGCGGGTCGGATACCACCTTGCCCATCATCGGCCCGCCCAGGATGATGGCATAATCGGAAATGCGGGGATGGGCGGCCGCAATGCAATCGGTCACCGCCGTGCCAATGGGCACATGCAGCATGATGGGTTCGGCCACTTCGCCCACCACCGAGAGATATTTGGAACTGACCGCCGTGCCCTCGATCAAGGCGTCGTAAATGCCCAGCAGGGTGCCGACATTGTCGACCACGGCGCCCACGTCGAGCGGCAGCCCGCGTTCGGGTACGGTTTTGCCGGTGACCAGCTGCACCATGGTCTGTTCATCGCCCGCGGGGTAGAAGGTATCCATCTCGCACAGCTCGATGGGCACACCCGCCTGGGTGATGGCCGCGCGCAGGGCTGCGATCTCGTCCCGGTATTTGCGCTTGAGCGCAATGACAATATGGGACGCTTCCAGATGGGCCGCTACGGCCGCCGCTGCCGCCACGATGCGGTCTGCATAGGTGCGGCATAAGTATTTGTCGGTTTCGATCAAAGGCTCACATTCGGCCGCATTGACGATAAACCATTCGGCCTTGGCCTTGAGTTTTACATGCGTGGGAAAGCCCGCACCGCCTGCACCGACGATTCCGGCGTCTTTCACCGCCTCCAGCAAATTCATCCATCGTTCACCACCTTATTGCAGCGCATCGGGATGCAATTCCTGGTCGTCCACAATCCCGACGACCGTGGCATCGACCGGCACGCTCATATCCCCAGCCGCGCTGCGCGCCGAGCTGCCGGCAACAATCAACACGGTTTCGCCCACTCCGGCGCCGATAGTATCGGCGGCCACGATGGGGGTACGGTCACACGAACCGTCCAAAATGTTGATGGGCTGCACGATCAGCAGCTTATAGCTTCTGAGCTTTTCGTCTTTTCGGGTCGACCAGATATTGCCGATCACCTTTGCAACTTTCATGTCAATTCCACCTGTTCATTCGTCCCGCACGAGCGAAACCTTTCTTGCCTGCGCGTATTCCTTGGCCAGATCGGTCAAAATGGCGCGTTTGCCGATGTGGATGACCGAAACATCCTTGTCATAGACCGCGCTGAGATCGCGTTCGGTGATGACGCGCTTTTCAATCTTCACTTCCCGACCGGGCGCCGCGCAGGGCGCTGCGGCACAGGGGGCCGGACTGGCCGCCGGTTCGCAGGCCGCGGCCTCATCGCACAGAATCGCGTCCTCCAGCTCGGCCAGCGGGCAGATCGCCACGCCCGCCTGCTGAAGCAGTGCAAGCTGCTTTTCCAGGACCGCATAATACGCGGGCGGCGCCGTTTCGGCGTACCGGTACAGTTCGACCATTTCCTTGAGGACAAAGATTTTTTTGCCGGTCAGGATGGCTTTTTGCGCCAGACGGGTGAAAGGCGTATCGCATACGCCGCCCGCCAGCCGGGCCAGCGCTTCATTGGTCAGGCCAAAGAGGATGACCGCTTCATAGGATGCCATGTCGCAGTCGTAGTCTTTGAGCAAGGCGCATTCGGTCTGGTAATAGCTCAAAAGCCGTTCGCTTTCCAGCATGTCGTGGCAGATGCTGCCGTGTTCTTCGGTCAGGATGAGCAGCTTGGGCTTGCCGACGTCGGAACCACAGGACTCCTGCTGCGCGATCTTGGCAGATACCCGCGCAACGATCTCATCCACCAACGCATCGAAATTCATAGGTTCCCCTCCTTTCCCATGGTTTTCGGGGATCAAACCTTACAGTTCATCGCAATTCCAGCCGGGGTGACCAGGAAGGGATCGGCCGGTTTGATGGTCCGGATGCCGGTCTCCTTTTCAAAGATGGTCTCGATGCCGGTCAGGCAACAGGTGCCGCCGCACAGGTAAAGGGTATCGACTTGGCTTTTGTCCACATACCGATTGACGATGGAGGCCATTTTTTCGAGTACGGCCTTGACCACCGGCAAAATTTCCCGATGGCGGGTATAATCCTGCTTGATCTGTTCGGCCTCGTCAAAGGGGATGTGGTAGTTACCGGCCAACACCAACGTTACATGGGTGCCGCCCGTGGGCTCATCCTCGATTTGGATGACCTTGCCGTCCTTTAAGATGGCCAGACCAGTCGTGCCGCCGCCAATGTCGACCACCACGCCGTCGTCGATCTGATAGATGGAATTGGCCGCCGTCGGTTCGTCGAGGACGTTGGTGACTTCAAATCCCGCGCCTTCGGCCACATACTGGTGGGTACGCACACTCGATTCGGTACCGGCCGGCATGGCGATGGCGCAGTTGATGAGTTCTTCGCCGCCCAACCGTTCTTCCAGTTTGGCCTTGAGTTCGCGCACAATGCGCAGCGCACCCGAATAATCGACGACCACACCGTCGCGCAGCACGCTCGCCGCCTGCTTTTCACAGGCGATCGGGTTGTCCTCCTCATCGAGCACGACCAGCACGATGTAGGCCGTGCCCAGATCCAGGCCCACTTTGAGCTTGCTCCCCACCGGACGGAAGGTTTGGGTTTCCGAATCCTTGACACGCTGCATATAGGCGTTTACACGCTCGAGATCCATCATAGTCTCACCCTTTGCTGAAATTGCTGTTACTTGATAATCTTACCCAGCGTAAAACCGCTGACCAGTGCCGCGTTGGCCTCATCGAAATCGATGTGCATGCGGCAGCTGAATTTTTCACTCACGCGGATGATGACATCCCGGAAGGTGACCGGCCGGTCGCTGAACACCTCGACCGCGACGCGCTGTTTGTCGGTCACGCCCATGATCTGCGCCACTTCGGGCGTAAGATGGACGTGGTTATGCGCGATGATGACGCCTTCGTCGATGGTCAGCGAGCCGCACGGACCTTCGATCGTAATAGAGCCCGACCCGGCCACGTCGCCCGATTCGCGCACCGGCGCTTTGACGCCCAGTTCTACGCAGTCGCTTTTGGACAGCTCGACCTGGGTGGCCGGACGGATGGGGCCTAAGATCGCGGTGCGCTCCTTGCGGCCCTTAGGGCCGATGAGGGTCACCCGTTCCTCGGACAGGAACTGTCCGGGCTGGGAGAGCGGACGCTTGGGGGTCAGTTCGGCGCCTTTGCCGAACAGGACTTCCAGATGTTCGCGCGTGAGATGGACATGGCGGGCCGAAACTTCGACTTCCACCAAGCCAGCGCGGGAGATGGCGCTGAGCACAGCCTGAATGATCTGTTCCATAACATCCCCCTTACTTCTTGCCGTACAGGCCTGCCAGATACATGCACATCATGATGTGCACGGCGCTGGACAGGCGGTTGAGTTCTTCGATGATGTCCGCGCGGGTGCATTTTTTGCCGTCGCGGAATGCCTGATTGGCGGCCACCTCGGTTTCCCGAATCTGGGTGCGCAGCTGGTTGAGCAGCGCATAAGCCTTGCCCATGGTGTAGTCGGGCAGCAGCATCTGCTTGATGTGGAAGAACCGCATGGGGTCGTGCGACCGCTCGCGCAGTTCGGCGTGTGTCAGGCCGATGATGATTTCGTTTTTGAATTCCTCATCCAGCACATCGCAGCGCATCATTTCGCGCAGCACGGTCAGAATATCGCCCAGATCGTCGATGATCTTTTCATTGCCGCTGCTCTCGGCGAGTTCGGCCTGGATGAGCACGATCTGCGCCTGCAAACTGTCCAGCTTGCCGCGGAACAGGATGCGCGGATGGCTCTTGGGCACGAGCACATTGCCGTAGAGATGGGTCATATGCTCGGGCTTTTCCAGATAGAAGGCGCCGGTCTCGTAATCGACGAATTTGGGCTGCGGCGCCACAGGTGCCGCTGGGTCCGCCGCAGGCGTTGGGGGCGCCTCAGCCGCAGGTGCGGCGGGCGGCGGATCCTTGGAGATCTTGATTTTGCGCTGCTGCAAATATTCCCGGGCGGCCGGCGAGAGGATCTTTCCCTCGGGGATATAATAGGTTTCCGGCTCGGCGCCGCGCAGTTCGTTGCGCAAAACCGCTTCTGTAATGACCTTCAAACAATTCACCCCCTGTTCAGGTCGCTAGGCCGGGTGGGTTACCCCTGCAGCGTCGGGAGGATGAATTCGACCTCGTTGTGCGGACGCGGGATGACATGGACCGAAATCAGTTCGCCTACACGCTCAGCAGCTGCCGCGCCTGCGTCCGTTGCGGCCTTGACCGCGCCGACGTCGCCGCGAACCATCACGGTGACCAGACCGCCGCCGACATGGACCTTGCCGATCAGGGTGACGTTGGCTGCCTTGACCATGGCGTCAGCCGCTTCGACCGAAGCGACCAGACCTTTGGTTTCGATCATACCCAGTGCTTGTACTAATGCCATATTGGTTGCTCCTTTCGGTAAAGCCCGGACTTAGCCGAGCGAGGGCAGGATAAATTCCACTTCTTCGTGCGGACGCGGGATGACGTGAACCGAAATCAGTTCGCCGACCCGTTCGGCCGCTGCGGCACCTGCATCGGTCGCGGCCTTGACCGCGCCGACGTCGCCGCGTACCATAACGGTGACCAAGCCGCCGCCAACATGCACCTTGCCAATCAAGGTGACGTTAGCCGCCTTAACCATGGCGTCAGCCGCTTCGACCGAAGCGACCAGACCCTTGGTCTCGATCATACCTAAAGCCTGCATTGCTGCCATTTTATATTCCTCCTTAAAAGATCATGCGTTATTGAACGGTTTGCAGCCGCTCGATGATGCGCGCGACAATCGCGTCGACCACACTCGGGTCCATCATCGCTTCGGGCGTTGTCTGGCAGATACCGTCCGAACAATTAGGCATCTCGCGGCGGATGTCCTCGAGTTCCCGCAGACCATACGCCACATACCGGCGGTCGAGCAGATTCATCGGACTGACATTTTCGCTGGTCGCGCTGCCGCCGACCGCGCCGCAGCCCAGTGTCAGCGAAGGCATCAGGCCGGTCGAACCGCCGATGCCGCCGAGGGCGGACGGGGTGTTGACCATAAAGCGAGAAGCCGGGATGCGTTTTGCGAAATAATCGACGATGCTGTCGTCCTTGGTGTGCATCGAGAAGGTGTGGCCCTTGCCTTCATACCGCAGGATGGTGCAGCAGATGTCGCAGACATCCTTGTAATCGGTGCCGGTGTAGAAAGCGAGGATGGGGCCGAGTTTCTCGTTGGAATACGGGTGGCCGCGGCCTACGCCGTCCTCGTCGGCGACCAGGACGCGGGCGGTTTCGGGCACATCCAGACCCGCCAGTTTGGCGATGGTCTGCACGCTGCGGCCCACGATCTCGGGGTTCATGGTGCCGTTGGCGCGCAGGATGAATTTGCCCAGCTTGGCGCGTTCTTCCGGATTGAGGAAGTAAGCGCCCTGTTTTTCCATCTCAGCCTGGATGGCCGGCCGCATATCGGCGTCGCAGATGACCGACTGCTCGGATGCGCAGATGGTGCCGTTATCAAAAGTCTTGGAATCGATGATGCGCTTGACAGCCAGCGGGATGTCGGCCGTGCGTTCGATGTAAGCCGGACCGTTGCCTGGACCGACGCCGATGGCCGGGGTACCGGACGAATACGCGGCGCGTACCATCGCGCTGCCGCCGGTAGCCAGGATCATGGCCGTATCCGGATGTTTCATGAGGTTGTCGGTCGCCTGCATGGTCGGGATGGTGATGCAGGAAACTAGATTTTCATTGCCGCCCGCCTCGGCGATGGCCTGCCGGATGACCTTAACGGTCTCCCGGATGCAGCGCAGCGCGCTCGGGTGCGGGGAAAAGACGATCGCGTTGCCGGCCTTAATGGCGATCTCGGCCTTGAACAAAGCGGTCGAAGTCGGGTTGGTCGAGGGGATCAGACCCGCGATAACACCCACCGGCACGGCGATGATGCGCAGTTTTTTCTCCTCGTCGCGGCCGAGTTCGCCGATGGTTTTCATGTCCTTGATATATTCATAGACGCCCCGGCTGGCAAAGACGTTTTTCACGACTTTATCTTCTACAATGCCAAAGCCGGTGTCCTCGTGCGCCATCTCTGCCAGACGGCGCGCATTGCGCACGCCCGCGTCGGCAATCGAGCGGACGATGCGGTCAACTTCCTCCTGCGATTTTTCCGCCAGTTCCTGCTGGGCTTTCTTGGCAGCGCCCACCAGCTCGCGGACTTCCTGCATGGAGAGAAGGTCCTTATCATAAAGCTGCATAAACTATTCCTCCTGTGCCTGCTCGATCCGTGCGATCAGTTCTTCTTTCTTGGCAAAGCGGATGTCGCGGCGCGATAGGCCGGTATTCAGCCCCCGGGCTACCGAGCGGAGCTGCGCCACCGTCATCTTGTGCAGGTCCCGGTCTTCAGGAACCGGTTCGTCCGCCACGGGGGCGGGTTCTTCGGGAGCCGGAGCCGGTGGGGCCGCCTCAGACGGTGCGGAAGGCGCTTCGGGTGCCGCGGGAGGTTCCGGGGGCTCGGGCGGCGTCGGGGGAGCGCCCACCCGGTCGCCCAGGATGTAGGCGACATCGCTGGCCGGACGCGGGATGACATGCACCGAAATCAGTTCACCGACCCGTTCGGCCGCCGCAGCTCCAGCATCGGTCGCGGCCTTGACCGCGCCGACATCGCCTTCCACCATCACGGTGACCAGGCCGCCGCCGACCTGTGTTTTACTCACAAGGGTGACATTCGCCGCTTTGAGCATGGCGTCGGCCGCTTCGATGGAACCGATCAGACCGCGCGTTTCGATCATACCCAGAGCATTCATGGTAATCCCTCCATTTCAATGCGGAAATGCCCGTTCCCGCAAACAGGGGATTATTCGACTCTCGGGTTGTCGGCTACAAATTCGATCGCAGAGGCAAAGGCTTCGCAAGCCGATTTGCAGGCCGACTGGCTGCCGGTGAGCAGCGCGCCGCCGAAGTTGGTCTCAGACGGGGGCGCGTACAGTACGCACATCTTCACGTCCGCTGCCTTGAGCGCTGCATCCACGCCATACATGGCTTCCAGCGGGGGAGCGATCAGGTACGCCAGCGCTTCGCCTTCCTGGATGCCCGCGCCTTCGGACAGGTACGAGCCGGTGCGGGAAATGCACTGCGCATAATAAACGATCGAATCATCTTCGTTAGCCGAGATGAAGTAGGCAACATTTTCGACCATATCCACCGCAGCCTGCAAGCCGGCCTTGACTTCGGCCGGATTGGGACCAGCCAGGATGCCGATGAATTCACCGGCCAGCTTGGTGTTGGCATTGGCTGCGCCGCCATAGAAGCTCTTGGCATAGACAACCTTGACGTCTGCCTTCTTGGTCGCTTCGTCAACCGCCGTATAACCGACATCATCGCAGTCGGTCGTCAGCAGGGCCAGGGATTTTTGGTCGGGGCTGAGGTTGAGCTGCTTGGCAAGGTCGGGCGATACGTTCGGGATGATCTTCGACGCCAGCACAGTCGCTCTTACGGGGTCTCTTTTCATGTCTGTTTCCTCCCTGTTACAGTTTCAGATCAGTACCGCTGGCCTTCTTGTCCAGCATGATTTTGATGATCTCCGCAATATGGGCGCCTGCCTCGGCAGGAATGGTACCGTTGCGGTGGATGTTGGAAACCACCGTGCGGCGCGCTTCGGGCATGCCCACGGTTGCGCGGTAGGCGATGTAAGCCGACATGGATTCGGCGGTGATGAGGCCCGGGCGTTCACCGATCAGGGTGCAGGTGACCTCGGCGTCCAGCAGTTCGGAGATCTCGTCCATGACACCAACGCGGCCATACTTGACAAAGAACGGTGTGCCGGCGTCGATGTGGTAGCTTTGCAGGCCCTGCAGGATTGCGGGCAGCAGGTCGGCGATGTTTGCCGCCACGGCTGCCGAGGACAGACCGTCTGCCACATAGATCTGGACGCGCGGGCTCTTCTTGCATTTCTCCAGGATGGTCTTGCGGGCTTCCTCACTGAGCTTACGGCCCAGGTCGGGTCGGGTCAGATAGACGTCCTTGCTGTCGCACTGGGTCTGCACGATGAACAGGCCCATTTTATTTTCAACGAAATCGTGGTCGACGTCGTTAAAGACTGCATCCTGTGCCGCCGAGTGTGCGGCGCGGAATTGCAGCTGCGGGTCGGTTTTGTACCGTGCGCCGGCCTTGCCGATGCCCAGACGGCAGGGAGCATGCGCCTTGAGTTCGGCATATTCCTCGCCATGAGCGGGATTTTTTACGAGATACTGGGTTCGGATGTCCACTTCGGTAACGTCCGGGATACATCCGTCTTCGACTGTGGTATGTTCACAGCAGATGGGTTCGGCCTGGACCGTCGAGGCGGCCGCACCGCCCGAAATGTTCATTTCAGAAAGCACCTGCTCGATGATGGCTTTTAAATCCTTCTGATCCATTCAGTGCACACCTCCTCTTACTTTGCCATAAAGACCGAAGCGTCGCCCGCCTTGGGGGTCAGCTTGCCGTTTTCGGAGAAGCCCATCTTCTCCAGCCACTGGTCGAATTCCTTGATCGGGCGCAGGCCAAAGACCTCACGCAGGGCAGCTGCTTCGTGGTAGCCGGTGCACTGATACATCAGCATGCAGTCGTCGCCCTCGGGGACGCCCATGATGTAGTTGCAGCCCGCCGCAACCAGCAGGGTGGCCAGGTTTTCGATGTCGTTCTGGTCGGCCTTCATGTGGTTGGTGTAGCAGGCGTCGCAGCCCATAGGTACACCGGTCAGCTTACCCATGAAGTGGTCTTCCAGACCGGCACGGATGACCTGCTTGGAATCATACAGGTATTCCGGACCGATGAAGCCGACAACCGTGTTGACGAGGAAGGGCTGATAGCGCTTGGCAAAGCCGTAGCAGCGCGCTTCCATGGTCACCTGGTCCCAGCCATTGTGTGCTTCCGAAGAAAGTTCGGAGCCTTGGCCGGTTTCAAAGTACATAACGTTCGGGCCAGTCGAGGTGCCTTTGTGCAGCATCATGTCGCGGCCTTCGTCCAGCATGGTGGCGGTCAGGCCAAAGGCCTCGTTGCCCTTCTGGGAACCGGCGATGGACTGGAACATCAGATCGATCGGGGCGCCGAACTTGTCAGCTGCCTCGGTCTGGGTGGTCACGTGCGCCAGAACGCAGATCTGCGTCGGCACTTCCCATTTATTTTTAAATTCGTCAAAACTCTTGAGGATGCGTGCTACGCTTTCGACCGAGTCATCGACCGGGTTGAGACCAATGACCGCGTCGCCGCAGCCAAGGGACAGACCCTCCATCACCGACGCCATGATGCCCTTGGGGTCATCGGTGGTGTGGTTTGGCTGCAAGCGGGAGGAGAAGGTGCCCGGCAGACCAATGGTCGTATTACAGTGAGCCGATACGCGCATCTTCTTGGCCGCATAGATGAGGTCGAGGTTGCTCATCAGCTTGCAGACCGCGGCAACGATCTCACTGGTCAGACCGCGGGAGGCGCGGCGGATCATCGCGCCGTCGGTGGTTTCGTCGAGCAGCCATTCGCGGAACTCGGCGACCGTCATGTTTTTGAACTGATTGAAGATGGTCTCATTGACGGCATCCTGGATGATGCGGGTCACTTCGTCCTGCTCATACGGTACCGCCGGATTGTTGCGCAGTTCGTTTAAGGTAATGTGGGAGAGGACTACTTTGGCGGCGACACGCTCCTGCGCGTCTTCCGCAGCAATGCCGGCCAGCTTGTCGCCCGACTTTTCCTCGTTGGCCTTTGCCATGACTTCCCGGAGCGACTTAAATTCATATGTGTGGCCAAAAAGCTTTGTTTTCAGTATCACATTCACTCACCTCTCGTTCATGTTTTTTAAGAATTGAAGATCAGGGTCTTGATTACGACGGGCACCACATGGCCACCCGCCAGCGGTTCGCCGATATCGATGTAGTCACCGCTCAGGGTGCGGATGCTGTCGATGCAGATGACGTCTTTCTCGCGGCCGAGTTTGACGTTGAGTGCATTGCCCAGCACCTTGCCGATATCGTTTTCCACCACCAAAATCAAGGGATATGGGGATTCAATCGCCTCCTTTGCGCCTGAGATCACCGCATCGGCCAGGGCCTGGATTTCCGCGAAGCTGGTGCGTCCGCGGCCGGAGAATGCAATGGCAATCTGCTCGGGCCGCCCTTCTGGCCGGTACAGTGGGATTTGGGTTCGGATGGAGTCCGAAAGCGTTTCCAGCATCGCTTCGTCCTCCTCAGCTACCTTCAAAATGGGCACGTTCTTGATCGGCAGTTTTTCCCTGGCATAGGTGATGGTGCTGCCGCTCACTTCGGTCGTGTGCGTTCCCGCACCGACCACCGTGGCCCGGATGGTTTCGGCAGCCTGGTACAGTACGACCTGCCCAAACGCCGGATGCTGGCGGATCGCCCGTCCGAGCAATACGCCGATATCGCCGTAACGGAATACGTCTTCGGTTGCCGGCTGATAAATATAGTCCGCCACACCGCCCGAAAAGGTCACGCCGCGCACGGCGGGCTGGGGCGGGATGGACGTACCACCGTTGGTATACAGCCCCGGATGCTCGGCATCCTGCGGCTTGAGGAACAGGGCTTGCGCCAGCTGGTCGGCCATGTGCTCGCACACACGGAACAAGGTATCCGGGTCGGCGCGGTCGCCGGGGGCGAGCGCGATGCCCCGTTTGCGGGCAAAGTCCTGCAATTTGGGGAAAATCCAGGTGATTTTCCCGTCCTGTATCTTAATGAGGCGGCCGCCGATGTCCAGGCAGCTCACCCCGCGAAGGGTTCCTTTTTCAAAAAGCGCGATGTTGGAGGTGCCGCCGCCGACATCGATGTTGGCCACTACCGTGCGCTCGTTTTCCGAGATTTGGTCGGTGCCGGCGCCGCGGGCGGACAGCACGCTTTCCAAATCTGGCCCCGCCGTAGCGACCACGAAATCGCCCGCCATATCAGACAGGGCGGCAAGCACCTGATTGGCATTCTGCTTGCGGGCGGTATCGCCGGTGATGATGACCGCGCCGGTCTGCAAATCCGAGGGCTTCATCCCAGCGGCCGCATATTGCTCGCGGACGATTCGTTTGACCCCTTCGGCATCGATCTCGGTGGACGAGAGCAGGGGAGTGAAATAGATCGGGCTGCGGTAGACCACTTCTTTTTCGACAATGGAGACCCGCGGCACCGCATAGCTGCCTGCCAGGTTTTCGATGACTAGGCGGCTGAATACCAGCTGGGTCGTCGAGGTACCGATGTCGATGCCCACGCTTTGGACAATTTCCTGCATAGTTCCACCTCTCTTTGGAAAAAAACAAAAGCAGCCCGGGCGCAGGAATCCCCCTGCATCCGGACTGCATCGTTCGGCTTGTGTACTGGCCCGACGCTACGGCGCGCCGGTCAGGTCCATCATTTCATTTTTAAAATCAAAGGCGACACAGGTGCCTGTGCTGCCCGACTCAATGGTCAGTTTGCCGCGCAGCTTGTCTTTGACCAGCGACTGCACAATGCTCAGTCCCAGCCGGTCGTTGTCGGCTGCGCCGACCATGAAGCCGCACCCATCGTCGATGACCTGAATGCGGGAATAGAGTTCCCCTTGCGTCACGATGATGCGAATCGACCCCTTTTTGCGGTCGGTAAACGCATATTTGAGCGAGTTTTGCAACAGTTCGTTGATGACAAGGGCAATCGAGGTGGCAATTTCCGAATCGACCTTGAAATTATCGCCCTCGAGCGAGATATTCAGGTCGAAATACTGGGGCGCAAAATAGCGCACCGCGTTGTTTTTGATGTTGACGATGACTTCGCCGATCATGACCTGGTCGATGCCGCACTGGGCGAGCAATTCGTGGGTGGCCGCGATCGACAAAATACGGTTCATGCTCTCGCACAGGACCTGTTTGGTGGACGCATTGTCGGTCCGCCGGATCTGCAAACGCAGCAGGCTGGCGATGGTCTGCAAATTATTCTTCACTCGGTGGTGCATCTCTTTGATGGCCACCGATTTTAAAATGAGCTGTTTGGCTTGTTCGCGCTGGAAGGTGATGTCGCGCAGGATGACCGCAAAAGCGATGTCGCCTGCCTGGATTTGGATGCGCTTGATGGCTAGGGAATACTGTCCCACCATCACTTCGACCGCTGTATAGCCGTCGTCCGGGTCCATATCCTGCGACTGGTCGACCAGCCGGAAGTTTTCATATTTTTGCCCTAACACATCCTCGACATAGCCGAGTTTGGTGTAAAGCTCCTTGGCCAGCGAGTTTCGGAAGGTGACGATGCCCTCATCGCTGACAATGAGAAGCGCTTCGTCGATGCACTCGGGCAGCCAACTGGTTTCATCGGATAGATGGGTAATCATGTTGGCCATGTATTGAAAACTTTCCTCAGATAGGTGCAATTTTTCGCGCACGGCGCGTTGCTCGTCCCGCTTTTCGCGGATGAGCACCCCAATGACCCGGTTGCCGTTTTTGATCGGTTCGACCGACTGGATGACGTGGGTGCTTTCCTGGGTGACGGCCTTCATCTGCTTGGTGGCTACGCCCAGCATAAAGGTGCGGGCGACCGCCGGTTCGTTTTCCGGCTTGGCCAGCAGGCCAACGACCGTCTTTTTGTAGGAAGAAGGCACGCCGTCGGGTTTGGCTTCGGCGACCACGATGGCATCGCCGTCCGGGGTGGGGCAGTCGACAAAGATGTCGGCATCTTCCAGATTGGCCAGCGGCTGCAAAACCACGGCCATGCCCTGGATGATGGCGATCTCTTCATCGGTCAGGTTGGTGTATTGTTTACATAATGCTGCGATCTGGTCCATGGGTCAACCTCTCGCCTGCAAAATGATCTCAGCCACGCGGCGCATGGACATGTTTTTGGTCTGGCTCAGCTTGCGGATAAAGGCATAGGCCTCTTCCTCGCACAGGCCGTTGCGGGACATGATTTGTCCCTTGGCCTTTTCGATGATGCTGCGGCTTTCCAGACGCTCTTCCACTTTGGCGATGTTTTTTTGCAGCTTGCGAATCTCGTTGCTGCGTGCCACCGCCAGTTCAATGCTGGGAATGATGGATTTTTCGTCGATCGGCTTGACCAGATAACCGCTCACGCCGATCTCTTTGGCGGTATCGATGAATTCCCGCTCGCTGTATGCGGTGAGCAGTACGATGGCTGCACCGAATTGTTCTTCGTTCATGATGCGCGCCGCCGACAGGCCGTCGAGCAGCGGCATTTTGATATCCATAAGCACCAGGTCGGGCCTCAGGCCCTTGCAGATTTCAATGGCATCAAAGCCGTCGGTAGCTTCACCGATGACCTGGTAGCCCTTTTCTTCGAGTAATTCCTTTAAATCCATGCGCGTGATCGGTTCGTCATCGGCGATCACCACGCGTAGGGAAGCGGTTGCCATGATGTCATCTCCTAATTTGGAGGCGGGTACGCCCGGTGTCAGTTGCCTTCGAGCAGCGCGGTCAGGGGTTCAAAACCGGTGCCCTGAACGCTGCTGGTAATGAAGATTTGGCGTGCCCCTGCAATTTCCAAGTACTTCTTTGCACGGTCGATCTGGTCCGGAGAGGCCAGGTCGCTTTTGGTCACCACCCCGATGGCCGGCTTGGCGAAGATGCTGGTGTAGGCGGGCGGGAACATGGTCCCGTTTTCGGTTGCGTCCTGCACCAGAACGATGAGGTCCGCATCCGCTGCCGACACTTGGAGCGCTCCGCGCATATGGCGGCGTTCTAAGTATTCGCCCGGGGTGTCGATCATGGTATGGTTGACGATCTGCACGGTCTGCGTTTTGTGGTAGCGCAGCGCCTCATGGTTGAGGAACTGACACAGGGTGGTTTTCCCTGCGGCCGACCGGCCGATCAGAATGATTCGTTTTTTATCCATAGCGTTAAGTTTTCGTAATCGGTGCCGCGGCAAAGCCCATTTTGTCGCACAGGACAGCCATGACGTCGTGCAGGGACGCTTCCACGGCTGCCACATCGCCGGTGATGACCAGCGAACCGTTGAACCGGTCGACAAATCCGATGGAAACATCAGCCGCCTTGCTGGCGACATCGGCGGCGATCATGGCCGCTTCGCTGGGCGTGATGGTGAAAATACCGATCGCGCCTTCGGCGTCCAGCAGGCCCAGTTTGGCATAGAGCTGTTCGACCGGGCTGGCGATGACGTGCGCCAGAGTGACCTGTTTGCCGGGCACAAATTCCTGTATGATGCGGGCCTTTTCGTCGAGTTCAATCATTGCCATCCCTCCGTTTCCGAGTTATTGCAGGCTTCTGCGGCTGTTTTTGGCGTAGGCCTGCCGGTACAGGGACACAATGTCCTCCCGCGAGCAGGGGATGGGCGTGGTCGCCATGCAGCGGTCTGCCAGCGCCGCATCGGCCAGGGTATCCAGCATGGCGTCAAAGTCCGCGGCACTGATGCCGGCGTCCTTGATGCTCAGCGGCATTTTCATCTGGGTTTCCAACCGGCGCACCATGTGGATGAGGTTGAGCGCGCTCTGGCGGGTGCTGCTGGCCCCCATACCGATCAGGGCGGCCAGTTCGGCATAACGTCCCGCGGTCGGGGTGAGCGTGGTTTCACAGCCGGCGTTGAAGCTCATAACATAGGGCAGCAGGATGGCGTTCGCTCGTCCGTGGGCGATGTGCGCCTGCGCGCCCAATGCGTGCGCCATGCTGTGGCACAGGCCGAGTCCGGCGTTGGAAAACGCGGCGCCAGCCAGGCAGGAGGCGTTGTGCATCGCCTGCCGTGCTTCCAGGTTGTCCGGTTCACGGTAGGCGGTGAGCAGATACTTGTCCACCAGCTTGACCGCTTTTTCGGCCAGCGCGTCGGTAAAGGTGTTGGCTTCGGTGCAGACATAGGCTTCGATGGCGTGGGTGAGCACGTCGATGCCGGTGTCGGCGGTCACGCCGGGCGGCACGCTGCGTGTGAGCTCTGCGTCCAACACCGCGTAATCGGGGAGCAGGCTGTCTGCAATGAGTGGGTATTTGATGCCGCGCGCGCGGTCGGTGATGACCGCGAATTTGCTCACTTCGCTGCCCGTACCGCTCGTGGTCGGGATGGCGATAAAGGGGCAATCGCGCAGGTCGAACTGCTGTGCGGCGAAATAGACGATGGCCTTGGCTGCATCGATCGGGGAACCGCCGCCCAGTGCGATCACTGCATCGGGCTTAAAGTCCAGAATGTGGGACACGCCCGCAGTGACCAAGTCGATGTCCGGGTCCGGAGTCACGTCGGAAAAGATCCGGTATTCGGCCCCCGGGGTCGTGATTTGGTCGGTCAGGTAGGACACCCGGCCGCTTTCGTGCATGAATTTGTCGGTCACGATAAAGATGCGCTTCATCTGCCTGAGCATCTGGCCCAGGGCATCGCCGCCGATCAGGATTTTTGTGTGGAGATCAAACCGATCCAAAATGCATCCCTCCCTCAAAAATGACCTTGGCCGAGGCTCAAAGAAACGCAAAAGCGCCTTGAACCTCGCTATTGCAGGAATCAAGACGCTACATCGCACCTATCCAAATACGATATGTTCCGGCTGCCCACTACGTCGCAGATTGCCGAACCACTGCATTCATCATACTCCATTTATTCCCTAGCGTCAAGGGGGAATTTACATTTTTTTCGGCGTTTTTTTACAAGTATCCAGCGGGTGGCCCTTGACTTTTTCGGTAAAACTGCCATAATGAATCATAAGCTGGTGCGCGGACAGGCTGTTCCAGCCGGCCTGTCCATCTTCAGCAAAGGAGTGAAAAAATGGATATCAGATTCGTTCTTCCCGAAGAAGTCCGGCAACTGCAGCGGAACGTGCTGACCGCGTTCCCTTCCAAAACACCGGTCTCCCTTCTTCAGAACATGGAAAGCGAGCTGTATCAACCGGACGAGGGACGATACCTCGGCTGTTTCGACGACAATGGAACACTCATCGGGTCCATCCTCATGATGGATTTCACCCTCAATGTCAGAGGCGTGATGATGCCTATGGGCGCCGCCGCCTATGTTTCCACCAACTTTCTGCACAAAAAAGAACACATTGCCCGCAACATGCTGCGGGTGCTGATGGGGTATTACACCAAGCTGGGCACCACGGTGGGCTGCCTGCATCCATTCAACCCGGCGTTTTACCGCAAGATGGGCTATGGACACTGCATGGAAGCCTATTTCTACATGCCCAAAGCGTCGGAAATCCGGTCTTTTGGCCACAAGGAAGGCCTGTGCTATGCTGAAGAGGGCGACCGCGAGGAAGTGCTCGCCTATTATCGGGCGTATGCACAGCGCACCAACGGCGCGACCCTCCATCCCTACATGGACCCGCACCGCATTTTCGACATGCCCTATGTCGTGCTGTGCCGCCGGCAGGGCCGCATCACCGGCTACCTGACGTTTGAATTCGTCGAGGTCGATCACTACACCGACATGTACCACGATTTGTGCGTGCGGGAGATGATCTACGACGATTTGGATACCTTGCAGCAGTTTTTGACGTTTTTCGCCTCCCAGGTCGACCAGATCGACCGGGTGCGCATCTATTCGCCCGACCCGTATCTACACACCATGTTCCGCAACCCGGACAGCGGGGAAAACCGTGCGCATGACGGCTGCATCCACGAGATTGGCCGCCGCACGATGGGGAACATGATCCGCTTGTTCGATGTGGCCGGTTATTTTGCCGTGCAGACGCATGCCTGCGCGCCGGTGTCCCGGCCGTTTACGCTGGCGCTGGCACTGACCGACAGCTTTCTGGACCAAAACAACCGCACCTTCTGGCTGCGCATCGAAGGGGAAAGCGTCCAGCTGATGCCCGAAGGCACGGCTGACGTGACCTTGTGGGCGGATATTTCGGACTTTTCTTCCCTGGTCATTGGGGCCATTCCGCTGGCCGATTTTGTGCGCCTGGGGCGCATCCGTTTGAGCGACCCGGCGTATCTAAGAGACATCCAGCGGGCCATCGGCTGGGATGTCAAACCCTGCAACTACACGTATTTTTAGAACGAACCCCGCTGCCCGAAAAAGGCAGCGGGGATTTTTTTGCCTCCCTGCGGCAAAAAACATTTCGCCGGAAAGAATTGCGTAAGAATTGCCTGGTATGCTAAACTCAGAAACCAAGGGGAGGCGACAACATGCAGATTTTACAAACCGAAGACCTGCGAAAATATTATGGGGCGGGCGATACCGAAGTGCGCGCGCTTGATGGTGTGACGCTCTCGGTGGAAGAAGGTGAATTTGTTTCCATCGTGGGTACGTCCGGCTCGGGCAAGTCGACGCTTTTGCACATGCTGGGTGGTCTGGACCGCCCGACGAGCGGCAAGGTGTTTGTGGATGGCAACGACATTTTTGCGCTCAAAGAGGACGAACTGACCATCTTCCGGCGGCGGAAGATCGGCTTTGTGTTTCAGGCGTACAATCTGGTCCCCGTGCTGAGCGTGTACGAAAACATCGTGCTGCCCATCGAATTAGACGGCAATCCGATCGATCAGACCTATGTGCAGCAGATCGTGCAGACGCTCGGGCTGGAAAGCAAGTTGGACAATCTGCCCAGCCAGCTTTCGGGCGGCCAGCAGCAGCGCGTGGCCATTGCCCGCGCGCTTGCCACCAAACCGGCCATCGTGCTGGCCGACGAGCCGACCGGCAATCTGGACAGCGCGACCAGTCAGGACGTTTTGTCCCTGCTGCGAGTGACCGGCGAAAAATTCGGCCAGACCATTGTGATGATTACCCACAACGAGGAGATCGCCCAGCTGGCCAGCCGCATCGTCCGCATTGAAGACGGCCGCATCGTCAGCCGGTAAGGGGGTGCGCCGGAATGCTCAAGGTCGCAAACAAAAAATGTATCCGGCGGCTGTCCGACCGCAGCCTGAAAGCGGCAAAGACCCGCAACATCATTGCAGTCATCGCCATCGCGCTGACGACCGTGCTGTTTACCTCGTTGTTCACCATCGGGGCGTCGATCAACCATTCCTTTCAGCAACAGAACTTCCGTCAGGCGGGCGGGGATATGCATGCCACCTTTAAGAATCTGACCGAAGAACAGGTGCTCGAACTCCAGGACGACCCGTTGATCAAGGAATCGGGCGCGCGTCTGTTCGTTGGCATGACAGGCGACGAGCCGCCCTTTAACAAAAGCCATGTGGAGATCAGCTACATGGGCGAAAGCATGGCCAAACATTATTTCATCGAACCGACGGAAGGCCGCCTGCCCCGCGAAGGCACGGACGAGGCCGCGACCGACACCCGCGTACTTGCCCTGCTCGGGGTTGAACCCAAGGTGGGCGCTAAGTTTGCCATCCCGGTCGGCATCGACGACAATACGCAGGATGCGCAATATGTTGAGCGCACCTTCACCCTTTCCGGCTGGTGGGAGTATGACAGCGCGATCGTAGCGTCCAATGCGCTCCTGCCCCGTTCGGCGGCCGAGGACCTGTGCGCGCTGTCCACGGGCGCGCCCCAAAGTCAGACCGGAAAATGGCATCTGGATGTGATGTTCGACAGCGCCTTCGGCATCCGCGAAAAGGCCGAGCAGGTGCTGGCAAATCACGGCTACCAATGCGACGACCCGACGGGGGATGCCTACATCGCCATTGGCGTCAACTGGGGGTATACCGCCGCGCAGATTGATTCCACCATTGACCCGATGAGTGTCTTTGCAATCGTTGCCATGCTGCTGCTCATCATGTTCACCGGCTACCTCATCATCTATAATGTGTTCCAGATCTCGGTGACGAGCGACATCCGGTTTTATGGCCTTTTAAAGACCATCGGCACGACAGGCAAGCAGATTCGTCGCATGATTCGGCGGCAAGCCTATATTTTGTCGATCTTCGGCATCCCGCTCGGGTGGGTCGTCGGCTTTTTGGTCGGCGTGCGGCTCACACCGGTCATCATGGAGCGCACGTCTTACACCGACACGTTTGTTTCGTTCAACCCGCTGATTTTTGTTGGGGCGGCCCTCTTTTCGCTCATCACCGTGCGGATTTCCTGCCGCAAGCCCGGCAAAATGGCGGCCAGGGTCTCGCCGGTGGAAGCGGTGCGGTATACTGATGCGAACGTTTCTAAAAAGCGGGCGCGCCACACCGGCAAGCGGGGCGGGGCCAGCCTGCCGCGTATGGCCTGGGCCAACCTTGGCCGCAGCCGCGGCAAGACCAATGTGACCGTGCTGTCGCTTGCGCTGGCGGTGGTGCTGCTGCAAATGACCTACACGTTTGCCACTGGCTTTGATATGGACAAATATCTGGCCGACAAATCGGCGGTGGATTTTGTTGTCGGCGACGCGTCCTATTTCCAGACCGGCGCGGGCTTTTCCTCGACCGACGAAGCCGTGCCCGACAACATCATCGAGGAGATCAATGCCCAGGGCGGCATCACCGATTCCGGCCGCATCTATGGGCAGGTGACTAACGTGCAGGAATTCGTTACCGAGGACTGGTACCGTCAAAACTGGGGCCAATGGAACACCGAAGAAACACTCGACCAGATGGTCGCAGACCGGGAGCGGGATGCGACCGGTCTGCTGGCCGACCGGGTCAGTCTGTACGGCATGGAGGATTTTCCGCTGTCCAGATTGACCGTGCTGGAGGGTGATCTGTCTGCCTTGACCGACCCGAACGCCAACGCGGTCGCAGCCGTTTACACCACCGACGATTACGGCGAACCGGAGAAGCAATCCCATTGGGCCAAGGTGGGCGACACCGTGCACCTGCGCTATGTCGAAGAATTGGAATACTACTACCAGGACACAGGCGAGATCATCCCGGCAGACGAGGTGGACGCGGCCTTTGCCGGCGAGCGGGCCATCGGCTCACGCGCCAAGACCTATCGCGATAAGGAATACACGGTGGCAGCGGCTGTCGTGATTCCCAGTTCGCTCGACTACCGCTACTATGGCGTCGACCAGTTTGTCCTGGGCGCCCAGCAGTTCATGCAGGACACCGGCACCAACTCGGTCATGACCTATGTGTTTGACACCGAGGACACGGCAACCGATGCCATGGAAGCCTTTCTGGCCGACTACACGGAGCATGTGCAGCCGCTGTTTGATTACGAGAGCAAGGCGACCTATCAGGCCGAGTTTGAGGGCTTCCGCTCCATGTTCCTGACCCTGGGCGGCGCGCTGAGCGCCATCATCGGGCTCATCGGCGTGCTCAACTTCCTAAACGCCGTGCTCACCGGCATCCTCACCCGCAAACACGAATTCGCCGTCTTGCAAGCCATCGGCATGACCGGGCGGCAGCTCAAACGCATGCTCATGCTCGAAGGGCTGTATTACGCGCTGCTCGCGCTCGGCCTGAGTTTGCTGCTCAGCGTGGTGTTTGGACCGCCCATCGGGAACGGCTGCAATCAGATTTTCTGGTTCTTCTCGTACCGGTTCACCATTTTGCCGATCGTGCTGGTGCTGCCCCTCTTTGTGGCCCTGGGCTTGCTCATCCCGCTGGCGCTGTACCGCTCCATGGCCGGGGAGAGCATCGTCGAGCGCATTCGCACGACCGATTGATTGCCGGAACAAAGTATGGTATCCTCAACCTAACGACCCGAGGGCTGCCCCAAACCGGGCAGCCCTTTTTTCAGATGGAAAGAAGGGAAAGTGAATGCCGCATTTCTTGCTTGTCGAGGACGATCTGCCGCTGGCGCGGGGCGTGGCGCTCGCGCTGGCGGGCGAGGGTCGGGAAGTGACCGTGTGCGCTTCGGCGCAGCAGGCCCGCAAGGCGCTGGAAAAGCCGGTCGATCTGGTGATTTTGGACGTCGGCCTGCCCGATGGGAATGGGCTGGAGCTGTGTCGGGAAATCCGGCTGTTCAGCCGTGCGCCAGTCATTTTTTTGACCGCCAACGACACCGAGGCCGACGAAGTCGCCGGGTTCCGTGCCGGCGGGGACGATTATATCGTCAAGCCCTTCCGGGTGGGAGTGCTGCGCGCTCGGGTGGACGCCATGCTGCGCCGCGCGGGCGGGGAGGAGGTGCTGGTCCTCGATGGGTTCCGGCTGGATTTTGCCCACGCCGCTTTTTCCAAAGACGGGCAGCCGATCACCCTGTCGGCTCCTGAGCAGCGGCTGCTGCGCGCGCTGGTGTGCGAGCGCGGACGCACGGTCCGGCGGGAAACGCTCATTGACCGCGTCTGGACCGATGGCATGGAATATGTGGACGAAAATGCCCTGTCGGTCACCGTGCGCCGCCTGCGCAAAAAGCTGGGCGAGGGGTATATTCATACGGTCTACGGCGTAGGATACCGGTGGGGTGACCGCGATGGAGGCTAAAATCTATCTGGCCGCCGCCGGGTTGGTGCTGCTGCTTGGGCTGGCGCTCTGGGGACGTGGTCTGTATGTGTTGCGGCGGCTGGAAATCATGGTGCGCCGCGCGGCCGACGGAACCTGGCGGGAAAGCACCTGGGATGAGAGCCGTCTGTCCAAGCTGGAAGCCGCTCTGGCGCGGGTGCTCACGACGGGCGCGCTGTCCCGCCGCAGACTGGACGAGGAACAGAACAAGATCAAGCGGCTGGTGTCTGACATCTCCCACCAGACCAAGACCCCGCTGGCCAACATCCTGCTGTATACCGAGTTATTGGGCGAAAAACCGCTGACCGACGACTGCCGGGAACTGACGCAGGAGATCGGGCGGCAGGGGGAAAAGCTGCGCTTTCTGGTCGACGCGCTGGTCAAGACCTCCCGGCTGGAAAGCGGCATCGTACAGGTTATCCCCAAGATGGGCCCGGTGCGCCCGATGCTGGACGAACTAGCGGCTGCTTGGCGTCCGGCGGCGCAGGCCAAGGGGCTGGAGCTGACCTTGCAGGCCGGGCCGGATTTTGACGCCTGCTTTGACCCCAAATGGACGGCCGAGGCCATCGGCAATCTGCTCGACAACGCGGTCAAATACACCGGGTCGGGCGGGAGCATTTCGATCACCGCCCAGCCGTTTTCGCTGTTTTGCCGCATCACGGTGACCGATACCGGCGTGGGGCTGAGTGAAAACGAGCGGGCGCAGGTGTTTGAGCGGTTTTACCGCGCCCCGGCAGCGGCCGGGGGGCAGGGCGTCGGACTGGGGCTGTATCTGGCGCGGCAGATCGTGTCCATGCAGGGCGGCTATCTGCGCATTCAGAGCCAGCCGGGCAAAGGCACGGCGGTATCGGTGTTTTTGCCGCGCGGCCCGGTCAGCAAGAATTGAAGAAAACCGAAATTTGTATTTTGTGTAAAACGACCTAAATATTAGACAAAAAATTGTGAAAATGTCAATTGCAAATTCGAGAAACTAGACAAAGTGATATAAAAATAGTGGGATAGCTTGAAAAAAAGAGCAAGGATATGATATTCTATACACAGAACAACCTTTGCGGCAGGGTTTTCCCTCTCCGCCGCTGCCGTGCCGCACACGGCTGCAAGAGCGACTACCCATGGGGGTTATTTTTGTAAAGAGAGAAGGATTTGCATGAAGAAACAAGCGATTATGGAAGCCATCCAGTTCCAACTCAAGAGTGATTACCATACCACGCCCGACCATGCCAAGCCGGAACAGCTGCACATGGCACTGTCCAAGGCCATTATGGCCGAGATTGCGGACCGCTGGCAGGAAAGCGCCGCCAAGCACCAGAATCAGCGCCACGCTTATTACTTTTCGGCCGAGTTCCTGATGGGCCGTATGATCTACAACAACCTGCTTTGCTTGGGTGTGACCAAGGAAGTTGGCGAACTGCTCGAAGAAAGCGGCACTTCGCTGGAAGCTTTTGAAGAAGTCGAAGACTGCGCACTCGGCAACGGCGGCCTGGGCCGTCTGGCTGCCTGCTTCCTCGATTCGGCGGCAACACTCGACCTGCCGCTCGATGGTTATGGCATCCGCTACAAATATGGCCTGTTCAAGCAGAAGATTCAGGGCGGTTTCCAGCTGGAAGAAGCCGACGACTGGACCCGCTTTGGCGACCCGTGGGGCCTGCGCCGCGAAGATGAAAAGGTCATCGTGCATTTTGCCGACCAGACCATCGTGGCAGTTCCGTACGATATGCCCATCATCGGCTACAACACCGACAACATCGGCACCCTGCGCCTGTGGCAGGCAGAAGCTGAAAAGCCGTTTGATTTCAACCTTTTCAATGAGCAGCAGTACGACAAGTCGGTATCTGCCGCCAACCGCGCGGAGGATATTTCGCGTGTACTGTATCCGAACGACTCGACTGACGCCGGCAAGATCCTGCGTCTGAAGCAGCAGTATTTCTTCTGCTCGGCATCGCTGCAGGACATCATCCGCAAGTATAAGAAGACCTATGGCAACGATTTCTCGCATTTTGCTGAGATGAACGCCATCCAGCTGAACGATACCCATCCGGTTATCTCAATTCCGGAGCTTATCCGTCTGCTGACCGACGGCGAAAACCTGCCGTTTGAACAGGCGCTCGATATCTGTAAGAAGGTATTCGCTTACACCAACCACACCATTCTGGCCGAAGCTCTCGAAAAGTGGAGCCAGCACCTGATGATCGCGACCATCCCGCGTGTATATGACATCATCGTCAAGGTCGATGAGGCACTGGGCCGTGAACTGGCCAGCAAGGGCGTACCGGGGGATAAGGCGCAGACCATGCGCATTATTCAGCACGAGACCGTGCATATGGCGTATATGGCAATCTTTGCGTCCAGCTATGTCAATGGCGTGGCACGCCTGCATACCGAAATCCTCAAAAATGATGCACTCAAGGACTGGTATGCCGTTTACCCCGAGCGTTTCCAGAACAAGACCAACGGCATCACCCAGCGCCGCTGGCTGGCTCTGTGCAACCCGGAACTGAGCGACCTGCTGACCGAACTGCTCGGCAACGAATCGTGGAAGACCGATTTGAGCCAGCTCAAGAAGCTGGAGAAGTTCGTTTCCGATGACGCGATTATGGAGCGCGTTGCCCAGATCAAGATGGATAACCACAAGCGGTTGGCCGATTATATCTGGAAGAAGGACCGCATCCACATTGACCCCAACACCTGCTTTGACATCCAGATCAAGCGCCTGCATGAGTACAAGCGCCAGTTCCTCAACATTCTGGCCATTCTGGAGATCTACTACGAGATCAAGGAAGGCAGCCTGACCGACTTTACGCCCACGACCTTCATCTTTGGTGCAAAGTCCGCGCCTGGCTACAAGCGCGCGAAGGGCATCATCAAGCTCATCAACGAAGTGGCCCGCGTGATCGACAGCGATCCGGCCGTGCGTGACCTGCTCAAGGTTGTCTTTGTTTCCAACTACAATGTATCGTACGCTGAAAAGCTGGTAGCAGCTGCTGATATTTCCGAGCAGATCTCGACTGCGGGTAAGGAAGCTTCCGGTACCGGCAATATGAAGCTGATGGCCAACGGTGCCGTCACGATGGGCACTTACGACGGCGCAAACATCGAAATTTTCGAAGAAGCTGGCGAGGAGAACAACTATCGCTTTGGCGCAACTGTGGATGAAATTCGCGACGTGGCCGAGCGTTACAACCCCAACTGGACCTATCACCACGACCGCCGCGTAAAGCGCATTCTGGATGCGCTCATCGACGGCACCCTGCACGACGGTGGTTCGGGCATCTTCCGCGAACTGCATGACTCGATTGTGTATGGTTCGGCTTGGCACCGTCCCGACCAGTATTTCCTGCTGCTCGATCTGGACCGCTATCTGGAAGCACGCAAGCGCGCCAGTCAGGATTATAAGGACCGTTTGGGCTTTGCGCGTAAGTGCTGGATGAATATTTGCAATTCGGGCAAATTCTCGTCCGACCGTACCATTGCGGAATATGCGAAGGATATTTGGCACATCGAAAAAGTAAAGTAAGATGAAAACTGATAAGAAGGCAGACACAAAAGTGTCTGCTTTCTTTTTTGCGGATTTTAAATATTTTTTTGGCGATGAATCTTTTGGGGGCAATTTTCGCGCGTGTGCGGCAAAGTATGACGGGCTGTTTATCCGCCGCAGCCTGAAAATCAGATAGGCCGCAAGGCCGGAAAGGAAGAAAAGATATGAATATCTACATCCAGAACCACGAGGAAATCAAAGCCATCTGTGCCGGAAAGAACGACGAAAAGCGCAAATATGACGTGAATGTCGGGCTGGACATCTTTGACAAGCGTCATAACATCAAGTACGACGGTAAGGCGCGTGCCGAGTACAAGCAGTTCTGCGGACTGCCGCTGAGCGTTCGCGACAAGGACCTGCTGGGCCTGTAAGGGGAAAGGGGGTGACGGGGCGGGCTTTCCCGCCCCATCGAATCCATGCAAACCGAAATTATTGTATCCCTTATCACCGGCGGGCTGGCGCTGATCGGCGTGATTCTGTCCAACCGGGCGGCCGGAAACCGTACCGATGAGGCGATTCGTACCGCGCAGGCGGTCACGGATGCGAAGCTGGAGGCTTTGACCCGCGAGGTGCGCGAACACAACAACTTCGCCCGGCGGATGCCGGTAGTCGAGGAACAAATCAAAGTCATCAACCATCGAATCAAGGATTTGGAACAGGAGGAGTGAGGGCATGAACATTACCAAAGGAACGCTGGCGCGGACGATCATCCTGGCGCTGGCGCTCATCAACCAGATTTTGAGCGTGTGCGGTGTGGCTGTGCTGCCAATCGAGGACGGGCAGATCGAAACACTGGTATCTACGGCTTGGACGGTCGCGGCCGCAGTCGCCGCCTGGTGGAAGAACAATAGCTTTACTTCGGCAGCCATCGCCGCCGATCAGGCGCGCAAGGAGGGGCAGTTTGGAGGTTAACAGCAAAGCCTGCAACTCTGGGAATTACGGTGGGACGCTGAAAAATGTTCAGTACATCGTCGTGCACTGGACCAGCAACCAGGGCGACACGGCGAAGAACAACGCTGACTATTTTGCGCGGGAAGTGGTGAAAGCCAGCGCCCATTACTTCGTGGATGAAAACGAGGTTTGGAACAGCGTGCCGCCCGACCGGCAAGCCTGGCATGTGGGCGCAAAAAGCTATGTGCATCCGTATTGCCGGAACTCGAACAGCATCGGCGTGGAGATGTGCCTGACCGGCAAGGGCTATGTGCTGCGCCGCGGCACGATCGAGCGCGCGGTGAAGCTGGTGCGCGAGCTGATGGCGCGGTATGACGTGCCGATTCAAAATGTCGTGCGGCATTACGACGTAACCGGCAAGGACTGTCCGGCGCCGTTCGTCGAGCAGCCCAGCTTATGGGACGATTTCAAGGCGGCGCTGGCCGCAGAACAGGAGGAAGAAATGAAAGTTTATAAGTATGTGCCCGAGATGCCCGCCTGGGCGCAGGACACCTTTACCCGGCTGGTGCAGGCCGGATACATCGCCAAGGATGAAAAGGGCGAGATCGAGGTGAAGGAGAGCAGCTTGCAGCCGCTTGTCTATATGGACCGGCTGCTCGGCGGGAAAATCGAAAAGCTGCCGGAGATGATGCAGAAGCTAGAGAAATAAAAAAAACCGTCCCCAAAGGGACGGTTTGTCACACAAGAGGAGTGAGCAATCCTATAAGCCGGGTTCTGTATTTGGCAATCATCTATCTGGGACGCACGTCGCCGCACGCCTCAAGCCGTCGGTCGGGACGGACGGGCCGTCCATTGCCCCGGTTGACGTTGCTGCGGATAGAGTTTACAGACCCCCCATGTTACCATGGGGCGTGGTGAGCTCTTACCTCGCCTTTCCACCCTTACCGGGAAATCCCCGGCGGTATATCTCTGTTGCACTATTCCTAGGGTCGCCCCCGGCAGACGTTATCTGCTATCCTTGCCCTGCGCAGCCCGGACTTTCCTCATGCCGGTCAAGCCGGCACGCGATTGCCTGGATTACTCACGGATGCTATTATAACAACTTTTGCGCGCTCCGTCAAACCGTTTTCATAAGGTTTTGCAGAGAATCGAAAATTTGAGGACGGTTTCAGGGCAGGAAAACAGGAAAGGTCGAACTTTTTCGCCGAACAACACGACTCGTCTTGCTATTTTGCCGCAAAACGTGTAAAATATATGAGATATGAAATGGACAGGAGGCTGTTAGGATGACAGCATTACAAAAATATTTGGAAAGCATCCGCGGCAAGCGGATCGCGGTCATCGGAGCGGGCGTGAGCAATACGCCGCTCATCGCGCTGCTGCGGAAAGCTGGACTGCCGGTCACGGTGCACGACAAAAAGGATGCGGCGGCACTCGGCGACCGTTACACCGAACTGGCGGCGCTCGGTGTATCCTTCGTTTTGGGGGACGACTACTTGGACATCCTGTCCGAAGATATTGTGTTCCGCACGCCGGGGCTGCATCCGCTGCATCCGGCACTGGCCGAAGTGCGCGCGCGCGGCGGCATCGTGACCAGCGAAATGGAACTGTTTTTTGCCGTATGCCCCTGTCCGATTTTGGGTGTGACCGGATCGGATGGCAAGACGACGACCACCACGCTGGTATATGAATTTTTAAAGCGTGCCGGTCATACCTGTCATTTGGGCGGTAACATCGGAAAGCCGCTGCTGCCCGAAGTCGAAAGCATGCAGCCGGATGATTTGGCGGTGGTCGAACTGTCCAGCTTCCAGCTCATGGGCATGCAGTTTAGTCCGGCGGTGGCGGCAATCACCAACCTGACCCCGAATCACTTGGACTATCACAAGGATTTTGATGAGTATGTGCAGGCAAAGACCGCGATTTATGCCCATCAGAAGCCGGGCGGACGGCTGGTCATCAATCTGGATGACCCGGTGACGCAGACCCTGACCCTCAACCCCGACAGCGAAATTTGGGGCTGCTCCAAAACGCAGGTGCCGGAAAATGGCGTCTATTTGCAGGATGGCATCATTTATATTGTGCAGGGCGGTGTGTCGCGGCCGCTGATGCATGCCGATCATATTCGCATCCCGGGCGAACACAATGTCTCTAATGTGATGATGGCTGCCGCCATTGTACAGGGTTATTGTGCGGACGAGGATATCGTACACGTGGCGCAGACCTTTGGCGGCGTGGAACACCGCATTGAATTTGTTCGCGAACTGGATGGCGTGCGGTATTACAACGATTCGATCGCGTCCAGCCCCACGCGTACCATCGCCGGGCTGCGCTCCTTCCCGCAGAAGATTATTCTGATTGCAGGCGGATATGACAAGCACATCCCGTACGATGTTCTCGGAGAGCCGATCTGTACCCATGTGTCCAAACTCATCCTGACCGGCGCGACAGCGCCCAAGATTCGTGCTTGCGTGGAGCAGGCTGACTGTGCCGAAAAACCCGAAATGCAGGATGCCGCCGATCTGGCCGAAGCGGTGCAGTTGGCCCATGCGGCTGCACAGCCGGGCGATGTGGTGATGATGAGTCCGGCCAGCGCATCGTTTGATTGCTTTAAAAACTTTATGGAGCGAGGCGACCGGTTCAAACAACTGGTGCATGCCCTATAAGAAAACGCGCCCTCTGCGAAAGTAGTCGCAGGGGCGCGTTTTTTAGCGTGCCGTGTTGTTGTCTGTGGTGGCGTTGGTGCCGTCTGTCGTGGTGCCGCTGGTGTTCTTGTCGGTGGTCGTGTTATTGGTGTCCCGGTTGGGGTCCATATCGTCGACCATGTCATCGACTGCGTTTTTACTGCGGTCGAGCAGGTTTTCATCGGCTGGATCGGTCATATTGGCCGAGCTATCTTCGATGATGCCGCCATTGGCACCATCCGGCTGATCGGCACTATTGCTATTTGTGCAGCCAGCCAGCAGTCCAAAGCAGAGCAGCAGGGCCAGCGAAAGCGATAAGAAACGTTTCATATCCGAAAATACCTCCTTTGATTTGAGGATAGTATGAAACGCAAACAAACGCTTTATGCAAAATTTGCAGAATTTTTAAAAGCGGATTTTTTTCCAGTGATTCAAAACAGCCGAAGCAGTCAGGCCGGTCACCCATCCCATGGGAATAGAACTGACCAGCAGCAAGGGCAGATAAGCTGCCACATTGAGCGTGCCTAAAGTCAGGATGGCCGCGCCAATTTGGCCGATGTTGTGCGTCGCGGCACCGCCGATGGATACCCCGACCAGCGAAAACCAGCGATCTTCCCGCAAAAGAAGCAGGCGCATGACCAGCAGCGCCAGCAGGCCGCCAAACAGCGAAAACAGAAAGCCGGTGATGCTGCCCATAAAGATGGATGCCAGCGTCACGCGGCATAGAAGAATAGTCAGGGCGGCCTGGGTGCCCAGCAGGGTGAGGGCAAACAGGGTCACAACATTGGCAAGGCCCAATTTGATGCCCGGGATGGGCACGACCGCTTGCAGGGGAAACATCTTTTCTACCAGAGAAAGCACCAATGCAACCGCGACCAGCAGCCCGCCTTGTGCGATTTTTTTCATAGCAACCCCCTTACCGGACAACGGCGTCCACTTCTTCCTGGGCACCGACCAGCCGCACGACTACCCGATTGGGCAGGCATACCGCGATTTGACCGGCGCGGGTCAGCTTGCCCGTGCGTACGCAGACCTGATCCGGACAGTCGGAGGACGCAAAATAAACGCAATCGCTATCGATCTGGATGACATTGGTCACCGAATCCCCCTCGATGGTGATGGTTTCCTGATACCCCGCGCCCAGACGCACCCGGCGGATGACTTCGTCATCCTGGGTGATCTCGCAGGTCAGGCTTTGCGAGGGCGCCAAGGCAAAGGGCACAAACACCAGCACGGCCAATACCAGCACGACGGCGACGATGACCAGGTCGCCTTTTTTGATGTTATGAAGCCAGCTCATAATCCACCCCGTCGGCCAGTGTGATTTGCAGCCCTCCTGTGACATAGATCTTGTGGTCCTGGGTCACAAAGACCGCTTGGACATCGTGTTCTTCGCAGAAGGCCAAGCCCTTGTCCAGCCCCATGACAAACAGGGCGGTCGTATAGGCGTCCGCACGGGTGGATTCCTTGTCCACGACGGTCACTGCCCGCAGACCGGTCTGGGCCGGATAGCCGGTGGAGGGGTCAAAGATATGATGGTAGCGCACGCCGTTCTGCTCGAAATACCGTTCATAATCGCCCGAGGTGACGATGGAAGCATCCTGAATGTGCAGGGTGGCGATATAATTGGCGCTGTCGTCCGGGTCGGCCAGGCCGACCGTCCACAGGCCGTCCTTGCTCGATGGGTTCTCGCCATAGGCGCCGATGTTGCCGCCAAGCTGCGCCAGCAGTGGCTCGTCCTCGCGCAGGGATGCAACCACATCGGTGGCATAGCCCTTGCCGATGCCGCCCAAATCGACCTGGGCGCCATTTAAAAGCCGCGCCTGGTTGTTATCCAGCAGTTCGATGTTTTGATACCCTACATGGGTGAGCGCTTGGGCAATGGCCGCTTCGTCCGGGACCGCGGCAGCATCGGTGCCGATGCCCCACAGGTCGGACAGGGGAGCGGTCGTGGGGTCAAAGGCGCCGCCCGTCTGCTCGGCATACTCGACCGCGCGGCTCAGCGCCGCGTAAGTATCCGGGTCCAAGGTGACGATTTCGCCGTTTGCCGCGTTGAGCTCAGCCAGCGAGCTGGCCTCCACCTGCCGCGAAAGCGCATTGCTCAGCCGGTTGATCTCCTGCTCGGCCTCGGAAACGACGGCATGGGCATCGTCCTGGTTGTCGCCCCAGGCGGTCAGGGTCATAAAGGTGTCCATGGCGAAAAAATCGGTCGAATCGGAAACCGGTCCGCCGCAGCCGGACAGCAAAAGGAAAAGCGCACACAGCGCGCCGCAAAGCTTTTTCATACAACAACTCCCTGGGATATTTGAAACGGCCGCAGCCGTTATCTTTCCCTATTATAATACGGACCCGGACGGCACGCAAACAAAAAAACCATCCGCAGGGCGGATGGCTTGTAGCAAGGTTTTAAATGGCCACCAGTTCGGCTTCCGGCACATAGCTGATGTTGATGACCGAAAGCACCAGCATGGCGCAAATCTGGCAGATGTAGGCCAAGTCGTTGTCGATGCCGTGACGCACGGTCTGGGTCTTGTAGCGCTCGTGCAGATGTTCGATGCGGTTTAAAAGCGCGTCCAGCGTAAAGGGCGGCATGGCCGGGGCAGCCCAGCGGACAAAGTCCTTTTGGGTCAGGCGGCGGCGGATGCCCAGCGCGATGCGCTTTTCGTAAATGTAGTGCGCCAGCAAATTGCGGTCGTAGATGTCGTCGTTGTGCGGGTAGCAGAAGAAATCGGTCAGGTAATGACAGATTTCGCCCAAGTCGATGGACAAATCGCGGCCATTGTGCTGTTCAATCGTGTAAGTATCCAAAAAGCGGCGGATCTTTTCCATGACCTCGTCAAACATGATCGAAGGATAGTGACGCTTGGTCAGGTAAGTGCCGGTCAGGTCGGGTTTAAGATTGCCATAACGAAAGGCGTTTTCATCAAAAGTAACGCCGCAGGTATCTTTTACATAAGCAAGAAGCAGGTTAGCAACGCGGGTATGGGATACAGAATCCATGAACGAAACTCCTCCATCTGGACAAACGGGTTAAGAAACCTTAACGGAAACGAACTGCAATCATTGTAACACACCCGCCAGGCATTTGCCAGTGACTTTACAGAAAATATACGATTGGCCGGGAAAACTGTGATTGTCCACAAACAAAGACCGCCGAAAGCATCCCCAAACGGAAAAAACGCTGGGGAAAACAAACGGCGGTCTGGAAAAAACTTCTTTTAACGGGCACGAAAAGCTTCGCTGCGGAATTTGACCTTGCCTTCCAACGCCTGACGCAGGCGGTCACACATAGCGTCGCGGTCGCGGTTGAGCGTACCAGCCAAGTTAACATAGTTGGAAGCATGGTTTGCGCGGAAAATACTGCCTTCCGAATCGATGTTCTCAAGCAGAATGAGAGTTTCATGCGCAATTTCGATGGGATTCATCAGATAGAACCGGCCTTCCTCCCAATCACGCATCAGGGGGGTGGGCAGCTCAAAGAGCAGCGTCAGCAGGCCGATGTATTCGGGCTTCATGCGCGAGAGCGCTTTTGCGGTCTGTACGGCATGCTCCTCGGACAGTTCGGTCGAGCCAAGGCCTGCGATGCAGGTGACCGACAGCTTCATGCCCGCTTCCTTGATCATCAGACCCGCGCGTACGATCTCGTCCGCGGTTTCGCCCTTGTTGACACGGCGGAGGACCTCGTCCGAGCCCGATTCCAGGCCCAGATAGATCATTTCCAGTCCCAGCTCATGCAGCAGATTGAGTTCTTCCTGCTTCTTGACCAGCACCGATGCCGGGGAACCGTAGGACGTTACCCGTTCGCACTCGGGGAACAGCTTGCGGATGTAGCGTAGCACCTCGGCCATGTGCTCGGTGCGGCACATCAGCGCATCGCCGTCGGCCAGGAAGATGCGGTCGACCCGGCGGTAAGCGGCGCGGGCTGCATCAAAGTCGGCTTTGATCTCATCCAGCTTGCGCACGCGGAACTGCTTTTCCTTATACATGTCGCAGAATGTGCATTTGTTGTGGCTGCATCCGATGGTGACCTGCACGATCAGGCTGTATGCTTCGGACGGCGGCCGGAAAACGCGGCCTTCGTAATGAATCATAGTATAGAATCCTTCCTTTTGTGAGAAATAAGAAAAAGCGCCCGGGCAGCCGCAACCGGTCTGTCACAAAAGCACTTTTTCCGGGAATATGGCCCGCGCAGGGCGCGGACATTTGGTTTTAAGCTTCGGGCTTTTCTTCCGGCTCGGCTTCGACTTCTTCGTCCGCGCCGTCATCGGTAACGTCCTCGATGGGTTCGTCGTCCTCTTCGTCCATCTCGTCGTCGAAGGTGGTCTGCACCGCTTCCGGCTGGACCGCGGTAGCACATTCTTCGGCGCACGAGCAGTCGGCGCAGTTTTCGCTGTCGCACTCAGCCATCAGGTCATCCAGTTCGTTCATGGCCTTGAGTTCGGCTTCGTGGTAGACTTCTTCGCGTTTCTTCTTTTTCAGCAGCGCGACGGTGGTAGCGCCTACGCCAGCAGCCAGACCGGCCAGCACGATGCCCAGGCCGAGTTTACTTTTTTTTCCGTCTTTTTTCATCCGATATCACCTCGTTATAGGGATGCTTTCATAGGATAATTTAACTTTAGCATAGTCCAGACGATTTGTCAATGAAACTGGAAATCGTCTCCATTAGGATATGCATTACTGGCCCAGTTCATACGCCCGGCGGATACACTGGCGATTGGCTTCGTCCAGCATGTCGTCCAGGCCGCGCTCACGCAGCACCTTCATGGCTTCCAGCGTGGTGCCGCCGGGAGAGCAGACCGCCTGCACCAGTTCGGCGGGCGTCTGGTCGCCGCGCAGCATCATTTTGGCCGAACCGATGAGCGTTTGGCAGAACAGCTTGAGCGCGTCCTCGCGGTCGATGCCGACTTGCTCGGCCGAGCGCACCATGGCATCGGCAAAGGCATAGATATACGCCGGCGCCGACCCGGCAAAGGGAATCACATCGTTGAGCTTTTCTTCGGCGTCAAACACTACCGTGACGCCCAGAGTATCGAACAGGGCGCGTACACGCGCCAGTTGTTCGTCGGTAGCAGCGGCGTTTTTGACCAATTCGGTCGCGCCTTCGCCCAGCATGAGCGGGGTGTTGGGCATGATGCGGATGACCGGACAGTCGGCGCCCAGCGCGGCCTGCATCTTGGCAAAGGTCACGCCCGCAGCGACCGACAGCACGAGCGGGCGGCAGTTGGCCGCCACTGGTGCCAGCTGGCCGAGCACTTCGTCAAAGTTCTGGGGCTTTACCGCCAAAAGAACGGTATCGCACGCCGTATAGAGGGAAATATAATCTTCGGTGACTGCAAATCCTTCGGCCGCGCGCGCGGCGCGCTTTTCCGGGGAACGGTTAAAGAGAAGGATGGACGAAGCCGGAGTGCCGGCGGCAACCATGCCGCGTGCGATGGCCATGCCCATATTGCCTGCGCCAATGACGCCCAGCTGATATTGCTTCATGAAGAAAGACCTCGCTTTCTGCCGCCCTTGCGGCGGCCGGATATTTCTGCCTTTCATTATACCGGTCGGGCACAGGTTTGGCAACCATGTGAAATTTATGTGATTTGGATTGACTATCGACAAAGGTGTGGTAAAATGTTCATATTCGTTTTTGTTGGGGAGGTGATGGCTTGTATCGGACCAAAATCCATTTAGGGCTGCGCACGGTCAAAACCGCGCTGGCCGTTACCTTGGCGCTGACCGCGGCTGAACTGGTGCATTCGACCATGCCCATCTTTTCGGCCATTGGCGCCATCAGCGCCATGAGCCGCACGCTGGGCGATGCGCTCACCGCCTGCCTGACCCAGCTGGCCGGCTGTGTGTGCGGCTGCTTGATCGGTTTGCTGTTTTTGCTGGTGTTCCCCAATATGGAGCCCGCGCTCATTGGACTGGGCATCGTGCTGGTGATTTTGCTGGGCATTCGGCTCAAGATCCATTTTGCCATCCCTCTGTCGTGTATCGTATTTGTCTGCATCTGCCTGAACACCACGGGCGGCCCTTTGTTTTATGCGGCCAGCCGGTTTTTGGATACTTCGCTGGGGCTGGTGATCGCACTGGCGGTCAATATGCTCATCAAGCCGTACAACAACCGGGCGCAGATCGTCAAAATGATTACCCATTTTGTGCAAACTTTTCCCGATTACCTGCACGAGCGGGTGCTGCTCGGCCATTATCCCGATTTGCAGCCGCTGCAACGCAGCTTGAAGCGGCTGGAGGATGAAATTCAGCTTTACGAACGCCAGACCTTCCCGCACAAGCACATGCGCCATGAGATCGGCATCTATCTGCGCGGCTGTCAGCAGCTGGCTGAGCGCATGTTCGATGAACTCCATGCCCTGTGCCGGATGGATACCACGGGCGCACCCGATGAGGAAGCCGTACGCCGGCTGGAAAAGTTGGGCATTTCCGACCCGGACACCATACAGGCGCCGCCGGGGGAACGCCGGGAGGAGGACATCGTGCTCGCGTATCATTTAAAGAATCTACTCGATGCGTACGATTTTCTGTGCGAGATGAACGAGGCGTCCAACGCCGATATTATGGAGGACACAAACAGCATGCCCGGGCGGTGATCTGCCTGGGCTTTTGCACAGGTGGACGGGCGTTGCCGTGCACCGCGGCAAAACAGTTGTTATTTTCGCAGGGGTTTGATATAATAACAGCAATAAAAAATACAACGAGGGAGAAACATGAAAATGAAAAAATGGGTGACCGCCACACCCGACCTTGACAAAGCGCGGTCACTTTCCGAGGCCTGCGGATTTTCCCCGCTGGCCGCGGCTGTTTTGTGCGCGCGCGGCGTGGATACCCCGGAAAAAGCCCGCCATTTTCTGGCCACCGGCGCCGAGGGCCTGTATGACCCCATGCGGCTGCGCGATATGGATAAAGCCGTGGCAGCCATCCGCGAGGCCATCGAAGAACAAGAAAAGATCATCGTGTTCGGCGACTATGATGTGGACGGGATCACCGCCACCTGTGTGCTGCTGCGCTACCTGCGCAGCCAGGGCGCAAACGCCGACTATTATATCCCCAACCGTTTGAGCGAAGGATATGGCCTGTCGTGCGCGGCCATGGATGCGCTGTATGAGCAGGGCGTGCGCCTGATCGTCACCGTCGATTCGGGTGTGACCGCCTTTGAAGAAACCGAATATGCCGCCAAACTCGGCATCCGCATGGTCATCACCGACCACCACGAATGCCGCGAAGAACTGCCGGCTGCGGTGGCTGTGGTCAATCCCCGCCGGGCCGATTGTGACTATCCTTTTGACGAACTGGCTGGCGTCGGGGTGGCGTTTAAGCTGATTTGTGCGCTGGCCGGGCCGGCTGGGCTGACCCAGGTGCTGGATGATTATGCCGACCTGGTCGCCCTGGGTACAGTGGCCGATGTGATGCCCATTGTAGGCGAAAACCGCATTTTGGTGGCGCATGGACTGGAACGCCTGGCGGAAACCGATAATCTGGGGCTGGAGATGCTGCTGCGCGAATCCGGGCAGAAATCTCGCCGGATGACCTCGTCGGTCATTAGTTTTATCTTGGCGCCCCGCATCAATGCGGCCGGCCGCATGGGCAACACCGAGCAGGCGGTCGAACTGTTTTTGACCGACGATGCCGCTCGTGCGCAGGAACTGGCTGCGCTGCTGTGCGAGCAGAACAAAGAGCGGCAGGCGGCCGAAAATGAAATTTTGCAGCAGGCGCTGGCCGTGCTGCGCAAAAGCTACAATCCGCTGGAAGATAAGATCATCGTCCTGGCTGGCGAAGGCTGGCACCATGGCGTCATTGGTATCGTGTCCTCCCGCATCTGCGACCGGTATGCCTGTCCGACCATCCTCATTGCCGTCGATGACGGCATCGGCAAAGGCTCGGGCCGTTCGATGGCGGGATTTAACCTGTTTGAAGCCCTGTCCGACAGCGCGCCGCTGCTGGATAAGTTTGGCGGCCATGAACTGGCAGCCGGGTTGACCATCCAAGCCGATAAAATCGAAGAATTTACCGAGCGCATCAAGGCGTATGCCGAGGCGCATATCAAACCCGGCGACCTGATGCCGATTGTCCACATCGACTGCGCCATCACGCCCCCGTATATCACCGAAAGCGCGGTCGAGGGCCTGGCCGATTTGGAGCCGTTCGGCATGCGCAATCAGCAGCCGGTCTTTTCCATGGAAAACCTATATGTCGAGGATATTACCCCCATTTCCAGCGACCGCCATGTCCGGCTGACGCTGACCAAGGATGGCGTTTCCTATACCGCCATGCTCTTTGGCACTGGCGCGGGCGGCTGCGGCTTTGCACAGGGCAATTTCGTCGATGCGGCGTTCCACTTGGAGATCAATGAATACCGCGGCCGACGCACCGTGCAGATGGTGCTCAAAGATGTGCGCCTGAGCGAATGCGAACTGCTGGCCGACCAGAAGATTTTAAATCTGTATAACCGTTATATGTCCGACGGCGCGCTGACCGCCGCCGAGGCCCGTGTGCTGCTGCCGCAGCGGCCAGAATTGGTCGCTGTGTGGCGGCATATCATCAGCCGCGCCGAGGAAGGGCGGCTGAGCGTACATTCCAACGCGCTGTCCCGGCGCGTGCAATGGGAGAGCAAACGCGAGGTGAACATTGGCAAATTGTTCGTCTGTTTGGATGTGTTCAGTGAGAGCCAGCTGCTAAGTTATAATTTCCGAGATGGCTTGCTGAATATTATTTTAAAGCCCTATAAGGGCAAGGCGGATATTTCCCAATCGGTCGTCTTGGGCACCCTGAAAAGTATGAGCCAATAACGAAGGGGTCAGCCATCGACTCCCAGCGGCTGCAAAAGTGGCTGCAATTCCATGAGAAGGAGGGAATTTTATGTCTTCCCCGATCCAAAATAGAATCGATTTTCTGGTCGAGCGCGCCAAAAAGCAAAATCCGGCCATCAATGAAAAAAAGATCCGCGCCGCCTATGAATGCGCGGCCGGCGCCCACGAAGGACAAAAACGCCGCAATGGCGAACCCTATATCATCCACCCGGTGGCAGTGGCCGAGATCATCGTCGAAATGGGGCTGGATACCGACTCGATCTGTGCCGGCCTGCTGCACGACTGCATCGAGGACACCGAGTTTGACTACAAGGCCATTGAAAACAAATTCGGCACCTCGGTCGCCGAACTGGTCGACGGCGTCACCCGTCTGGGCATGCTGCGGTATTCCAAGGAGCAGGAGCAGTTTGAAGACCTGCGCAAGATGTTTTTGGCCATGGCCAAGGATATTCGTGTCATTCTCATCAAGCTGGCCGACCGGCTGCACAATGCCCGCACCTTCCAGTACCTGCCCGAGCGCAAGCAGCGCGACAAGGCGCTGGAAACCATGGAGATCTATGCGCCCATTGCCCATCGTCTGGGCATGAGCCGCATCAAGTGGGAGCTGGAAGACCTGTCGCTCAAGTGCCTGGACCCCATCGGGTATCAGGAAATCGTCGATGGACTGGAAAAGCAGTCCAGCCAGCACGAGGAGTTTTTGAGCCACATTCAGGAAAATATCAGCGAAAAACTCAACGAAGCACATATCAAACATACCATTTCCGGACGCATCAAGCACATCTATTCGATTTATCGCAAGATGTATGCCCAGCACAAGACCATCAACGAGATCTACGACATCTGCGCGATGCGCGTAATTGTCGATACGGTGACCAACTGTTACAATGTGCTCGGTTATGTGCATGACCTGTATAAACCCATTCCGGGGCGGTTTAAGGACTATATTTCCACCCCCAAGCCCAACGGCTATCAGTCGCTGCATACCACGGTCATCGGCCGCGAAGGCATCCCCTTCGAGATCCAAATCCGCACCGAAGAAATGCACAAGATGGCCGAATACGGCGTAGCGGCCCACTGGAAATACAAGCAGGGCCTGGACAAAGTCGGCAACGAACAGGCCTTTGCCTGGATTCGGCAGCTGCTGGAAGCCCAGCAGGATACCGAGGCCGAGGACTTCATCAAGGCCATCAAGGTCGACCTGTTTGCCGACGAGGTCTTTGTCTTTACGCCCAAGGGCGATGTGGTCAATATGCCCGCTGGTGCCACCCCGATCGACTTGGCGTATGCCATCCATTCGGCGGTCGGCAACCGCATGGTGGGCGCCAAGATCAATGGTCGCATTGCGCCCATTGATTCGCAGCTGAAAAACGGCGATATCGTCGAAATTTTGACCTCCAAGGAAACCCATGGTCCGTCGCGCGACTGGGTCAAGATCGTCAAGACCACCGAAGCGCGCAACAAGATCAAGCAGTGGTTTAAGAAGGAATGCCGCGAAGAAAACATCGAGCAGGGCAAGGCCGAACTCGATCGCGAACTGCGCGCCAACCTGCTGTACAATGGTTTTTACGACAACGAAGAGGTGCGCAGCAACGCCCTCAACAAATTCTCGTTCAATACCCTCGACGAACTGTATGCGGCCATCGGTTATGGCGGCATCACCATCACCAAGGTCATCAACAAGATCAAGGACGATGTGATGAAGCTGCGCCGGGCACAGGAGAAGGCCGAAAAGGTGCTTCAGCCGCAGCCCGATACCAAGAAGAAGCCCAAGAGTCAATCGGGTGTCATCGTCGAAGGCATCGACAACTGTTTGGTCAAGTTTGCCCGCTGCTGTACCCCGATTCCGGGCGACGATATTATCGGCTTTATCACGCGCGGTTATGGTGTTTCCATCCACCGCAAGGACTGTGTCAATGTGCGCAACAGTGGGGCCAAGGACGAGGAAAGCCGCTGGATCAATGTTTGGTGGGACGAGGATATCCTCGACCGCAAGACCAACCGTTTTTCGACCGGCTTGCAGATTTCGACCCGCAACCGCATCGGTGTGCTCAGCGATGTGGCCGTGCTGCTGGCGCAGTCGCATGTCAATGTGCATGAGCTGTCGGCCCGCGACTTAAACGACGGCTTTGGCGTCATCAATGCCATGGTCGACGTGTCGGGCGTGGCCCAGCTGGACAATATCGTCAACCGTCTGAAAAATACCAAGGGTGTGCTCGATGTAACGCGCACCGCCGACGGAACATAATCGGAGGGAACCCCATGCGAGCACTCATTCAGCGCGTCAAACGCGCTTCGGTCACCATTGACGGCCAGGTCAAGGGACAAATCGGTCCCGGTCTGCTCATCCTGCTCGGTGTGCAGGAAGAGGACAGCGAGGAACAGGCCCGGTATCTGGCCGAAAAATGCGCCGGACTGCGCATTTTTACCGATGAGGACGATAAAATGAACCGGTCGGTCGCCGACATCGGCGGCGGCCTGCTGGTGGTATCCCAGTTTACCCTGTATGGCGATTGCCGCCGCGGCAAACGCCCCAGCTTTACCCGCGCCGCCCGGCCGGAAACCGCCATTCCGCTGTATGAATCCTTTGTGCAGCACTGCCGCGCGACCGGTCTGCCGGTCGAAACCGGCGAATTTGGCGCAGATATGCAAGTGGAACTCATCAACGACGGTCCGGTCACCATCTGGATGGACACGGACGAAATGAAGAAAGGTGCAAAGGTATGAAGATTTTACGTTTGGTGGTCGGCATGGTGCAGACCAACTGCTATATTTTTTACGATGAAAACACCATGGAAGGCGCAGTCGTCGACCCGGGCGACAACGCAAAAAGCATTTTGAAGGCGATCGAGGATGAGAAGATCCAGATCAAATATGTGCTGCTGACCCATGGACATTTCGATCACATTCTGGCAGCAAACGAGGTGGTAGCCGCCACGGGCGCCAAACTGGTATGCCACAAGAACGATTTGTGGCTGCTCAAGGAGGAGGCCATCGGCGAATATCGCCAGTGGGTCAAGAATTTTGTCGAGCCCACCGTGGATATTCAGGCCGAGGAGGGCACCGAGCTCACCATCGGCGGACTGACTGCATATTATATGAATACGCCCGGCCATACGCCCGGTTCGTCGATCATCAAGGTCGGCGATGTCCTGTTCACCGGCGATACGCTGTTCCGCCACGAGTGCGGACGCTGCGATTTTGAAGGCGGCGACTTTAACCAGATGCTGGCGTCGCTGAAGCGCCTGCACGATCTGGAAGGCGATTATAAGGTCCTGCCCGGCCACGAAGGTCTGTCCACTTTGGAGGAAGAACGCCGGAATAATCCCTACATGCGGCAGGCGACCGGCCGATGATCTATGTGCTGCAAGGGCATGACCTGAAGCACGCGGTCGAGGAAATGCTGCTGCATTTGCTGCCGACCGAGCGGCCGGTCTATGCGTCCGAGCCGCCCGAAGGGGACTGCTGCATTAGCCGTCTGGAACTGGACGGCGGCATCGCCCGTGCGCAAGCCGAAGTCCGGCTGGACGGCAGCACCCAAACGGCTGAGCGTTCGGCTTCGGTCGAAGGGCTGACCGGTCTGGCCCAAAAGCGGGTCGTGACCGAGATCGTCAAGCTGGCGCTCTATGACGCTATGGTGTCGCGTTTGGCTGTGAAGCCTGCCTGGGGCAGCCTGACCGGGGTGCGCCCTGCCAAACTGGCCCGCGGCCTGATGGCGCGCGGTTTGACCCGTGGGCAGACCGCCCAGCGGTTCCGGGAGCGCTACGGCGTGACCGCCGAGCGCACGGCGCTGACCATGCGCGCGGCGGCCTTTGCCCAGGCGGCACTCGAACGATTGCCCGAAAACGAAGTATCGCTCTATATCGGTATCCCGTTTTGTCCGTCGCGGTGCGCTTATTGTTCGTTTGTGTCGCATTCCATCGAGAAATCGGCGGCGCTTATCCCGCCGTATGTCGATGCTCTGTGCGCCGAACTGGCGGACACCGGCGCGCTGCTGCGCGAGGGCGGGCTGCGGGTGTCCAGCATTTACATCGGCGGCGGTACGCCGACGACCCTGTCGCCCGACGAGCTGGCCCGTCTGATGGACAGCGTCAGTCGGCATTTTGATCTGTCCCATTTGCAGGAATACACGGTCGAAGCCGGCCGCCCGGATACCATTACCCGGGAAAAGCTGGCCGCCATCCGCAAAGGCGGCGCGGGGCGGGTGTCCATCAATCCGCAATCGATGAACGATCAGGTGCTGCAAAACATCGGCCGCCGGCACACGGCACACGAGGTGCTGGAAGCCTATGCCCTTGCCCAGGAAATCGGGTTTGACGTCATCAATATGGATACCATCGCCGGGCTGGAAGGCGATACGCCCGAAAGCTTTGCCCACACGATCGATACCCTGATAGGCTTAGAGCCGGAAAACATCACCGTGCATACCCTGGCCATCAAGCGCGGTGCCGATCTGACCGACAAGGGCGCGAATGCCGCCCAGCACGATCGGGTGCAGGCCATGCTGACGGCAGCCAATGCGGCGCTGAGTGCGGCCGGGTATGGCCCGTATTATTTATACCGGCAGAAGTTCACCGCCGGTGGATTTGAAAACGTCGGCTGGTGCAAACCAGATACCGAAAGTCTGTATAACATCGCCATGATGGAAGAATTGCAGACCATCGTATCGGCCGGAGCGGGCGGCGTCAGCAAGCGGGTGGACCGCGTGAGCGGCAAGATCACCCGATTTACCAACCCCAAATACCCCAAAGAATATATCGAAGCCGGTGAACGCTGCCTGCTCGGCAAGCGCCACCTGCTGTTGTAAATCCCTCCGGCCTGTGCCGGAACCGCGAGGATAGAGGAAGATTATGGCGAATTATCAACTGGATTGGATCAACACACAAGCCAAACAGGACCCGGCAGGCTTCATTGCCGCCTGTGAACAGCAATATCTGGACCAGATCGATGCCGTAGCCGAATCGCTGGCCGCGGCCAAGGATGAAAAACCCATTGCCCTTTTGTGTGGGCCGTCCTCCAGCGGCAAGACCACCACAGCCGACCGGCTGCGCCGGGCGCTGGGTAAGCGGGGTATCCATGTGGAAACCATCTCCATGGATGACTACTATCTCAGCCGCGATACCTATGACATGCCCTGGGATGAGGAAAATGGGGTCTATGATTTTGAATCCCCCCTGTGCATGGATCTGCCGCTGCTGCATGACCATCTGGCCAAGCTGGCCCGCGGGCAGGAGATCAATATCCCCACCTTTGACTTTGCGAGCAAAATGCGCACCGGGGAGACCAAAAGCCTGACGCTCGACCCGGATGAAATTGTCGTGATCGAAGGCATCCATGCGTTTAACGATGTGCTCATGGGCGGTCTGGAACGGCATGCCACGGGCATTTATATCTCGGTAGCCAGCAGCGTGCAGGCCGACGGCTGGGGACTGGCGGCTGAGCAGCTGCGCTTCTGCCGCCGCGCGGTGCGGGATGCCAATTTCCGCGGCGCGCCGGTCGATGTCACCGTCCAGCAATGGCGCTCGGTATGGCGGGGCGAGCGGCTGTATATTGACCCGTATCGTCCGTTTGCGACCCACACCATTGATTCCTATTTGCCGTATGAAACGTGCATCCTGCTCGATGTGCTGCGTGAGCAGATTCATCAGATGGAAGCAAAGCTAAAGAGCATCGGGCTGGAAGAAGTTTGCCGGGCCGCGCAGGAATTTGCGTCCATCGAATATGCGCCGTACATGCCCGAAGCTTCGGTGCTGCACGAATTCATCGGATAAGCCCAGGGCGGCGGCATCCCCTTGAATCTGCTTGATTTTTACAAGACCCCGGAGTATAATAGCCACAAAAGCGGGGGAAGCCGCGGAATTTTTGAACAAAGGCTGCGCGGGACGCGGCGAAAGAGAGGAGCGCACACCATGGATAATCGAGTGGCAATGATGCTGGAAAAGGCAAAGGTCGTGGCCGGAAAGACCAGCCAGGCGGCCACCCGCGCGGTAGAATCGGCGGGTAAAGCGGCGGGCGATATGGCCCAGGCGACCAAACTCAATTTGCAGATCTTTGACCTGAACACCGAATGCGAGGTGCTGTACAAGGAGATCGGAAAATTGGTATACGATATCCATCAGGGCGTGGAAGTGACGTCCGATGCGATGGACGGTTATCTCGAGCAGCTCGACGACCTGCGGGCCCGCGTCGATGACCTGCGCGCGCAGCTGGCGGAGATGAAGCAGACCGTGACTTGTCCGTCCTGCGGCAAATCGTGCAGCCGGGAGGATGCGTTCTGCGCGGCCTGCGGCGCTGCGCTCTGACGGCAGCTGCACCGGGGCTTTGACAACCCAAACAGAAAGGCGTGCTATTTTTGCAAAAAAATAAAAAACAGACCTTTATGCAGGGCGCAATGATCCTTGTGGCCGGTACATTGATGGCCAAGATCATTTCGGCGTTCTTTAAGATCCCCCTTCAGCACCTGATCGGCAATACCTGCATGGGCATCTTCAACAGTGCCTATCAGTATTACACGGTCATGTTCGTGGTGGCGACAGCCGGTGTCCCGGTGGCGCTGAGCAAGCTGATCTCGGAAGCGAACGCCCTGGGGCGTGGGCGTGAAGTGCGCCGCATCGCGCGCCTGGCGGCGTTCGTCTTTATCGCCTTCGGCACCCTGTGTTCGGTGGGCCTGTTCCTGGCGGCGGGATGGATTTCCCAAGCCAGTAACAACCCGATGGCATTGCTGGCCATCCGGGCGGTTGCACCGGCGGTATTTTTTGTGTCCATCATTGCCGTGGTGCGCGGCTATTTCCAGGGCATGTCCAACATGACGCCCACCGCTTTGTCGCAGATCGTCGAGGCGGCGGGCAAAGTTGTGCTTGGGCTTGTTTTTGCGGCCTATGCTTCTTCGGCTGGGTTTGACCAGCCGGCCACCGCCGCTTGTGCGATTTTGGGCGTGACCATCGGCGAGGCACTGGCCGCACTGACCATGCTGGGCTATGCGGCAAACAGCCGCCGGAAGGCATCGCATGCGCTGCTCAATGAACATTGCCGGTCGTATGGCGAGCTGTTCCGCGTACTGCTGCTGACCGTCATCCCCATCACGCTGACCAGTTCGGTCACCAGCCTGACGACATTGGTGGATACGGCCATGCTGGTCGGCCGCCTGCAAGAGGTCGGATATACGCTGACCGAAGCGAATGCGCTGTATGGCGTGTACACCGGGCAGGCGTTTACCATGTTCAACTTCCCGCAGACGCTCATCACCGCGTTGGCGACCGCCGTGCTGCCTGCACTCGCGGGCGCGTATGTGCAGCAAAACCACACGCTTGCGGCCAAAAACATGGGTTCTGCCATGCGCATTGCTATGCTAATTGCGCTGCCGGCCTGCGTGGGGTATATTGTGCTGTCTCATCCGATCATTGATCTGCTGTTTGCCGACGAGACCAATGCGGCTATTGACCCCAACCTCGGCGGCAGCCTGCTGCGCATTCTGGCGCTGGCCATCCCGAGCGTGGCGCTGGTCGGCCTGACCAATGCCATTTTGCAGGCCATCGGCCAAATGCGGGTGCCGGTCGTGACTATGCTGCTGGGTGGCCTGTGCAAGATTGGGCTGAACTATTTCCTGGTCGGTAACCCGGAAATCAATATTTACGGCGCGCCGGTGGGCACGTTTGCCTGCTATACGCTCATTGCGGTGCTCAACCTGCTTTGGGTGCGGCGGTTTATTCGTCTGCCTGCGATTGGGAAGCTCTTCGTGCGGCCGTTTGCGGCCTGCATCGGCATGGGCGCCGCGGCGGCGATCGTCTATCGGGTACTGTCCGGCATGCTGGGCAATGTGGCCGTGCTGGTGGCCATCTGTGTGGCGGCCGCGGTATATGCCGTGCTGCTCGTGGCACTCCAGGCACTCGAGCGGGAGGACATCCTGCTGCTGCCCGGCGGACGCAAACTGGTGAAATTATTGCGAATGGAATAAGGGAATACAGATATGATCGATTTTACGTTCAAAGAGAAATATGGATTTGACGACCTGCTGCGCATTATGGAGATTTTGCGCGCGCCGGACGGCTGCATGTGGGACCGGGAGCAGGACCATCACTCCATTCGCCGCAACTTCATTGAGGAGACCTATGAGGCGGTGGAGGCCATTGACAACGATGACCCGGTTCTGCTGCGCGAGGAGCTTGGCGATGTGCTGCTACAAGTCGTCTTTCACGCGCAGATGGAAAAGGAAAAAGGCGTGTTCGATATGGGTGATGTGGCGGACGGCATCTGCAAAAAGCTGATCTACCGCCACCCGCATATCTTCAGCACCACTGAGGTTGGCTCTACCGAGGAGATCCTCAACAACTGGGACGAACTGAAGAAAAAGGAAAAGAGCCAAAAGACCGTCACCGATGGGCTGGACAGCGTCGCGCGCAGCCTGCCGGGCCTTATCCGGGCGGATAAGATCCAGAAAAAAGCGGCCAAGGCTGGGTTTGACTGGGACGATGTTTCCGGGGCCATTGCCAAGGTGCGCGAAGAACTGGACGAGGTCGAGGCGGCCCGGAACGGCCAGGGTGACCCGGCGGACGAGATTGGCGACCTGCTGTTTGCGGCCGTGAATGTGGCGCGGTTTTTGAAGGTTGAGCCCGAACAGGCCATGGAACGCGCGTGCGATAAATTCATCCGCCGCTTTGCACGGGTCGAGGAGCTGGCCGGTGCGGACGGCTTGCAGGACAAGTCCCTGGACGAACTGGAAGCGCTCTGGCAGCGCGCCAAGGCGGACACGGAGGGACACGCATGACCAAAAGCGATTTTGTGTTCGCGGTCGCAGAGCGGTCGGGCCTGACCAAAAAGGACGCCGAACTGGCGGCCGGGGCGGTGTTCGACGTGCTCACCCAGATTATGGCCCAGGGCGACCGGCTGCAATTTCCGGGCTTTGGGACATTCAAGACCCGGGTGCGTCCGCCCTTTGTCGGACGGCACCCCAAGACTGGCCAGCCGCTCGAAATCGGGGAAACTTTGGTGCCCGTGTTTGAGCCGAGCCGGCAACTGAAAGAGAAGGTGAAAGAAAGCCATGCGGCTGGATAAATATTTGAAAGTATCGCGCCTGATCAAACGGCGCACGATTGCAAACGATGCGTGCGATGCCGCGCGCATCACGGTCAATGGCCGGGCGGCCAAGGCTTCGTATCAGGTCAAAGTGGGCGATGTGATCGAGATCGCATTCGGTCAGCGCACGATGAAGGTCGAAGTGCTGGACGTTGCCGAGCATGTGCTCAAAAATGATGCGGCCGGCCTGTACCGGGAAATCGAATAATCTGCCCCGCCTGCGCATAGGGATAGAGCAGGCGGGGTATTTTTCTGCCCCAAGGACAAGGATGGAGGAAGCGTATGGTAAACGAAGAAAAAATGCGCGCTGCGGGCACGCATACCCTATCGCTCGATGGGCAGGGAAAATTGCGGCTGACCGGCGTGGTCGATGTGACCAGCTTTGATGAGACCCTGGTGGCGCTCGAAACCACCCGGGGCATGCTGGCCGTCAAAGGCGAAGGCCTGCATGTCGAGCGGCTGAGCCTGGAAAATGGCGAACTGACTCTGACCGGTGAGGTGCGCGCGATGGAATACGACGACAATATGATGACGCGCGGCGGCATCCTGGCGCGCTTTTTCGGCTAGGCGGTGAGCGGCCATGACCTTTACGTTGCAGGAGCAGACGCTGGTGTTTTTGGAAGCCATCCTGCTCGGCGCTGTGGGTGGTGTGTGCTATGATGTGTGCCGGGCGCTGCGGTGGACCTTCCGCACCGGCCGGCTGGGCACCGCCCTGCTCGACGGTGTGTTCTGGCTGCTTGTGCTGGGCACCCTGTTTTATTTTGCCGTGACCGATGCGGCCGCGCAGGCACGCTCCTATGTGCTGCTCGGGGAAGGGCTGGGTATGGCGCTGTATTGGCTGTGCCTGTCGCCGCTCGTGCTGCCCGTCCTGCGGGCCGTGCTGCGCGGGGTGTGCTGGGTGGCCGTGATCCCCTGGCGGCTGGGCGCTGCGCTGGCCCAAATCGCCGACAGAATCTTTGACAGCCGGGGGCGGGCTGTACAAATTCTGAAAAAAATAAAAAAAAAGCTTCCATTTTTGCGGCATTCGGGTTAAAATAAAACCGTATTGATCTTGGAATGCCAAACGGAAAGGAGGCAGCGGCATTGAAAAGAAAGTTGCAGACCCCACGTGTCATTCGCATTGGGATTCTTTGCCTCGCGGTTTTCTTCGCAATTTCGTTCCTCCACTTACAGGTCGAAATCCGCGACCGGGAGGGCAAGCTGGACGAACTGCAAACGCAGGTCGATGAGCAGCAGGCGGTCAATGACGCGCTCCGGGATCAGGTAGAGAACGGTGTTTCGGACGAATACATCGCGTCCATCGCGCGCGAGCATGGCTATGTGATGCCGAATGAACGGGTATTCAAGGACGCATCGAGCAAATAATCGGCTTTGGCCACAAATCTAGACGGAGGAATAATCAAGGGGTATGGATCTCGCTGTTGGAGCAATTTTTGAAGGTAAGGTGACCGGCATCACCAAGTTCGGCGCATTTGTCGCTCTGCCGGAGGGCAAATCGGGCATGGTACATATTTCAGAGGTCGCCAGTTCCTTTGTGAGCGACATCAAGGACTTTCTCACAGAGGGGCAGAGCGTCAAGGTCAAAGTGATCGGCATCGACCAGGCCGGACGCATCAATCTGTCGATCAAGAAGGCACAACAGCCAGGGGAGGGCAGCGCACCGGCTCAGCCGCAGCGTCGGCCCAGCCGTCCGCGCGGACCGCAGCGTCCGGCGCAGCCGCGCGACCCCTCGACCATGACTTTTGAAGATAAGCTGAAGATGTTTATGGCGGACAGCGAAAGCCGCATGGCCGACATCAAGCACAACAACGACCGGAAAAGCGGCTCCCGCCGCCGCCGGTAAAGCAGACAAAAACCGGGGCCACAGTCCCGGTTTTCCTATGCGTAAAAAAATACGCCCGCTGGCTCGCCAGTGGGCGCTAAGATAGGATTGTGGGGATAAAGATATGAACGGTGCATGGTGACCTTTCCGATCACCATGGTTATCATAGCACGCAATCCAGAAAATGTCAATCCTAAAATTGGAAAATGAAAGGTAAAATTTTCATGCAGTCTCTTTGTATCCACCACGCCCGCATCCTGCCCATGGAGGGCGGGGAGGTCGCGTGTGGTTTTGTACTCGTGCAGCAGGGCAAAATCGCGGCCTTTGGACCTATGGACGAAATGCCGGATGTATCGGACGCCATCCAGTTGGACGCCGCCGGAGGTGTCATAACGCCCGGCCTCATCGATGTGCACTCCCACCTGGGGCTTTATGAGGATTCGCTGGGCTTTGAAGGCGCGGACGGCAACGAGGACACCGACCCGGTGACCCCGCACCTGCGCGTCATCGATGGCATCAATCCCATGGAGCGCGCCTTCGGCGAATCGCTCGCCGCTGGGGTGACCACGGTCGTCGTCAGTCCGGGCAGTGCCAACCCGATTGGCGGCCAGCTGGCAGCGGTACGCACCTGGGGCCGCCGCATCGACGATATGATTTTAAAGGCCCCCATTGGGATGAAGTTCGCCTTTGGCGAAAACCCCAAGAGCGTTTACCACGACAAGGAAGAAACCCCGGTCACTCGCATGGCGACCGCAGCGCTCATCCGGGAAAACCTGCGCAAGGCGCAGGAATATCACGACCGCAAGCAAAAGGCACTCGAACATGAAGAGGACGACCTGCCCGATTTCGATGCCAAGATGGAAGCACTGGAAGCGGTCATCACCGGCGAACTGCCGGCTCACATCCATGCGCACCGCGCGGACGATATGTTTACCGCTCTGCGCATCTGCAAGGAATTTGGCGTTACACCCATTTTGGTGCACGGCACCGAGGGGCATTTGGTGGCCGATCTGCTGGCCGGGGAAGGGGTACCGGTCATCAGCGGGCCGTTTATGACCGACCGCTCCAAACCTGAACTGCACAACCTGACCGAAGCGTCTCCCGGCCTGCTGGCGAAGGGCGGGGTGCCGGTGGCCATTACGACCGACCACCCGGAAATCCCGGTCAAGTTCCTGCGGCTGGCGGCCGCAGTGGCTGTGCAGGCTGGCATGGACGAAAACGAGGCGCTGCGCGCCATCACGATAAATGGCGCCAAAATCGTGGGCTTGGACGACCGCATCGGCTCGATCGCCCCCGGCAAGGACGCCGACTTGGTCGTGTGGAGCGGGCATCCGCTGGATTTCCGCAGCCACGTGCAGACGGTCGTCAGCGCCGGACAGATCGCATATAGGAGGAAGAATGATGAGAACCATTGATGTAAAGGAAATCACCGCTCTAGTTGAGCGGCTGTGCATGCAGGCCAATTATCATTTGCCGTGCGATGTGCGCGCATCCTTTGTGCGCGGCCGGGAACAGGAGCAGTCGCCCCTCGGCCGGGAAATCTTTGACGAGATGCTGCGCAACTGCGATCTGGCGGCACAAAACGAGGTGCCCATCTGTCAGGATACCGGGTTTGCCGTGATTTTTGCCGAGATCGGTCAGGACGTACATCTGGCTGGCGGCGCGTTTGAAGACGCGGTCAACGAAGGTGTGCGCCGCGGCTATGAAAACGGGTACTTGCGCAAATCGATCGTGAGTGACCCGCTGCGCCGCGTCAATACCGACGACAACACCCCGGCCATGCTGAACACCCGCATCGTGCCCGGCGACAAGGTCAAAATCATCGTCGCACCCAAGGGCGGCGGCAGCGAAAACATGAGCGCTATGAAGATGTTCACCCCCGCGGCCAGCCGCGAAACCATCATCGACTGGATTGCGGAAACGGTCGTAAAGGCAGGGTCCAACCCTTGTCCGCCAGTCATCCTGGGCGTGGGCCTGGGCGGTACGGCCGACAAGGCGGCCTATCTGGCCAAGGCAGCGCTGCTGCGTCCGGTCGATCAGGTCAATCCCGACCCGTTCTATGCCGAAATGGAGCAGGCCATCGTCGACAAGGTCAACGCTTCGGGCGTGGGACCGCAGGGCCTGGGCGGCACGGTCACGGCGCTTTCGTGCGCCATTGAGCCGTATCCGACCCACATCGCCAGCCTGCCGTGCGCACTGTCCATCGGTTGCCATGTGACCCGCCACGCCGAGGGGATTTTATAAAGCGTTCGGGTGCGCCCGGAAAAGAAAATGTAAAATATCAGGGATTTGTGAGTATTCGTGAGAAAAAGCGAGCATGCGCAGGATAAATTCGGCTAATCGTCCAATTTGGACCACGCGTAGGAGCGCGGGAACGCGGGGATTGTGCTATACTTAGTATATCGAAACCCGATAACATTGACACTGTTTTTGGGTGGAGAAATGATCCGCAAGGAGATGATGTTATGAAGATCACCATCGTCGAAAGAAAGGTTAAAATTGCCGATGATCTGCGCGCTTACGCCACGAAAAAAGTGGAAAAGCTCGATCGCTATTTCCAGACCGATGCGACCTCTACGATCACGTTCAGTGAACTGAGAGGACGGCAGACGGTCGAAATCACGGTAAACAATAAGGGCATGATCGTGCGCGCGGAGGAAACGACTACGGACATGTTTGCGTCGGTGGACGGCGCGATTAACCATATTGAACGTCAGATCCGCAAGAACAAGACCCGCCTGGAAAAGCGCCTGCGCAGCGGTGCGTTTGAAAAGATGGCAGCACAGAATGCCGACGTGGAAGAGGAGACCTTCGAAGTCATCCGCCACAAGCGCTTTGCTGTACAGGACATGACCGTGGATGAAGCTATCCTGCAAATGAATCTGCTGGGCCACCAGTTCTTCTTCTTTAAGAATGCAGACAACGGCGATACCCCGGCGGTCATCTACAAGAGAGCATCCGGCGGCTATGGCCTGATCGAAAGTGAATAAAAAAACAGGCTGGCACTTTGCCAGCCTATTTTTTATCCGCGCATGCGCTTGAAATCCAAATACCCCTGCAAGATGAGCGACGCCGCCACCGCATCCACGGTCTGGCGGTGTTTTTTGGCCTTTTTGCCGCTGGCGTGCAGGATCTGATGGGCGGCGACCGTCGTGCGGCGCTCGTCCCACAGGACGACCGGCAGACCGGTGCGCGCCCGTAGGTCTTCGGCTAGGGCTTCGCATTTTTGGGCGCGTTCGCCCGCCGAACCGTCCATGTTCTTCGGGTGGCCCAGCACGATCTCGTCGATCTGGTTCTGGGCGATGTAATCGCAGAGTTTGTCGAGCAGTTTGTCCCGGTTCCATTCGTGGATGACCGAAGGCGAGCCGGCCAGCATGCCGGTGGGGTCGGAGACCGAAAGACCGGTGCGCGCGTCGCCGTAGTCCAGGCCCAGAATCTTCATAAATTTTGTTCTCCTTTGTCGCATATCGGTGGTTTTTGACAATAGTATACCATGAAAAGGATGAAAAATGTAGCGTTTTTTTTGATTTTTCTCTTGACCACCTACTTGCCCCATGCTATAATAATAGCACCTATGTAGGTTCTTTTTTTTGCGCCGAATTGGGAACATACCCTTCGGGCCGAACCGGCAAAGGGAGGCAAACGCCCGCGTTCAGCGCGGGGAAGACAATGGCCGGCAGTTCGCTGCGCGGTCAAAAAAATAAGGAGGTGCCGCTACTATGCGCGTTAGAGTAACGCTCGCCTGCACAGAGTGCAAGCAAAGAAACTACAACACGATGAAAAACAAGAAGAATGATCCCGATCGTCTCGAGATGAACAAGTATTGCCGTTTCTGTAAGAAGCATACATTGCATCGCGAGACCAAGTGATCTGCGGAGAAAGGAAGTCGCTTCATGGCAGAGCAGGAAAAAAACACTCCGGCTGAGAAGAAGCAAGCTGACAAGCCTGCAAAGGTGAAAAAGCCTTCGATCTTCGCAAGAATGGGCAAGTGGTTCCATGAGCTCAAGGGCGAATGCAAGAAGATCGTGTGGCCGACCCGCAAGCAGACCGTCAACAACACGGTAGTCGTTCTGGCAACCTGTGTGATCATTGGCGTGTTTATCTGGGTGCTGGATGCCGTCTTCCAGTTGGGCATTTCCGCCCTGGTCGGCTGATTTGAGAGGGGCCTGAACGATGTCAGACGCCGCAAAATGGTATGTGGTCCACACATACTCCGGCTACGAAAACAAAGTAGCTTCTTCGATTGAAAAAGCGGTGGAAAACCGCAAACTCCACGACCTCATCACCGCCGTGAATATCCCGGTGGAACGTGTCACCGAAGTCAAGGACGGCAAGACCCGTGAAGTCGAGCGCAAGCTTTTCCCGGGTTATGTGCTGGTCAAGATGGTGATGACCGACGAGAGCTGGTATCTGGTACGCAATACACGCGGCTGCACCGGCTTTGTGGGTCCGAACTCCAACAAACCGCTGCCGCTTTCCGATGAGGAAGTGGCCAAGATGGGTGTGGAGAAACGCGAAATTGAGATCAACTATGCGCTCGGCGACAGCGTGCGCGTCATCGACGGGCCGCTTTCCGGCTTTATCGGTGTTGTCGACGAACTCGAACCGGACAAGAACAAGGTGCGCGTAGTCGTATCCATGTTCGGACGCGAGACCCCGGTCGAACTCGAACTCGACCAGGTCGAGACCCTGGACGAATAAGAACGCAAGCCGCGTTCTCAAACAAAACGGGCGATTCGCCCGGCGGCCGCCACTGTGCGGCCCTGTGATAAGCTGCGCCCCGACGAGGTAAGCGGGCGCAACGTGGGAGAGCTTGCCGCTTTGGCAACGCTCGCCAGACACCACATTGATTTAAGGAGGAAACCTCAACCATGGCACAGAAAGTAGTAGGCTACATTAAGCTCCAGATTCCTGCGGGCAAGGCAACTCCGGCACCCCCGGTTGGTCCTGCGCTGGGCCAGCATGGCGTAAACATCATGGCCTTCACCAAGGAATTCAACGAGCGCACCAAGAACGACGCCGGCCTGATCATCCCGGTTGTCATCACGGTTTACGCGGACCGTTCCTTCAGCTTCGTTACCAAGACCCCTCCGGCAGCTGTTCTGATCAAGAAGGCTTGCAAGATCGAGTCTGGTTCTGCGGTTCCGAACAAGACCAAGGTCGCAAAGATCTCCAAGGCCGACGTTCAGAAGATCGCAGAGATGAAGATGCCCGACCTCAACGCTGCTTCGGTCGAAGCTGCAATGAGCATGATCGCCGGCACCTGCCGTTCGATGGGTATCACCGTAGAGGAGTAATCCTCGAAAACCGCTGAAGTTTATAAGTTTTTTTGAAAGGATGGCCCCCGCGGCCATCTAGTGGGAGGGTTATTCCCGCAGTACCACTCAAGGAGGATAATTATTGTGCGCAAAGGTAAAAAGTATGTAGAGAGCGCAAAGCAGATCGACCGTACCAAGCTGTACGATCCGTCTGAGGCGCTGTCCACCGTTGTTTCTACGGCAAAGGCAAAATTTGATGAAACCATTGAACTGCACGTAAAGCTGGGCGTTGACTCCCGTCACGCTGACCAGCAGGTTCGCGGCGCGATCGTTCTGCCGCACGGTACCGGTAAGCAGGTTCGTGTTCTGGTATTCGCCAAGGGCCCGAAGGCTGACGAAGCGGTTGCTGCTGGTGCAGAATACGTTGGCGCAGAAGATATGGTTGCCAAGATCCAGAACGAGAACTTCTTTGACTATGACGTTGTCATCGCAACCCCGGACATGATGGGCGTTGTTGGCCGTCTGGGTAAGGTTCTGGGCCCGAAGGGCCTGATGCCGAACCCGAAGGCAGGCACGGTTTCGATGGACGTTGCAAAGGCTGTCAAGGAGTCCAAGGCTGGTAAGATCGAATACCGTCTGGATAAGACCAACATCATCCACTGCCCGATCGGTAAGGCTTCCTTTGGCCCGGAAAAGCTGAAGGACAACTTCGACGCGCTGATGGGTGCGATCATCAAGGCAAAGCCGGCGGCTGCAAAGGGCCAGTATGTTAAGTCCTGTGTGGTAGCTTCCACCATGGGCCCTGGCATCAAGGTTAGCACCGCAAGAATGCTTGGTTAAAAGTAAAATACCGTCCGATGCTTCGGACGGTATTTTTTCTGAACCTCGGCAAAAAAAGTAGAAAAAATGCTTGACAAACAAGTGTGGATTCTATATAATATAAGAGCTTGGTCAAAGACAGCAGGCGACCGCAAGGTCTGAAAGGCGCAAGTCCGCCGCCCGCCGAGGTCAGCACACGTGAATTGGTTAATTGTGTGTCCTCTTGTGTCTTTGCACAAGAGGACATTTTATTTTATGGAGGTGAAACAAGATGCCGAATGCAAAGGTTCTGGAAGAAAAGAAGGCTCTGGTCGCTTCTTTGGTAGAGAAGATCAAGAATTCCCCGGCGGGCGTTCTGGTCGATTATAAGGGCATCAACGTTGAAGATGACACCAAGCTCCGTCGTGAGCTGCGTGAAGCTGGCGTTGAATACGCAGTTATCAAGAACACCATGATCCGTTTTGCTGCAAAGGAACTCGGTTTCGACCTGTTCGACGAGCACCTGAACGGCACCACTGCTCTGGCGATCAGCATGAACGACGACGTTGTTTCTGCTGCGAAGATCCTCAACGATTACGCCAAGAAGCATGACAACTTCAAGATCAAGGCTGGCTACCTGGAAGGCGAGGCTATCCCCGCTTCCGAGGTTCTGAAGCTTGCCGAGATGCCGAGCCGCGAGGGCCTCATCGCGCAGGTTCTGTACGGCTTCAACTTCCCGATTACTCAGCTCGTTATTACGCTTGACAACATCGCAAAGAAGACTGAAGACGGCGAAGCTCTGGTATCCACCCTGGTGGCTCCGAAGGAAGCCGCTGCGGAGGAAGCTGCTGCTGAATAATGCAGCGTTTGACGTATTTTCATTAAATTTAAAAAAATTGGAGGTTTATTACCATGACTGTTGCTGAGATTATGGAAGCCGTAAAGGGCCTGAAGGTTCTGGAACTGGCTGAGCTGGTTAAGGCTCTGGAAGAAGAATTTGGCGTATCGGCTATGCCGGTTGCTGTTGCAGGTGCTGCTGGCGGCGCTGCTGCTCCGGCTGCTGAAGAGAAGACCGAGTTTGACGTTGAGCTGACCGACGCTGGCGCTTCGAAGATCAACGTAATCAAGGTTGTTCGTGCTATCACTGGCCTGGGCCTGAAGGAAGCTAAGGAGAAGGTTGACGGCGCTCCGTCCATCATCAAGGAAGCTGCTTCCAAGGAAGATGCAGAGTCCATCAAGGCTCAGCTGGAAGAGGCTGGCGCAAAGGTAACCCTGAAGTAATTTTTACTTTTGCAACCCATAACGGACAGGCGAAAGCCTGTCCGTTTTTTTCTTTGCTTTTTCCCTTGGAATCTGCTAAAATAAGAAACGATTTCATAGAGAAAAAACGGTGAGACCATGTCTTTTAGCAGTTGCATCTTCATTTTCCTGTTTTTACCGGCGCTGTTTGCGCTGTATTTTGCCATTCCCGAACGGTTTCGGGAAGCCCGCAATAATATTCTGCTGTTGTTCAGCCTGATGTTTTATGCTTGGGGCGAGCCGGTGTTCGTGTTCGTCATGCTGCTCTCGATTGCCGTCAATTACGTTTGTGGACGGATTGCGGTCAAACGGCCAAGGCTCGGGGTGACCCTCGCCAGTGTGATTGGACTGGGACTGCTCGTCTACTATAAATATACCGGCTTGCTGCTGTCGAGTGCAAACAGTGTGTTTGGCCTATCGCTGCCTGTACCGGAGATCGTGTTGCCCATCGGTATTTCGTTCTTTACCTTCCAGGGCCTCAGTTATGTTATCGATGTAGCGCGTGGGGATGCCCCGGTGCAGAAAAACCCGCTGCATGTGGCGCTGTATGTATCGCTGTTTCCACAGCTGATTGCAGGCCCCATCGTCCGGTATCAGACGGTCGCGGCTGAGATCGTCCAGCGGCATGAATCGCTCGACGAAGCCGCCGAAGGCGTGCGCCGGTTTATGATCGGCCTGGGGAAAAAGATGCTGCTGGCCAACACCATGGGCCAGATTGCCGATCGGGCTTTTGGCCTGTCCGCCGGGGAACTGACCTGGGATATTGCCTGGCTGGGCGCCCTGGCCTACACATTCCAGATCTATTTCGACTTTTCCGGCTATTCGGATATGGCCATTGGTCTGGGCCGGGTGCTGGGCTTTCATTTTCTGGAGAACTTTAATTATCCCTATATTTCGCGGTCGATCACCGAGTTTTGGCGGCGGTGGCATATCTCGCTGTCGACCTGGTTCCGCGACTATGTGTACATTCCGCTGGGCGGCAACCGGTGCAGCAAGGGGCGGTGGATGTTTAATCTGCTCGCCGTCTGGGTGCTGACCGGCATCTGGCATGGCGCTGCCTGGAACTTTATGCTGTGGGGCCTGTACTTCGGTGTTTTGCTGCTGCTGGAAAAGCTGGTGCTGGGGCGACTGCTCGAGCACTTGCCGCAGGTGGTGCGCTGGGTATATGCCTTTGTGCTGGTCGTGCTGGGATGGGTGCTCTTCCGCGCCGAATCGCTTGGGCAGGTGGTCTGGTATGTGCAGGCCATGTTTACCCCCGTCCAGGGCCTGAATCGGCTGACACTGTACTGTCTGCATGAATATAGTGTGGAGCTGCTCGCCGCTTGCATTGGTTGCATCCCGTTTGCCACTTGGCTGCGCCAGAAAGAGCAGCAAAAGGGCGGTATACTGACCTTGGGGGCCAATGTCTGGGCGCTGGCCGTGTTTGGCCTGTCGGTCGTGTGGCTCATCAGTTCGTCCTTTAACCCGTTTATCTATTTCCGCTTTTAAGGGGGAGGCCTATGCTGCAAAAATTTGCAAACCGTGCATTGTTGGTCGTGTTTGGCGGTATTTTGGTGGCAGTACCGGTGCTGTCGTTCGCGTTGCCCGAAAAGACGGTGTCGTATTACGAAAACCGTGCACTGGCCGACAAACCCGAAGCCACGGCCGAGGCAGTCACAAGCGGCCAGTATTTTTCCGATTGGGATACCTATCTGAGCGACCACATTGTAGGGCGTAACACGATTTTAAAGACCTATGCGGCCATTCAGCGGGCGCTGCCCAAGGTGGAGGTCAACAACATCATCGAAACCGACAGCGGGGCGCTGCTCATCATGGCTTCGCCCGAGCAGTATGACTTGGAAGAGCAGGCGGCGATTATGGACAAAAAGACCGACGAACTCAAAGCGCTCGTCGGTCATGTGGAAAAAAACGGGGGAATCTTCTGTTATGTGGGCGTACCCGGACAGCGGTATGTCTATTATGATGAATACCCGGAATACCTGTCCATTGGGCGCAGTCTGGTCGATTACTGCGAAGAGCGGGTCTTTGACGCCCTGGCGGAAACCGATGCGGTAGCGGTCAATATGCGCACGGTCTTTGACCAGACCGGGGACGCCAAAAGCTATTATTCGGCGATGGACAACCACTACAATTATGACGGAGTGCTGCTCACGTACCGCACCATGTTGGCGGCCATCAACGAACGGCTGGATACGCCCCTTAAGGTCTATCAGGATGACGAACTGACCTTCCATACCGAAGAACAGGAGTTCTTTGGCTCTTATAGCCGTCAGATCTGCAATTTGCAGGAACGCAAAGAACACCTGACCTGGGCAGAGCCGACCGAACCGGTGCCGTTCACCCGGGAGGATTATGGCAATCCGGTGGGTTCTTTCACCTTCCGGCAGCCCGATTCCAAGGTCTCGACCTATGCCGGGTATATGGGCGGCGATATGGGCGAGACTATCATCCGCACCGGGCGGGACGATTTGCCGCGCGTGTTGATGTTTGGCGATTCGTTCACCAATCCGCTGGAAGGCTTGATTTATGCATCCTGCGGGGAGTTCCGTTCGCTCGACTTCCGGCATTATGACGCGATGACGCTGTATGAATACATTGACATGTATCAGCCGGATATTGTGATCGCTGTGCGGGATAATATGTCGTATAATCAGTTTGCCGACAATGGGACCTATCGGTAAGATCAGAGGGTGACATACGTCGGTGTGACACCCAGGGCAGGGAGGACCTTGTCCACCAGATCGCGGGTCAGAAATTGCAGCGACGAAGTGTTAATGCAGGGATGGCAGGCGAAATATTCGGCGTCCAGTACCTCGCGGTCGATGAGCAGCTGCACCTGATGGTCGTGGTCAAACACCAGACTCAGGACACTGGCCGAACCAGGCGTAGTACCGATGAGCTCTTCCATCTTATCGCCGGGCGCAAAGGAAAGCCGGGCAGAGCCAATCTGTGCCGAAAGGTCTTTGGTGTGAAAAACTTTGTCACCGGGCAGAATCAGCAGATAGAATTTGGTTTTTTGCCGGTTGCACAGGAATAAATTTTTACACACCGTCGTATCTAAGTATTGTTCGACGGCATGGCAATCTTCAATGGTTGCGGTTTCGCTGTGGTCCATCCGGTCAAAGGGGACGCCTGCGCGCTCCAAAAGAGCATAGGCAGCCTCTTCCCGGGGCTGACGTGTTTCGGCCGGACGGCCATGATAGCGTTGGGGGTCGATGTGCATGACGGATAACTTCCTTTCTACGTAGGATGATCATATAACCCGATTCTAACACAGCCGAACAATCCCTGTAAAGCTTTCGTCAACCTTTTGACAAACCATGGGGTGAAGCTTTTCTTTTGAGCACAAATCTGCTATAATGCTTTCCATATAGAGAACAAAAAAAAGGACGGATAAAATTGAGAAGTGATTGGTTATGAAATCTCTGCAGGACCGGATGACCCCAACCAAGATCATTGTATTGGGTTACCTGTCCATTATCTTGGTGGGCGCCATATTGCTGTCACTGCCGATTGCATGCCAGCAGCGCATTTATACACCGTTTTTGGATGCGTTGTTCACCGCGACCTCGGCAACCTGCGTCACCGGACTGATCGTTTATGATACGGCGACATACTGGTCTCTGTTTGGACAAGTGATCATTTTGATGCTGATCCAGATTGGCGGACTGGGATTTATCACCATGGCCATGGCGCTGGCCACCTTATCCAAGCGCCGTATCGGTCTAAAATCCCGTTTTGTCATGCAGGAATCGATCGCAGCTCCGCAGATGGGCGGTATCATTCGTTTGGCACGGTTTGTTTTTACCATTACGGTCTGTGTTGAGCTTTGCGGCGCTGTGCTGCTGTCCATTCGGTTTGTACCGTTGTTTGGCTTTGCCAAGGGGATTTGGTATGGCATATTCCATGCAATTTCGGCGTTCTGCAATGCTGGATTTGACCTGATGGGCACGTATAGCGGCCCGTTTACCTCCTTGACCGCGTTTACAGACGATGCGGTTGTCAACCTCACAATCATGGCACTGATCGTGTTTGGCGGTCTGGGCTTTTTTGTGTGGGAAAATCTGTGGATGAATCGCCGCGACAAACGGCATTTTTCTTTGCAGACCAAAATCGTCCTGCTCACGACGGCGGTGCTGATTTTTGTGCCGGCAGCGTTCCTGCTGTTTTTCCAAAATGGCCAGATGCAGGAAGGGCTGAGCCGTCCGGTGCAAGGGTTGGCGGCTTTATTCCAATCGGTCACGACGCGAACGGCAGGTTTTAATACCGTGGGGCTGAGCGATCTGGTATCCACAAGCCAACTGTTGATGGTTATGCTGATGCTCATTGGCGGCTCTCCCGGTTCCACGGCTGGCGGTATGAAAACCACCACCGCGGTGGTGCTCATGCTTTGTCTGCGGTCGACCCTCCGGCGAGAGGACGAACTGCAATGCTTTGGGCGCCGAATCGATCAAAGTGTGCTGAAAAATGCGGTGACCATTGCAACCAGCTATGTTGGTCTGACGCTGATTGGAACCATGGCATTGTGCCATTTTGATCATGTGCCGCTCATGTCTTCGCTGTTTGAAACCGCTTCGGCCATTGCAACCGTAGGGTTGACGCTGGGAATTACCCCGAATCTGAGCGGAGCTTCTCATATGATTCTGATTGTTTTGATGTTCTTTGGCCGTGTCGGCTGTCTGACGATGCTTTATGCGATTGTCGAAGGGCAGTCCCATTCGCTGTCTCGAATGCCGCTGGAAAAGATCGCCGTGGGTTAAAGAGAAAAAACAGGCACGCCGCTTGACATCATTTCATAGATTGTGGTAAACTGAAAGGGCTGTTAAGAAGCAGCTCTTTCTTTATCCGGGTGTAGCGCAGTTGGTAGCGCGCCTGCTTTGGGAGCAGGATGCCGCAGGTTCGAATCCTGTCACTCGGACCACCTTTCTTAGAAAAACCGCCTAAATTGGCGGTTTTTCTGCATTTTTAGTTCGGTTTTTGTAATTTCGGCGAGTGCCGTTCAGATGTGATTCAAGACACAGAGAGGCGGTAGGCACATGAGTAAGAATAGCGACTGAAACCGCCAAATCCCTAACCCATCCCTAACTGGTATGATTGCTGTTTTTTCGTTGTGGATACGACAAATTCTTGAGTTTTCCAGTCTTATCCTTTATAATAATTTTACGGTGAGCCTTTGTGCCACCAAGGTAGCCGTGTGGGTGTATTCCCATGCGGCCTTTTCTATTTACAAGAGGGGGGAAAGCATCTTGGGGTAGTTGATGTTTATTCCAAAATTCCATTTGACCTTTCAGGCTCAATGAGTAAGAATAGATTTCGTCAAGAGCTTTGTTGGGGTATAAGTAAAATGTTTGACCTCTTTGATAAAGAGGATTTTTGCGTTGTGTTTGATTACAAGTGCGATATTGAAATCCATTTCAATGACTCCGTCGAATTTTATCAAATTAAAACACATAAAATCCAGTCCCCCTATAAGTTTTCAGACCTAAAGCGGCATAAAGAAGGACCGAGCATAATAGCTAAACTCTTCGTTCTAAAAGACGCTTCAGCACCCGAAACTCCAATTCGATGTGCTCTTGTTTCAAATGCTTTTCTTCAAATAGGTAAGGTAGCAATATCCGACAAAGAGTTTTTTTCGTTTGATGAACTGGATGAAATAAGCCAAACGACTGTACGAGCTGCACTATCTGAGGAGCTGTCTCGAGAAAATGTAGATTTAACGAACTTGTACTATATTTACACTCCAATGAATCTTTTGGCACCACAAAATGATATTATCGGAAAAATAACCGGGAGTTTTGAGAGAATCAAGGGCTGTGAACCAGTGAAGCCTAATGCACTATACCGGCTAATTCTTGATACTGTTACTGAAAAGGCGTGTTATGAACTAAGCTCTCAGGATTATTCTGAACTAATCAAATGCAAGGGTATTACAAAAGCCGAGTTAAACAATATGCTCAATCATCATATGGACAAAACTGATAATTCAGTTTCCCTTATTCAAGATTACATTGAACAGAAACAGGTTACTATTGGTGAAAAACGAAAACTGAAACAATCTTTAGCAAAAATCGTTGAAGCAGAGTGCAAATCACTTGAATTACAAGCAAAACAGCAAACTTTATTTGAGTATATAGATACTATTTCGACGGATGTATCCTTTGAGGAGATGACTGAAATAATTTTGTCTCGTTACTCTACTACATTCCCGATAGAGTACAGTCAAACGGACATATATGTTTTTATATTATTGGTTATTAAGAGGTGGGAGTGTGGTCTAAATGGGTAAACTGATTTTCAAAGATTTATATTTGTTTTCGCCTTCCGAAAAATTAGCAAAGAAGATTTCATTTGCTCCCGGCCGTACAATAATTACTTCTGATGCACACGATGGAACTGATCGCGGTAAATCAGTTATTATGAAGGCTCTATATCATACAATGGGAGCTGACTGCTATTTTGAGGGGAAATGGGAAGATTCAACCAAAACATATATTCTTCATTTTAGTGTGGATAATAACGAATACTATATGTATCGGCACAATAAGCTGTTTAAGATGTTTAATAGTGAAAAAAAGCTCCTATTTTCAGTAATTTCAAGGCATGAATTATCGGAGCGGCTGTCAAATATTACTGGCTTTGCGGTTAAATTACCTCCCAGAGAACGAGATGCAGATGATGGCTATGTACAAGAGTTAGAAATTGCTTCCGCAGTCTACAACTACCTTCTTTATTTTGTAGATCAAGATTATCAAAATGGCTCACAGTTCGCATCCTTCCAGCATCTTGGTGAATATCCCGACTTCAAAGAAAATGTTTTATACTACCATTTTGGTGCATTTGATGATGATTATTATATGTTAGTTCAGGAGCAGGATACCTTTTTAGCGGAAAGCAGACGGTTAGAGAATGAACAGAAAATGACCTGTATGATGTTAGACAAAATTTTTGAGAACATCCATTCAGTGTCCTACTCTAAAGATATCGAACATTTGAGAGCAGATGTCAACCGCACAAAAGATGAGTATAATAAGCTATCCAATGCTTTGAATCGCCTCCGTCGAAAACTGATTCAACTACGCAATGAAAAGGCAGACATGGATCATCGTCTCCATGCTCTAACACTGTTCGGCAAAGAAAATGATCTTCAAATTGCCTCGCTCAATAATCACATCTGTCCATTTTGCAAGTCAGAAATAAGTGATGTAATAGATTTGAGGATTAAGAAATACAGTACCGGTGATGACATTATTTTGCTTAGCAGTGATATGCAATACAGCATTATGGAAATCGACCGAAAAATTGCGGAATATGAGGAAGAGTACTCACAATGGCTTTCTAAATTGAAAAAATACGAAGAGTCAATGGATATTGCATCAACAGAAATTAATGATATCTTAAGGCACAAAGGCTTTATTGATATCAAAGAATCTGTCTCTGAAGACTTGGATTCTATTCGTATCAGCATATCAGAAAACGAACAGAAGCTTAAGGAAGTAAGAAAATCACTTCGCAAATATGATCAGATCAAGAAAAAAATTAACGAGCGATACTACACCTTGATGCTGGCTGATAAAAATCGTTTTGGCCTTGAAGGAATCAATGCAAAAAGCTTTGAAAACATTAAGCGAACTTTTACTGCTGGAGGTAGCAATAATCCTCTTTCAACAATTATTTGGTATGTTAATCTGATTCAGCTCAAACATGAGTTCAATCCTTCTGCGATAGATTTTCCGGTTGTTTTCGATAGTCCAAACAACGCAGAGACTGACGAAACGAAAAAACGCCAAATATATAGTTATATTTGTGAGCGTATAACTGAAAACCAGCTTATCGTTTCGGGTCTTGGTTTTTCAGGAGACGAGATTTTGGATTCTTTTGATTCCGTTATCACTCTTACCAACAACAAGTACGAATTACTTTGTCCGGAAGACTATACTGCTAATGTTTCTTTGTTACAAGAGTTGAATAATAAGTAAGCCATATCGGGGCATATAGATTGAACTGTATGCCCCGATATGTTTTTCACCCGACCCTCTCAAACGGGATCACCTTGCACCGGCTCTCCTCCGGTGGGTCGGGCGGCTCGGGTTCCGGCTTGGCTGTGGCTGTTTCCATGAAGCCGCCGATCTTCTCCGCCGCACCTCTCTGCATCTCGTTAGTGATGTGCGTATAGGTGTCGAGGGTGAACCCGGCGCTGAAGTGGCCCAGCATACTGGACAATGTCTTCACATCCACGCCGCTGGAGAGGGCCATCGTGGCGAAAGTGTGCCCTTACGGTATAATTACGACAAACCGGAAAAGCCCCGTAGAATCAAGGGTTTTGAGGTTTTCAGTCTGGTTTTTTCATCCTTTTCCAAACCGAAAAATCATACTGAAATAAGTCGAATTATAGGGGGTGTTTCATTAACGACAAATGAATAGCAGAAAGGAACTCAAAGCCTTTTGATTTCAAGCACAGTAGAATATTGGATTTAGGCGAAGCCGTCACTTGTTCAAGTGGCGGCTTTTGTCATTTCCAGGACTGCTGTGCAGGCACATGACAACACCAAACAGAAACGAGGTGATTGTTATGAACACGCAAATTATCGCCATCGCCAACCAAAAAGGAGGCGTCGGCAAGACAACGACCTGTGAAAACCTGGGTGTTGGATTGGCGCAGTCCGGGAAGAAAGTGCTGCTGATTGACGGAGACCCACAGGGCAGCTTGACCATCAGCCTGGGTCATCCCCAGCCGGACAAGCTGCCCTTTACCCTGTCCGACGCTATGGGCCGTATCCTGATGGACGAGCCGCTGCGCCCCGGCGAGGGTATCCTGCACCACCCGGAAGGTGTTGACCTGATACCCGCTGACATCCAGCTCTCCGGTATGGAGGTCTCTCTGGTGAATGCCATGAGCCGAGAGACCATCCTGCGGCAATACCTGGACACGCTCAAGGGACAGTATTCTCATATCCTGATTGACTGCCAGCCCTCCTTGGGTATGCTCACGGTCAATGCACTGGCAGCCGCCAACAGGGTCATAATCCCCGTCCAGGCGGAGTATCTGCCCGCCAAGGGCCTGGAACAGCTGCTCCAGACCATAAGCAAGGTGAAGCGGCAGATCAACCCCAAGCTCCAGATCGACGGTATCCTGCTGACGATGGTGGACAACCGCACCAACTTCGCCAAGGAGATTGCTGCCCTGCTGCGGGAGACCTATGGCAGCAAAATCAAGGTGTTCGGCACCGAGATTCCCCATTCTGTCCGGGCAAAAGAAATCAGTGCCGAGGGCAAGAGTATTTTTGCCCATGACCCCAATGGCAAGGTGGCCGAGGGGTACAAAAATCTGACCCAGGAGGTGATGAAACTTGAAAAGCAGCGCGAAAAAAGTAGAGCTGGCCTCGGTAGATGATTTATTCTCCACCGAAGAAGGCCGCCAGGATGCCAAGCTGGAGAAGATACAGGAAATCCCGCTGTCTGAGCTGCATCCTTTCAAGAACCATCCCTTCAAAGTCAAGGATGACGAGGCCATGCTGGAGACCGCCGACAGTGTTCGGCAGTATGGTGTTCTGGTTCCGGCGATTGCCCGGCCGGACCCGGAGGGCGGCTATGAGCTGGTAGCCGGACACAGGCGGCACCGAGCCAGTGAGCTGGCTGAGAAAGAGACTATGCCGGTCATCGTCCGGGATTTGGACGATGATGCCGCCACCATCATCATGGTGGACAGCAACTTACAGCGGGAAAGCCTGTTCCCCAGCGAGAGGGCCTTTGCCTACAAGATGAAGCTGGATGCTATGAAGCACCAAGGTGAGCGCGTGGATTTAACTTGTTCCCAAGTTGGGAACAAGTCTGCTGGAAAGAAGTCCAGCGAGCTTTTGGCTGAACAGGTCGGCCAGAGTAAAAATCAGATTTTCCGCTATATTCGCCTGACGGAGCTTATCCCCGAACTGCTGGATATGGTAGATGAAAAGAAAATCGCCCTCAACCCGGCTTATGAGCTGTCTTTCCTCAAAAAAGAGGAACAGCGGGACTTGCTGGACGCGATGGACAGCGAACAGGCTACCCCCTCTCTCTCCCAGGCCCAGCGGCTCAAGAAATACAGCCAGGAAGGACATCTGACCCTTGATATGATGCGCGTCATCATGGGCGAGGAAAAGAAAAGTGATCTCGACAAAGTGACTTTCACCTCCGACACCCTGCGGAAGTATTTCCCCAAAAGCTATACGCCCCAGCGGATGCAGGAAACTATCACCGTTTTGCAGACCCTCGTTATTGCTCTGGGAGCCGGTCTCGGCATCTGGGGCGTCATCAACCTGCTGGAAGGTTACGGTAACGACAACCCCGGCGCGAATGCTCATGTGCGGTAAAGTATCACATAAGAATTTGACAGTCACCCACTTTTCCGCAACTGCAAAAATGCAAAATTGCAGAAAATGATATTGAGAAAAATAGCGGCAGAAAGGTGTTCCTTTCTGCCGCTCAGCCTGTCGAGAAACCCGGCATATGCGTCAAGCATAAGCCGGGTTTCTTGTGTATAGCTGCCAAAGAAGGATAAGGGTAAATGGAGCAAGCTTCTCCTTCCACAACCAACAGGCCAGTTTTTTGAGATTCATGGCAGCAAATTTAAGCTTCACCCAGTTGGACACCTGGGCCAAGCCTCTGTACTGGGTATAACGCATGGCGTGTTTTTCCTTGGCGTCGGCAAAGACCCGTTCAATGGTTTCCTTCCGGCGCTTGTAAAGTCTCTGGTATTTTGGCGTATAGCGGACGTCGTCGGCTAAGTCCTCATAGTCTTTCCAGATATGCCGCTGTACCGTTTTGACACAGTCTTTGGAGTGGGTGCACAGGTGGCGGGTAGGACAGTTTACACAGACGCGAGGATCACTTCTGTACTCCCGGTATCCATCCCGGTTGGTGGTACGGTAGGACAACACTTGGTATTCCGGACAGAGCACACAGTTGTAGTACTCGTCATACACATACTTCCACCACTCGTGTCCACCCTTCATGGTCTGCGGACGCTTGTAGGCGGTGGAGAGCGCACGTCCATCTTCAAATACCTTTTTACAGATATGCGGGGTCTTGTAGGCGGAATCGGCAACAATCGTCTCTACTTCCGGGAAATCTGCCGTCACACGGTCATACACTTCATCAAAGGCCACGCTGTCATGTACATTTCCAGGGGTAATGACCGTCTCCAGAACAAACCCATGCTTATCACAGGCGGTGTGGGCCTCATAGGCAAACTGCCGCTTGTGCTCTCCCTTCACAAACAGGCCGCTGTCAGGGTCTGTTACGCTCTGGGGCACTGTACGCTGCTTTTCCTTCTTCCGCCGGGCCAGCTTCTTCTTGGAGGTGTTGTCTCTGGGCTTCTTTGTCGGAGCCGGTGGCTCATCATCATCGTCAAAGGGTTTCTTTCCGTGGAGTTCCCGGTCTGTGTTTACCTCTTCCATCAGTTCCTTGGCATAGTGCCTGGATGCCGCCGGAATCCGCACCTTCACCTGCTTTTTGGTATTGGCATTGGCTTTGATGTGCGTTCCGTCTATAAATACCGCCTTGGGGGAAAGATAACCTGCCTCCGCTACCTCCTCCAAAATCCAACGGAATACCTGGTCTACTGTCTCCTCCGTAAAGCGGTGCCGGAAGTTATAGCTCACCGTGGAAAAGTGGGGCGTTTCCTCCTGTAAGGTATACCCCAGAAACCAGCGGTAATAAATATTGCCGCTTACCTCCTCCGCCGTCCGCCGAAGGGATGGCAATCCATATAGATGCTGGATCAGTACCATTTTGAACAGCACCACCGGGTCTACACTCGGCCTGCCGTTGTCTTCACAGTATAACGGTTCTACCATTTCATATAAACGGTTGAAATCTACTGCCTTGTCTATTTTCCGAAGTAAATGCCCCTCTGGTACCAGGCTATCTATTTCCACCATCTCTATCACATTGCGATCCATCTTCCCGCGTTCCAGCATCTTTCTCACCACCTATGCTATTTTACCTCTTGCAAACGAAAAAGCCCAGCTTTCGCCGGACTTTTTCGACAGACTGAGCGGCAGAAAGGTGTTCCTTTCTGCCGCTATTTGTGATTATTTTTCCTCCAAATGTGCTTATGCTTTCATATCCAGAGTTCCCTGCTTGTATTCCTCCAAAATACTGGTATCAAACCATTGACCAGTCTCCCAGCCGGGAACACGGGAACGGACGAAATCATAGAGACGATAGGCCTCATCCCTGTGCATTTGATTCAATGTCCAGCCAGCATTAGCGCGGTCTGAGACGGGGACTTGCTTATAATAGGACTTGATGAAATTTCCCAGATCATTGCCGTCAGGCCCGGACATTCCATAATACTTTTTCATGTGCTCCAAAGCGATATCCCGCACCGCCTGTTCTGCTTCTTTGGATACAGGGATGATGTGAAAGTCCGCTGCGGTCATGCCTGTAATATCCAGTCCGTCATCGGGCGCATTCGGATCTGATACCGCAGCGCCGTTTGGATATTTCGGCTGTGTGACTCCACGCTGATACTGATCTGCGTTCATCATCATACGGGCAATATCTGTGATCGTCATATTGTTACACCCCTTCCTGAAAGTTCGCTGTCATGCCCGAATATCCACGGTGACTGCGCTAGTAAGTGCCTGTGCCTGTCCTTGGGCGACAGCTTTCATCTCCACACGGGCTTCTTTATAATAGAAAAAGAATAGCCAATTGTTCAACTGCCCTTGTAAGTGGCTATTTGATAGCGATATTTATATTAAATGTACCACATTCTGGGTTCCTGCGTTCCCAGCAAATAATCTTGAACATACTTCTGGTTAACAACATCCTGTGCAAACATTCTCTGGTCAAGTGCTTGCAGCTGTTCCTTTCGGTCAATGCTCTTTTCCAGTATCATTTTTTGCATAAGTTCCCGCTTTAGGCGTTCCTCGGTCACATACTCGTTGTTCCTCTTGCGCTGCTCAGCTCTGCGGTCAGAACGATAAAACGCCCCCTCCGCTTTAGAATTAACCCATTGTGGCGTTGTTGCAGTATCACTAATTCCATAGCTGGTCGCTCCAGCACTTGTAATCGTTGTTGTAACATGGCAGTCAAAAGGAACCTTATGTGAATCTCTCGCATCTGCTCGAAGCCAATCCATAATCTCCTTGCGGTACTCTGGATCGTCCTTCATTCTTTGGAATCCATCTTCTGTAATATGTATAGAATTAGTCAAAACAGAGGCAGCGGTCATTGAATCAATTTCAGCCAGTTCCTCATAAATTTCCTGCTTGAAAGCCTCCATCTCGTCAACTTCTGATACTTCTTGTGTTGCCGCCGCCGCATCTGTCTGGCCTGCTGCCTGTGCGGTTGCATTTGTGTTCTGCATCAGCTGTGTAAAATCTTGCGTTTTTACGGTGTTTGCTTTTTGTTGTATACCGGAAAATTGCTGTGCCAACATAGAGGCACGGGAATATCCATTGATCTGCATAGCCATAATTCGTCCTCCCATCAATTAAAATTTAGTAAACAATTATAATTTCCAACATTTACATGCTTTTGACTTTATTGATCGTCAGACTGGATGTTACATATTCATTGCGTTCATGCTAAATTCCTCCAATCTAATTCATTGTTGAAAAATTCTTCTATAGTGGTTTTCTAACAATTATATCGACCTATTTTCTTAAAATTTAAGATTCCCAGAATAAAGCAGCAAACTCCGAAAATGGGTTGCTGCATTTTTTATTGTCCGTTTAACTTTCCAGCCATTCTTCCTTTGCCAAGTGCGGTAGTAAGCAAGAGAAAAATTTTTACCCGACCAGCGAGCAGAAAAACTATTCCACAAATTATTGGTAACAGAAAAAGAAGTAGCTTGCCAAAATCGGCACCCGATGGACGAGTAGTAGGCAAAGGAGAATTTGCAAAAAGCATTTATACAAACCGGGAAAAAGTGGCGGACAGAAGCGAGGGGAAGTGTGCAGTCATGGAGAGCAAGTATCGACCAGTGTACCAAATTTCGCTTTTCGCTCATTTGCCCCCCGGTCAGATACTTGTTGGGGTTGCCACCCCAAACCCGCCTTTTGCGGCTTGCGCCGCCGAAAAATCCCCGCAAATATTTTTTCGGATTTTTCAAAAACAGTTCCGATTTACACCCTGTTTTTCTCCTATCAGTGAGAGGACAAACCGCAGCAAACGAAAGGAGTTGAGCCACCATGACACGCAAGACCTACAACACCCCCAAGCGGAAATGTGTTGTCAAGACCCGTCTGACCGAGGACGAGCGCAGAGCCTTTGAGGACAAATGCGCCGCCCTCTCCATGAGCCAGTCGGAGTATATCCGGCAAGCCGTTTTTTACAGCCGGATTTCCCCTGTTATCCGGGTAACTGCCCACAGCGAGGAAATGCTCACCGCCGTATCTTCCCTTGTGGCGCAGTACGGGAAAATCGGCAGCAACTTAAACCAGATCGCCCGGTATCTGAACGAATACGGCGCACCCTACAACGCCCTGTCCAGCGAAGTGAGAGCCGCCGTTTCCGACCTTGCCGCCCTCAAATTCGAGGTGCTGAAAGTGATAGGTGAAGCCTATGGCAACGATCAAGCATATCAGCTCTAAAAATGCCGACTACGGAGCCGCCGAAGCCTATCTGACCTTTGAGCATGACGAGTTTACCATGAAGCCCACCCTTGACGAAGCCGGGCGGCTCATTCCCCGGCAGGACTACCGGCTGGACACGCTGAACTGCGGGGACGAGGATTTTGCCCTGTCCTGTATCCGGGCAAATCTGCGGTACGGCAAGAACAGCAAACGGGAGGACATCAAGAGCCACCACTAGCAGCAATGGTTCGAGCATCTACACGGTCGGTCTTGGTCTTTCGCAGGCTGAGACTTTTCCGGTAGAGGTTCGTGCGTAGGGGATTCAAGACATAGGTGGCCAGACCGTTGTCCAGAAGAAACCCAAGAATGTTGTAGCTGTAATGCCCGGTTGCCTCAAGCCCTACTTTTATTTTGTCCTGCGGTGTAGTACAAGCTCGAATTTTTTCCAGTAGAGCATCAAAACCGTCCATGTTGTTAGGGATAGTAAAAACATCCGCCAGGACTTCACCCTCTGAGCTTACAATGAAGCAATCATGCTTGTTTTTTGAGACATCAATGCCAACAGAAACTACCATAACAAATACCTCCAGAGAAAATATGTGATGCTGTATCCACAGTACACCTTACTTTTGTAGCCTTGTTCCACATAAACCGTCTGGCGGTATTTAACTGATTAACAAAATTGTAAGGGGCTGTGGTTGGAACCTTTCGTGAACCATCTTGTGGTAGGAGCCGCCAACCAATCCACAGCATCCCTTACAGTGTAGCACAGCCCTTGGAGAGGGGCTCTAATAACTACTACTCTATAATACAAGGAGCCGCCATGCCGAGGATGAGCAAGAAGCGCAAAGAAGAATGGGCGTTCTTCCTCAACGAGCGCAACCGTATCACCTACAATCCCCTTTGCCGCAGGTGCCGCCGCACCTGCAAGCAGAGTTTCCGGGCTGTTATCATCGAGTGCCCGCCGTTTCGCTCCAAGCGGGCGAAGCCATGAAGCCGGACAACACGCAGGAAACCATTTATGTAGGGCTGGACACAGGCTTGCCACCCTACCTGCCATATCCCCGGTTCCTGCTGAAAATGGACATTTCCCAGACCGCCAAGCTGCTCTATGCGCTGCTGTTAGACCGCACCACCCTGTCACAGCGGAACGGCTGGCAGGACGATCAGGGCAGGACATTCATTGTCTATCCCATAGCGGAGATTGCCGAAATGCTGGATAAGGGGCAGACCGCCATCAAAGCCGCCTTAAACGAACTGGACGCAGCCGGACTTCTGGAACGGAAACGGGCGGGATTTTCCGCAGCCAACCGCCTGTATGTGAAGCTGCCGCCATTCGTACGGATTTCCGACCCTATGACAGTCGGAAAAGCGACCCTCATAAGTGCGGAAAACCGATCTACTGATGGTCGGAAAAGCGACCTTATGACGGTCGGAAAACCGACCCCTAACAACCTTACTATAAACAACCTGATAGAAAACCAAACAATGGGAGTGAGTGAAGAGCCGCACAAACCGTTTGGCAGATATGAAAATGTTTTTCTGACCGAAGCCGAGTATGCAGAACTGAAAACCGAGTTCCCGGACAGACTGGAACGGCTCATTGAAGAAATGAGCCGCTACCTTGCCGCCAACGGGAGAACCTACCAGAACTATGCCGCCGCCCTGCGGATCTGGGCGGAGAACGATAAAAAGGACGCCCCGAAACAGGGCGTCCCGGACTACACCTGCAAGGAGGGGGAAAGTTTATGAACAAAATCGAGAATATCAATCTGCTGCCGGATACCGAGCCGGACAGCGGCGACTACACAGGCGAGGACGGTTTGCTGTACTGCGGAAAATGCCGCAAGCCCAAAGAAGCCTATTTCCCGGAGGGCAAGACGCTTTTCGGGCTTGACCGCCACCCGGCAGAGTGCGACTGCCAGCGGGCGCAGCGGATTGAGCGTGAAGCCGCCGAACAGCAGCGCAGACACCTTGACACCGTAGAGGACTTGAAACGCCGGGGATTTTCCGATACCGCCATGCGGGACTGGACTTTTGAAAACGACAACGGCAGGAACCCCCAGACCGCTGTTGCCCGGTTCTATGCGGAGCATTGGGACACCATGCAGGCCGAGAACATTGGCTATCTCTTTTGGGGCGGTGTGGGAACCGGCAAAAGCTACCTTGCGGGCTGTATCGCAAACGCCCTGATGGAGAAAGAAATCCCCGTCCGCATGACAAACTTTGCTGCAATCCTCAATGACCTTGCCGCCAGCTTTGAGGGCAGGAACGAGTACATCTCCCGGCTCTGCCGCTATCCGCTGCTGATTTTGGACGATTTCGGCATGGAGCGTGGAACAGAATACGGGCTGGAACAGGTTTACAGCGTCATTGACAGCCGATACCGTAGCCGCAGGCCGCTGATCGTCACCACTAACCTGACCTTGCAGCAAATCCAGAACCCGCCGGACACCGCCCACGCCCGTATCTATGACCGGCTGCTGGAAATGTGTGCCCCCGTCCGTTTTACAGGCGGTAATTTCCGCAGGGAAACCGCACAGGCCAAGCTGGAACGGCTGAAAAATTTGATGAACGAGTGAAAGGAGTAGCCTATGGCAGATAACAAGCAGATCAACCGAACCAATCCCCGCCGCCCCGACTGCGTGACGGAAATCCGCATGGGCAACTCTGTCCTTGTGGTGTCCGGCTTTTTCAAGCAGGGCAGCAGCGAAACCGCCGCCGACAAAATGGCAAAGGTATTGCAGACCGAAGCTGCTACACAAAAACCGGCAATATGACAGGACATAAAGAAGCACTTTTGACGCTTTTGCCGCTATACAGACAGCCGCCCCATGTGGTATGATAAAAATACGGAATAGTGGGGTTGGCTGTCGGAAACGGAGGATTTTATGTTAAGACAAGCCACCCAAAACCTGATTACCGCCCTTTATCCGAGATTATCCAAAGACGATGACCTGCAAGGAGAGAGCAATTCCATATCGAACCAGAAAAGGATACTCGAAGCCTACGCAAAACAGAATGGATTTACCAATCTGCGCTGGTACACCGATGACGGGTATTCCGGGGCAAACTTCCAAAGACCCGGTTTTCAAGCCATGCTTGCGGATATTGAAGCCGGGAAAGTAGGCACAGTGATCGTCAAGGATATGTCGAGGCTGGGGCGAAACTACCTGCAAGTGGGGTTTTATACGGAAATGCTGTTTCCACAAAAGGGTGTCCGCTTTATCGCTGTCAACGATAATGTGGACAGCGCCAGCGAGGGCATGGACAACGATTTTACCCCGCTGCGAAATTTATTCAACGAATGGCTGGTGAGAGATACGAGCAAGAAAATCAAGGCAGTTAAAAAGTCAAAAGGCATGAGCGGCAAGCCTGTTACCAGCAAGCCGGTTTATGGCTATCTCATGGACGAGGACGAAAACTTCATCATAGACGAGGAAGCCGCCCCGGTGGTACAGCAGATTTACCAGCTTTGCCTTGCCGGGAACGGCCCGACCAAGATTGCCCGTATGCTGACCGAGCAGCAAATCCTCACGCCGGGGACGCTGGAATATCAGCGGACAGGCAGCACCCGCCGTTATCACCCCGGCTATGAGTGCAAATGGGCGACCAACACCGTGGTTCATATCCTCGAAAACCGGGAGTACACCGGCTGTCTGGTAAACTTCAAGACAGAAAAGGTGTCCTACAAGGTCAAGCACAGTGTAGAGAACCCCATCGAGAAACAGGCAATATTTGAGAATCACCATGAGCCGATCATCGACAAGGAAACATGGGAACGGGTACAGGAGTTACGCAAGCAGCGCAAGCGCCCCAACCGCTATGATGAAGTGGGGCTGTTCTCCGGGATTTTGTTCTGTGCCGACTGCGGCCATGTGCTGTATCAGCAGAGATACCAGAACAAAGACCGCAAGCAGGACTGCTACATCTGCGGTAGCTACAAGAAGCGCACCCGAAACTGTACGGCGCACTTTATCCGCACCGACCTGTTGACCGCCGGTGTCCTGGCAAATCTCCGGCAAGTGACCGAATACGCAGCCAAGCATGAGAGCCGGTTTGTGAAGCTGCTTGTCCAGCAGAACGAGATCGGCGGCAAGCGAAAGACCGCCGCAGCCACCAAGCAGCTTGAACAGGCGCAGGAACGCATTTCTGAAATCAGCCGCATGATTAAGCGGCTGTATGAGGACAATGTAAACGGCAAAATCAGCGACGAGCGTTTCATGGAACTGTCGGCGGACTACGAAGCCGAGCAAGCGGAACTGAAAAAGAGAGCCGCCACCCTGCAAGCTGAACTGGACAAGTCGCAGGCAGCCACCGTCAACGCCGAGAAATTCATGGGCATTGTCCGCAAGCACCTTGCCTTTGAAGAACTGACCCCAACCCTCTTGCGGGAAATGATTGAGAAAATCGTGGTGCATGAGTGCAGCTACGACGAAAACGGCACCCGCAGGCAGGACATTGAGATTTATTACAGCTTTGTCGGCAAGATTGACTTGCCCGAATAACCGCCCGACCTATCCGACACAATGGCCAAGTGCCGGATAGGAACGGCAAAATTTTTTACACTTCTATTGCTTCTTTATCGCACACAATCAAAGAGCCAGGGCATGAAGCAGCTCATGGCTGGCGCTGGCGTCGCCGTGGTCGGCATGGTTCTCGTACCTCTGCTCTCCAGCCTGTTCACCGTCTAACCCTTTGCCCGCAAGAAATCCCAGCCCCTCCCGTGACAAGCGGGAGGGGCGGAAAGGAGGCTGACACCGTATGGATTTCTTACTGGATGCCCTGACCCAATGGCTGAAAGAAATGCTGGTGGGCGGCATCATGGGAAACTTATCGGGGCTGTTCGATAGCGTGAACCGGCAGGTCGCAGACATTGCGACACAGGTGGGCCAGACCCCACAGGGCTGGAACGGGAGCATTTTCAGCATGATCCAGAATCTCTCCAACTCCATCATGGTGCCGATTGCAGGTGTGATCCTGGCTATCGTGATGACGCTGGAGCTGATCCAGATGATTACCGACCGAAACAACCTGCACGATGTGGACACCTGGATGATCTTCAAATGGGTGTTCAAAAGCGCCGCTGCTATTTTGATCGTCACAAACACCTGGAATATCGTCATGGGCGTGTTCGATATGGCCCAAAGTGTGGTGGCGCAGGCAGCAGGTATCATCGGTTCTGACGCATCTATCGACATCTCCTCTGTAATGACCGACATGGAACCGCGGCTGATGGAAATGGACCTGGGGCCGCTGTTTGGACTGTGGTTCCAAAGTATGTTTATTGGCATTACCATGTGGGCGCTGTATATCTGTATCTTTATCGTGATCTATGGCCGTATGATTGAGATTTACCTTGTGACTTCGGTGGCCCCCATTCCGATGGCCACCATGATGAGCAAGGAATCAGGCGGTATGGGCCAGAACTATCTGCGCTCCCTGCTTGCCCTGGGCTTTCAGGCATTTCTCATCATCGTCTGTGTGGCGATCTACGCCGTGCTGGTGCAGAACATCGCAACGGAAGATGACATCATCATGGCTATCTGGAGCTGTGTGGGCTATACGGTCCTGTTGTGCTTTACACTCTTTAAGACCGGAAGCCTTGCAAAAGCCGTGTTTAACGCACATTAACCAGAAAGGAGGAAATCCCATTGGCTTATGTACCCGTACCCAAAGACTTAACCAAAGTCAAAACAAAGGTTGCTTTCAACCTGACCAAGAGGCAGCTGGTCTGCTTCACCGGCGGGGCGCTGATCGGCGTACCGCTTTTCTTTCTGCTCCGGGGGCCTGCGGGAAACAGCGTGGCGGCCATGTGTATGATGCTGGTCATGCTGCCCTTCTTCATGCTGGCGATGTATGAAAAGCACGGCCAGCCCCTGGAAAAGATCGTGGGCAACATCATCCGTGTCACGGTGATCCGTCCCAAAGAGCGCCCTTACCGCACCAATAATTTCTATGCCGTGTTACAGCGGCAGGCAAATCTTGACGAGGAGGTGTACGACATTGTTCGCGGCAATCAAAAGCTGGCTGCACCGGCTGTTCGGAAAAACCGAGGAAAAAGCTGTGCAGCCGGTCAGAACAAAGAAAAAACTGTCCCGCGCCGACAGAAAGCAGATTGAGGCTGCCATTGTCCGCGCCAACCGCACGGACAAAAAGGAAAAATCGGCTCAGGACAGTATCCCCTATGAACGAATGTGGACGGACGGTATCTGTCGAGTGGCAGACGGCTACTACACAAAGACCATCCAATTCCAGGACATCAACTATCAGCTCTCGCAGAACGAGGATAAAACGGCGATCTTCGAGGGCTGGTGTGATTTTCTCAACTACTTCGACAGTTCGATCAGATTTGAGCTGTCTTTCCTCAATCTCGCGGCGTCCGAGGAAACCTTTGCCCGCGCCATCAACATCCCCCTTCAGAGGGATGATTTTGACAGCATCCGGGTGGAGTACACCACCATGCTGCAAAACCAGCTGGCCAGGGGTAACAACGGCCTCATTAAAAGCAAGTACCTGACTTTCGGCATTAACGCCGAAAATATTAAATCGGCCAAACCCCGTTTGGAGCGTATCGAAACCGATATTCTCAACAACTTCAAACGCCTGGGCGTGGCCGCCGAGACTTTGGACGGCAAGGCACGGCTGGCACAGCTGCATTCCATCTTCCACATGGATGAACAGCTGCCGTTCCGTTTTGCATGGGACTGGCTCCCGTCCAGCGGCCTGTCCACCAAGGACTTTATCGCGCCCAGCTCCTTTGAGTTCCGCACCGGCAAGCAGTTCCGTATGGGCAAGAAATACGGGACTGTTTCTTTTTTGCAGATTCTCGCACCGGAGCTGAATGACCGGATGCTGGCTGATTTTCTGGACATGGAATCCAGCCTGATTGTCAGCCTGCATATCCAGTCGGTGGACCAGATCAAGGCCATCAAGACGGTCAAGAGAAAGATCACCGATTTGGATAAGTCCAAAATCGAGGAACAGAAAAAGGCCGTCCGCGCCGGATATGACATGGACATCATTCCCTCCGACCTTGCCACCTACGGTGCCGAGGCCAAAAAGCTCTTGCAGGATTTGCAGAGCCGCAACGAGCGAATGTTCCTTGTGACCTTCCTGGTGCTGAACACAGCGGACACCCAGCGCCAGCTGGACAACAATGTGTTCCAGGCCGGTTCCATCGCGCAGAAGTACAACTGCCAGCTGACAAGGCTTGACTTCCAGCAGGAGGAAGGGCTGATGAGCTGCCTGCCCCTGGGTATCAACCAGATCGAGATTCAGCGGGGGCTGACCACCAGCTCCACGGCCATTTTCGTGCCGTTCACTACCCAGGAGTTGTTCCAGAACGGCAAAGAGGCACTGTACTACGGCATCAATGCTCTGTCCAACAACCTTATCATGGTGGACCGCAAGCTGCTGAAAAACCCCAACGGCCTGATCCTCGGTACGCCGGGTTCCGGTAAGTCCTTCAGCGCCAAACGCGAGATCGCCAACAGCTTCCTGCTTACAACCGATGATGTTATCATCTGCGACCCGGAGGCCGAGTACGCCCCCCTGGTGGAGCGTCTGCATGGGCAGGTCATCAAGATTTCGCCCACTTCCACCAACTATATCAATCCCATGGACCTGAACCTGGACTACTCGGACGAGGATAATCCGCTGTCCCTCAAGTCCGACTTCATTCTCAGCTTGTGCGAGCTGATCGTGGGCGGCAAGGAGGGCTTACAGCCGGTGCAGAAAACCATCATCGACCGTTGTGTGCGGCTGGTGTATCAGGACTATCTGAACGACCCGCGCCCGGAGAATATGCCCATCCTGGAGGACCTTTACAACCTGCTGCGGGCGCAGGACGAAAAGGAAGCGCAGTACATCGCCACGGCGTTGGAAATCTATGTAACCGGCTCTCTCAATGTGTTCAACCATCGCAGCAATGTGGACATCAACAACCGTATCGTCTGCTATGACATCAAGGAGCTGGGCAAGCAGCTCAAAAAGATCGGTATGCTGGTGGTCCAGGACCAGGTGTGGAACCGTGTGACCATCAACCGCGCCGCCCACAAGTCCACCCGCTACTACATTGACGAGATGCACCTGCTTCTGAAAGAGGAACAGACCGCCGCCTACACGGTGGAGATTTGGAAGCGATTCCGCAAATGGGGCGGCATTCCCACCGGGCTTACCCAGAATGTCAAAGACCTGCTTTCCAGCCGTGAGGTGGAGAACATCTTTGAAAACTCCGACTTCGTGTATATGCTCAACCAGGCGGGCGGAGACCGGCAGATTTTGGCCAAGCAGCTGGGCATTTCCCCGCACCAGCTCAGCTATGTGACCCATTCCGGCGAGGGTGAGGGCCTGCTGTTCTATGGCTCCACCATCCTGCCTTTCGTAGACCATTTTCCCAAGAACACCGAGTTGTACCGCATTATGACCACCAAACCCCAGGAACTGAAAAAGGAGGATGAATAACCATGAAACCCAATACTGAACTGGATACCATGATGTTTTTCGAGGATGCTCTGGAGGGCGAGCGCACCTGTCTGCTCACCGAGCTGGCTGATGCCGTCAGTGAAACCCGCACGGCGGCGGATCAGGCTGCGGAGCTGAACGAGGATGGCGAATCGGGTCTGCTGCGCCTTATGGAAATCTGGTGCGCCATGAACGGCACTCCTGCTGTTGTTGTCTTTGAGGGCAGTCAGGCCGAGCTGCTGGCCAATGTGGTGGCGCAGATCTACGCCTATCTGCTCCAGCACCCCATCCACTGTCCCATGGGGCTGGCCCTCTATGTGGAGCTGCGCTACATGACGGATTCCCTCATGCTGGGAGAATGGTATGAATAAGGAACCGCGCCTGCGCTTTACGGAGGAAGAACGGGCTGATCCGGCGTTGGAGAAGCCCATCCATAAGGCGGACAAGGCCGCCGCCAGAGCGGATAAGGCGCAGGCCAAAATCCCCAAAAAGCAGGTCCGGCAAAAGACGGTGGACCCGGAGACTGGCAAAGTGACCACCAAGCTGGTGCTGGAGGACAAGAAAAAGCCGCCCTCCAAGCTGTCCCATGCAGTACGGGACACTCCTGCCAATGCCGCCCTGGGGAAACTCCACAAGGAAATCCATGAGAGCGAACAGGACAATGTGGGCGTGGAGAGCGCCCACAAGTCCGAGGAAACGGTGGAAACCGGCGTTAGGCTTGCGCGGGAGGGATACCACAGCCACAAGCTGAAACCCTATCGCAAGGCAGCCGAGGCCGAGCAGAAACTGGAAAAGGCCAATGTGAACGCCCTGTATCAGAAGTCTTTGCAGGAAAATCCCCAGCTTTCCAGCAATCCTGTTTCCCGCTGGCAGCAGAAGCAGGCCATCAAAAAGGAATATGCCGCTGCCAAGCGCGCCGGTCAGACTGCCGGGAATACCGCCAGTACCGCCAAAAAGACCGGCAAGGCCGCCAAGACCGTTAAGGAAAAGGCACAGGAAGCCGGTGCTTTTGTCATGCGGCACAAAAAGGGTTTTCTGATTGCGGGTGCGATCTTCCTGCTGGTCTGTATGCTGCTCAACACCATGTCCTCCTGTTCCATGATGGCACAGAGCATTGGCTCTGTGGTGTCCGGCACCACCTATCCGTCGGATGACCCGGAGCTGGTGGCGGTGGAGGCTGACTATGCCGCCAAAGAAGCGGAATTGCAGGCCGAGATCGACAACATTGAAAGCAGCCATCCGGGGTATGACGAGTACCGTTATGACCTGGATATGATCGGACATGACCCCCATGAGCTGGCGGCTTACCTGTCTGCCGTATTGCAGGGATATACCCGCCAGAGCGCCCAGGCCGAGCTGGAGCGTGTATTCTCCGCACAGTATAAATTGACGCTCACCGAGGAAGTGGAAGTGCGCTATCGGACGGAAACCCGTACCGACAGCGAGGGCAACAGCTATACCGTTGAGGTTCCCTACAATTACTACATCCTCAATGTGAAGCTCACCAGCAAGCCCATATCCTCTGTGGCTTCGGAGCTGCTGACCCCGGAACAGCTGGAGATGTATCAGGTGTACCGGCAGACCTTGGGCAACAAACCTCTGATTTTTGGCGGCGGCTCCCCGGATATGAGCAATTCCGAGGATTTGACTGGTGTGCAGTTTGTGAATGGCACCCGTCCCGGAAATCCCGAACTGGTGGAACTGGCCAAACGGCAGGTTGGCAATGTGGGCGGCTATCCGTTCTGGAGTTGGTATGGATTCAATTCCCGCGTGGAATGGTGTGCCTGCTTCGTGTCTTGGTGCTATGGGCAGGCCGGTTTATCCGAGCCGCGCTTTGCCGCCTGTCAGTCCCAGGGGGTTCCCTGGTTCCAGTCTCACGGACAATGGGGCGCACGGGGATATGAAAACCTTGCTCCCGGTGACGCCATCTTCTTTGATTGGGACCTTGATGGGTCTGCGGACCATGTGGGCCTTGCCATTGGTACGGACGGCAGCCGAGTTTATACGGTTGAGGGCAACAGCGGCGACGCCTGCAAAATTAAAAGTTATGACCTGAATTACCAGTGCATCAAGGGCTATGGCCTGATGAACTGGTAAGGCCGATTTTTTAGAAGGAGTGATTCACAATGGCAAAGAACAAAATCCAGCGCATTGACCAGGAGATTGCCAAGGTCCGCGAGAAGATTGCGGAGTATCAGGACAAGCTGAAAACCCTGGAAGCGCAGAAAACCGAGGCAGAGAACCTGGAGATCATTCAGATGGTGCGCGCCCTGCGTATGACCCCGGAACAGCTGAACGCCATGCTTTCCGGCAGCGCAGTTCCCGGTATGGCCGCTGCTTCTGCCGACTACGACGAACAGGAGGACACCGACCATGAAGAATAAGAGGATTTTCAAAACCTTTTCGGCCCTGTGCGCCGCCCTGGTGCTGATGGCCAGCTTTTCCGTGACGGCCTTTGCCCAGGGGACAGACCAGCCCCCGGCGAAGGACGCCACCAACGACAGCAATGTGGTGGTGGAGGAAACCGAGGACAGTCCGGCTCTGACCCCGGAGGGCAACGCTGCCCTGGTGGATGATTTCGGCGGCAACAAGCAGCTCATCACCGTCACCACCAAGGCGGGCAACTACTTCTACATCCTCATTGACCGGGCCAACGAGGACAAGGAAACCGCTGTCCACTTCTTGAATCAGGTGGACGAGGCCGACCTGATGGCGCTGATGGAGGATGGACAGACGGAGAAAGAGCCGCCTGCGGTCTGCAACTGCACCAAGAAATGTGAAACAGGTGCGATCAATACCGCCTGCCCGGTATGCTCCGTCAATATGAGCGGCTGTACCGGCAAGGAGCCGGAGCCGGAAAAGCCGGAGGAACCCACAGAACCGGAGAAAAAAGAGCCTGCCGGAGTGAACCCGGCGATGATTTTGGTAGTGCTGGCCCTGATGGGCGGCGGTGCCTTTGCTTACTTCAAATTCATCAAGAATAAGCCCAAGACCAAAGGCAACGACAATCTGGACGATTACGACTACGGCGAGGATGAAGCGGACCTGGAGGATGAGGACGATCCCTGGGAGACCGAGGAATCCGATGAGCCGGACGCTGACGGGGGCGGCGATGAGGAAAGTGAGGACAAGACGGTTTGACCCGCTTCACCAACAGCCCCTATGAACGCATGATGACACACAGGCCGGAGGGCGGGAAGGAAACTTCCCGTCCTCCCTCTTTATCTCCCGGCCACCCCTGTTATGGCTGCGGGAATTATAACCCCACCCAGCCCTGTGTGGGATTCTGCCATCGACAGCTGACTGCGTGGCTGCATGAAAGGAGGACGAAAAACCATGAAGCTGGTAATCGCTGAAAAACCGTCCGTTGCCCAAAGTCTGGCCGCCGTGATCGGGGCTAGAGGTCAGCGATGTGGTAGTAGCGTATGTTCTCCATGATTGGGGCGGAGCTGCCACGACGCTTCGGTGCGCCAAGCAGAAAAAGAAAAAGATTATTTCATATCGTGACGAAATGGGCAGCTGAGGCTGCCCATTTTTTGAAGGGAGGGAATCTTCATGGCAACCACACGCATTATGCCACTGCATATCGGCAAGGGGCGAACCGAAAGCCGTGCCATCAGCGCGATTATTGACTATGTAGCCAATCCACAAAAGACAGATCACGGCAGGCTCATCACCGGATACGAGTGCGACAGCCGTGTGGCCGACGCCGAGTTCATGCTGGCAAAGCGCCAGTATATCGCTGCCACCGGACGGGTTCGGGGCGCAGACGATGTGATCGCTTACCATGTCCGCCAGTCATTCTGTCCCGGGGAGATCTCCCCGGAGGAAGCCAACAGGCTGGGCGTGGAATTTGCAAAGCGATTCACCAAGGGCAAACACGCCTTTATCGTCTGTACCCACATTGACAAGGCCCATGTCCATAATCACATTATCTGGTCGGCGGTCAATACAGAGTGTAACCGGAAGTTCCGAAACTTTTGGGGCAGCACAAAAGCCGTCCGTCGATTGAGCGACACCATCTGCATTGAGAACGGATTGTCTATTGTCGAGACCCCAAAGCCTCACGGAAAAAGCTATAACAAATGGCTGGGCGATCAAGCAAAACCCTCCCATCGGGAATTACTCCGTACTGCCATTGACAACGCTTTGGCACTAAAGCCCACTGACCTGGATGCGCTGCTGAAGCTGCTCCGGGAATCCGGCTGTGAAGTATCCAAGCGCGGCAAATCCTACCGTTTGAAGCTCCCTGGCTGGGGCAAAGTGTCCCGCCTAGACAGCTTGGGCGAAGGCTACACCCTGGAGGATCTGCTGGCCGTTCTCGCCGGTCAAAAGGAGCATACGCCCCGCCAGAAGCCGGTTAAGCAAGCTGATCCGCCGAAGGTCAATCTGCTGGTTGACATCCAGGCAAAACTCCAGGCCGGAAAAGGTGCCGGATATGCGAGATGGGCCAAGGTCTTTAATCTGAAACAGATGGCACAGACTGTGAATTATCTCACTGAACATCAGCTGCTGGACTATACGGAGCTGGCAGAAAAAGCGGCGGCAGCCACCGCATACCACAACGAGCTGTCCGCAAAAATCAAGGCAGCGGAAAAACGCATGACGGAGATCGCCGTGCTGCGGACCCACATCATCAATTACGCTAAGACCCGCGACACCTATGTGGCCTACCGAAAAGCTGGTTACTCAAAGAACTTTCGTCAGGAACACGAGGAAGAAATTCTGCTCCATCAGGCGGCCAAAAATGCCTTTGATGATATGGGGGTCAAGAAGCTCCCAAAAGTCAAGGAACTGCAAGCCGAGTACGGTCGGCTTCTGGAGGAAAAGAAAAAGACCTATGCCGAGTACCGACGCTCCCGTGAGGAAATGCGGGAGCTGCTGGCTGCAAAGGCCAATGTAGATCGGCTACTGAAAATGGACGAGGAACAGAAAAAAGAAAAAGAAAAAGACCACGGCCAGCGGTGAGCTGGCCATGGTCGAAAGCGTTCGCAGAACGCGCAGCCGCAGAATGAAATTCTGCGTTCATGGGGGCTTGGGGGCATTGCCCTCAACAAGCGTTTGTGGCTAAATGGATAGCCACAAGCATTGCTTGCCGCTTTCTTTGCAGAAATGAAAAGAGCCAGAGAGGAAACCGTCAAATTTCACTCACTGGCTCAATTCGCTTCAATTTTCTTAGATAGTTCTGTTAATTCCTGCATGGTCTCCTGTGTATGGTGCAGCAGGGTTTCACGCATTTCTGACGGGCAACTGGAATAAAGCATTTTCATCTGGTTGGCTCCCTCATCTTCTGGAGAAACATCCGGATTTATTAGAGAGTCCAGAGAGATGTTCAAAACCTTGGCCAATGCTCTTAAAATCAAATAGGAAGGGTTCATCTGCCCTTTTTCAATGTTGGCAATTTGTTTTACAGAAACATGGCTCAGATCTGAAAGCTCCTGCTGTGTCAGGTCTTTTTTCTTTCGGGCCTCCCGCATTATTTGACCCAAAGCGGTTAAATCGTCAATCGGCATAATCATTCACCTCAATAACATTGTATCGTGCCGATTTGTTTTGAGGAATAACCTTATTATGCCCGCTAAAAGGTATGATAATGCCGATTTTGTAATATAAAAAACGAATAGGGCGCAAAGACCCTTGATATTTTTATATCATGAGTCCTTACACCCTACTATGAGTTTTTATCTTGAGATAATTTTTTTAGGATATATTCTGTTTATGTGAATTACCCATCTGCTCTTTTTCTTGTGTTTTCAGATGCGTTTCCCGCTTATCGGTTGCTTCTTTCAAAAGAGCGTAAGTGGCTGCTGCGGCAGGTACGCCAAGCAACATACCGATTGGTCCAGCCAGATTGCCACCTATTGTGATTGCCGCTAAAACCCACATGGCAGGAAGGTTGATTTTTGCGCCCACAACTTTCGGATAGATTGCATTTCCTTCGATCTGTTGCAAAGTAAGCAGGAAAATAATGAATACCAGTGCCTTAAAAGGATTGACTGTCAGAATCAAAAATGCACCCACAAGTGTAGCAATCCAGGCACCGACATAGGGAATCAGTGCTGTTACCCCAACAAGCGCACCGATCATCGGCGCATATGGTATTCTCAGAATTAACATACCGATTGCACACAGGCTGCCTAAAATTATTGCCTCAGTCGTTTGCCCTGCTACAAAAAGCTTGAAGTTTTTTTCACAGACAGCTGCCACATGAATGCCCCGCTCGGCAAAACATGCTGGAATCCATACACGGACAATTCGGGTGATCTGACTTTTTAATTTCTCCTTATTGGCCAAAATATAAATTGAGAACACAAGACCAATCGCAAAATCGACTGCCGTCGCAACCACGCTTCCAAATGCGGAAGCAGCAGTGTCCATAATGGTGGTTCCCAATTGATTCAACCATTCATTCAAATTGTCTTTCAGTTCAAGAAAATCAATATCAATTTGGGACAGCTGTTCTCCGAATGGGATTTTAGAATAGTCAGCCGTGCTTTCAAATGCCACCAGTTGATCCAGACCATTCGTCAAGGATGATATGACAATAGATACTGCATCGATCAATTCGGGAATAACAAGAAAAGCAACACCGACAAAGACCCCTATCACCAAAATAAATGAAAGCAGGATCGCAAGCGGGCGGCGCATTTTCGTTTTCCTAGATGTCGGATGTTTGGGGAACAGATGTCTTTCAATAACCCCCAACGGAACATTCAGAAACAACGCCAAAATCAATCCAATTAAAAGTGGGTTCAGCAGGTCTTTCAACCACATCACGGCATCAGCTACATGACTAATATGTCGGATGCCAAGATAAATCAAAATGCAGGCTGTAAACGTTCCGATAATCCACTTTGATAATTTTTTGTGTGTTTCAATATCTTCAAACATTCAAGACCCTCCTTACATTAGTGGTGCAAATAGCCGCAGTATATCCTGGAGCAGATGCACTACGATATTTGTTTTGCAATCCTTTTCTGTCACCTGTTGGCATATCTCCAGCGTTTGCAGAAAATCCTCCTTGACTTCCATAACAGCTTTGGCCTCATAGAGCAGAGCACCACATTCATAGTGCAGATATAAGCTGCGAAAATCCAAATTTGTTGTCCCGACTGTTGCAGTACGGTCATCGGACACAAAGGTTTTGGAGTGGATGAAACCATTGGTATATTCGTAGATTTTAACGCCTGATTTTATCAGCTCTCGGTAATACGAGCGTGTGGTCATGTGTACCCACCATTTATCCCAGCGGTGGGGTGTGATGATGCGTATATCTACACCACTTTTTGCCGCAAGACGCAAAGCGGAAAGCATACTATCATCGACAATCAGATATGGGGTGTTGATATACACGTACTTCTTTGCATTGTTTAAGATATGCAGGTAAACGTGTTCGCCCACATTTTCTTCATCCATTGGACTGTCAGCGTATGGCTGAACAAACCCCTTTGCAGTAACAGGGCACTCTTGTTCTTTCCATGGGTAGAAGATTTCGTAGTCCTCGTCTGTATGGGTACAAATTTCCCACGTCTGTAAAAAAATTAGTGTGAAACTCCATGCGGCTTTGCCTTTCAGCATGATCGCTGCATCTTTCCAGTGTCCGTGTTTCTCAATGGCGTTGATGTATTCATCTGCCAGATTGATACCTCCGGTAAAAGCCACCTTTCCATCAATGACCGCTATTTTTCGGTGATCTCTGTTATTTTGCTTTACGGTCAGAACAGGTCGGAAGGGATTGAATACGGCGCACTGGATACCGTGTTTTTTTAGCTGCTTTGCGTAGTCTTTCGGAAGAGTGAGAAAGCAACCCATATCGTCATAAATCAGTCGCACAGTTACGCCTTGCGTGGTTTTTCGCTTCAAAACTTCCAAGATGCTGTTCCACATAACGCCTTCCTGCACGATGAAATATTCCAGAAATATGTACTTCTCGGCTTTTTCAAGTTCCGCCAAAAGTGTTTCCAGCTTTCGTTCACCCGGTGTAAGGTAATGTGTTTCTGTATCTGCATATATTGGAAACCCCGTGTATTCCTGCAAGTAATGAATTTGAGGGTAATATTCAGGCAGTTGTTTTGTTGCGCTTTCATAGCAAATGCCGGGGAGTGCATAGAGTGGTTTTGCCTTTTGTTGTGTATGGAGGACACTTTTTGCAAAGCGCCATTTCGAGGATTGTGCATTAGACAAAAGATACATCAGTCCACCAAACAACGGGAAGGTTAGGATCAGGATCGCCCATGCAGTTTTGTAGGCGCCTTTGTCTTTCTGGGAAACGATATAAAGCACCGCAATGATACTGACGATTGTCAGTAGGCGACTGAAATTTCGGGAAAGCTGACTTCCCCCAAGTACAAGGCATATAAGAAAATATACCTGTAAAAGTAGCAGGAGTATCGTCAACATCCTTCTACGGAATAAGACACGGAGCCAACGCTGGCGCATAATGATTCCCCCCCTTCAAACTCAAATCTACGGATTCTTTTTCCGCTGTTCGCAAAATTCCCAAAACTCTTTTGCAATGCGCTCGTAGGTGCTTTTTCCTACGAGATAGCTCATACAGTGGTCAGCGCCCGGAACAATCAGCAGACGCTTTTCTGATGTACAGGCTTTATAGTTTTCGTATGTCATTTCAACTGGAACAAAGTGGTCATCTGTTCCGTGGACAAAAAGAACAGGAATTTGGCAGTGCTTCAACGCTTCTGTAGTTGAGGCAGCATCAGCATCCATTTGGATGCGCTTTTTGCACATCCTATCGGCACCTGTTTTATGCAGAGCATAAGGAATATGCAGATTGCTTTCGGAGACATGTTTCCAAATTGCATGGAGCGAAGTAAATGCACTGTCCGCTGCGATTCCAAATACATTATCCGGCAGTTCCAGTTCGGACGCCATTAGCACAGAGGTTGCACCCATGGATACCCCGGCAAGATAGATGGGAATGCTTTTTCCTGTTTTCTCGTTTATCCAATTTGTCCATGCCAGGCAATCGTAGCGTTCCAGCAAACCTAAACTCATATGGTCGCCGCCGCTATTATTTTGTCCCCGCTGCTCTGCGTAGAGTACAGAACAATGATTATTGCGCCAGAAATCTGCGATTAGACCAAAATCATGTGACCAGGAGGAACGCCACCCGTGCATGGCAACTATAGTTCTTTTCGGTTCTTCGCAGGGACACCAATGCCCAATCAATGAAATTCCGTCGTGAGCAGTGATTTCCACCACGTCACAGCCGCTTTTTTCGAGCTGACCAGCTGCCTTTTTTACAATTTCAGTGGTTTCTATCATTTCAGGTGAACCGGACACACGCATTTTTCCGTTGCTTCTGTCCTGCGGCGCAACCCGATCCATGGCGAGCTGCATCATCTTTTTGGTTAGAAGATGATGCCAAAGCACACAAATCGCACTACCGGCAGCACCTATTATCAATCCTTTTTTCAATGAATCCTTCATAGCACGTCCTTTCATAACGTGGGTATAACTTACTCTTTGTCATTGGCAGTTTTCTTACTTAATTTTCTGCGATATGCGTAATATAACAGAATCGACATTGAGGCTTTTTCATAACCAAACTTGCCGAAGCACTGGAACGCCGCATTGAGAATGGTCAATCTCTTTTCTTCGGTCAGGGCCAAAAATTTGTTCAATTCATTTCCTTCTTCTTACACAATAACCGTTTCGGTTATTCAGAGTATAGCACCAATAACCGAATCGGTCAAGTGTTAATGCAGCAAGTGTATTGATGCGCTTTTTGCAAGCGTCATCTGCGCTCATGTCTGGATAAAAGAACTGATCCACCGATATATCGAACATTGTCACCATCTGATAAAAAGTGTTCAAGCTCGGATGCTGACCGTCGTTTTCGTTATATATGATGGTGCGGGGATCACGGTCAATGATAAGGGCCAGTTGATCCTGTGTCATCCCGCTGGTTTCTCTTTTGCGCTTTATCTCGCACCCTATATCGTGGAAATCAAATTTGCGCTCATCGCGTTCAAATTTCATAGACATCACCCAATGTAATTTTATATTTCAGGTAGTAGTATTTGAACGAATTACATTTTCGTGCAACTGCTGACTTGAACACACCGGTACTTTCGAGACTAATCTTCGTTGGTCTAACAGTATAAAAAGAAAACTTTTGAATCATACTCCAAAATACTTGACCGTTTCGGTTATTGGTGCTATACTCTAAATAACCGAAACGGTTATTGTGTAAAAAGGAGGAAATGAATTGGACAAATTTTTGGCCCTGACCGAAGAAAAGAGATTGACCATTCTCAATGCGGCGTTCCAGTGCTTCGGCAAGTTTGGTTATGAAAAAGCCTCAATCAATGATATTGCGGTAGCCGCACACATTTCCAAAGCGTCTGTGTTTCAGTATTTCGGCAGTAAAAAGCAGCTCTACATTTACCTGCTGGAATACTGCAAGAAAATCATAGAGGGACTATTTGATAAGGAAGCCCTCGATTCCGAAACAGATTTGTTCGACAGGATTCTGGCATCCAGCCGCATGAAAATGGAGGGGCTCCAAAATCAGCCTTTTATCTTGCAGTTTATTACCAGTGCCTGGGAGGAAAATTCTCCCGAGGTGACGGATACGCTGGCGATCCTGACGGAGGAGACCGGCAGATTCCGAAACGATCTTGTTCTGCGGGAAGAGGATGCTTTGAAATTCAAAGACCCAGAGGATGCCCAGCCGGTCTTTCAGATGCTGCTTCTGATGGCCGAGGGCTATGCGGCCGGGTACCGGGGGGCGGCGGCTTTCGATTTTCAGGCTGTCATGGAGGATTTTGAGAAGAACATCGCAATTCTGCGGAAAAATTTTTATAAGGAGGAGTATTTGAAATGAGTGAACAAGCGATTGTCTTGAATGAATTGACCAAGCACTATGGGAAGCATCGAGGAATCAATAACCTCAGTTTCTCTGTCAACCAGGGAGAGTTTTTCGGCTTTATCGGCCCCAACGGTGCGGGTAAGTCCACCACGATCCGCACCCTAATGGGGCTGATCCGTCCCACCGGAGGCAGCGCATCTATCTTCGATTTGGACTGTCACTCCAAGGCCAGCGTCATCGCCAGGGATGTGGGCTATCTGCCCAGCGAGAACAGCTATTACGAAAACATGAAAGTCCGTGAACTTTTGCAGTACACCGCCGATCTGTACGGCATGGACTGCAAGACAAAGATGAAGGAGCTTGCCGACAGGCTCAATCTGGATTTGTCCCGCAAGATTGCAGACCTTTCTCTGGGCAACAAGAAAAAGGTGGGTATCGTGTCTGCCATTATGACTTCGCCCAAACTGATTATTATGGACGAGCCCACCAGCGGATTAGACCCACTGATCCAGCAGGCTTTCTATGATATTCTGAAGGAGGAAAACAGCCGGGGCGCTACCGTGTTTTTTTCCTCCCATGTGCTGAGTGAGGTGCAGAAACTGTGTGACCGGGTGGCCATTCTGAAAGAGGGACAGCTTATTGGCATACAGTCCATCAAAGAACTGCGTGAGAGCGGCTATAAGAAAGTCTCTCTGAGCGCAAAGGAGGCTATCCCTCGCGATTTCTTTGATTTGTCCGGCATTGCGAACTATGCGGAGACTGCGGATAAGACCTCTGTTTCCTTTATGTATAACGGAAATATCACGGCGATTATTGACAAGCTTCACCTGCTGCATTTGGACGATGTGCTTTTGGAAGAGCCCTCTTTGGAGGAAATCTTCATGCACTACTATGCGTAAGGAGGTGTCGGGCATGGTCATTTTGAAATATGAACTGAAAAGGCACCGCAAATATATTTTGGGTTGGGCCATCGCCTTGGCTCTGTGTGTTTTTGTGATGACGCCTACCTATTACAGCTTTATGGATGTTTCCACCGGAGACCTCTATGAAACGCTGGGTACGAGTGATTTTTACAAAGGCGTTGGTGTGTCCATGGAATATCTGACCTCACCGTTGGGCATTTATGCGTTTCTTACCAGCTTTTTTATGATTGCGTCCGGTATTTTCGGGATGCACTTCGGTATCGCCATTCACACCAAGGAGTGCTCGGAGCGAACCTCTGAATATCTGTTTACAAAACCCCATACCCGAAAAACGATTTACTGGGCAAAGGCGTTCACGGTTTTTTTCGGCGTAGTGGTCGTGAGCATGGTATATCTTCTCGCCTCTTTTTTGGCGCTGGCCCTGTTCCGCTCCGGCATTGACTGGGGAGAGTTCTTTCTGATTGCTCTTTCCCTCATGCTGGTCACGCTGTTCCTTGCAGCTATGGGGCTTTTGGTTGGAATTCTATTTTCACGCAATCGAAGCCCACTTTTGACTGCCGGGTTAATTGTCTTTGTCGAGTACTGCGTCACCAGCTTCTCCAACATTGTCAGCAACCGTGCCATTAGTTTTCTGTCCCCGTACTCGTTCTTTAGTGCGGCTGAGATTTCCAAATCTGGCTTTTATGAGTTGGATTACTTGGGATGGTGTGTACTGCTGTTTGCCCTGTTTTTGGTGCTGTCTTATCGTGTCTTTTTGAAAAAAGACATCCAGTTCCGCTCATGAGGGGGTGCAAAGATGAAAACATTGGTGAAAAACGAATTCCGCCAAACCAGAAAGACCCTGCTGATCTGGCTGGGGATCATGTTACTGCTGTGCGGATTCTGCTATTTTGAACTTTTATCCTTGAAGGACAGTCTGGATGAGATGGCCCGGACAGTCGGCCAATTTTCTCGCTTGATCATGATCATGTTCGGTGTGAAAGGGGATCTCACGACTGCCCTTGGTTGGTACGCGTGTATCTATTTTTGGGAGGGGCTGTTGGCCTTTGCCTATGCAATCTCTCTGGGCCTGTCCTGTGTGGCGAGGGAAAAGAAATTTGGAACATCCGAATACCTGTTCACAAAGCCTGTGGAGCGGAAAACCATTGTTCTGGCGAAGGTGATCGTTTCAGCAGTGAACCTGCTGGTGTTCGCCCTGTTCAGCGGCGTGTGCAATTATTTCACGATCGTTCTTCCTTTGGGCGGTCTGGATCAGCCGGGAGCGGTGCTTTCCACAACGATGGGAATGTTCTTTACCCAGCTTCTCTTTTTTGCCTTGGGTCTGCTGTTTGCCAGCCTTTTCAAATCTTATAAGGCCGCGGTACGCGCCGGTACGGTTTTCGTATTGGCCGCCTATGTGTTGGCCTTTACTGCCGAGTACACAGGGAATCGTTTCTTGGATTATCTGACCCCTCTGCGGTACTATGATGTGTATGAAGTAGCACTAAATGGCGTCTATCTTTCCTACATCGTCTTAACAGTACTCATTGTGGGCGCGTGTGTAATGGTTTCTACAAGGCGGTGGAAACTGCGTGAGTTGTAAATGTAATTGTCCATAGATATTCTATTATCTGATGAAAAACAAAGAATGAAAAAAAACGAATGGCTATTATGCCCCAACTGCAACAACAAAACGAGAATTAAAATCTGTGATAATACAGTACTTGAAAATTTTCCGCTATACTGTCCGAAGTGCAAACGGGAAATAATAATCAGCGTAAAACAATTCAATACCACAGTTATCACAGAGCCAGACGCATAGACGCAGAGCCGATAACCCGTTAGCCTTGTGCTGCGTATTATCGGCTCTTTTTGCTTTTAAGATAGAAAAGGAGACAAAACCATGAGTAATTCTATTAAAGACAGCGCACAGGCTTTCGCCGTCAATCAAGTGCTGAAATATGTTGACAGCAATCCGCAGGAAGCATTCCCCAAGTTGTTAGATTGGGCGGATAAGTTCGATAAGGATAACCTCTATCTCACACAGCGCCAGCAAATCCGTAAGGTGATGGAGCAGCCTGACAGCAACTGGATGCGCCTGATCAACAGCCTTTGGACGGACATTGATTCTGAAGTCCGCAAAGTGTTCTTCCGCAATTTTATTGTCAATGCATCTCTCTTAGGCAGCCGCAAGCAGGTGGCTAATCGTGAAAAGTACGGCTGCAATATCCCCTGGGCAATCCTGATGGACCCCACTTCCGCCTGCAACCTTCATTGCACCGGCTGTTGGGCGGCAGAATACGGTAATAAGCTGAATCTGAGCTATGAGGAACTGGATGACATCATCAATCAGGCCAATGAACTGGGAACCTATATGTTCCTCTACACCGGCGGTGAACCTATGGTACGCAAGAACGATCTGCTCCGCCTGTGTGAAGCGCATCCTGACTGCGTATTCTCTGCCTTTACCAACGGTACCCTTATCGATGAGAAGTTTGCCGATGAGATGCTGCGGGTGAAGAACTTCTACCCGGCCATCAGCATTGAAGGCTTCGAGGAAGCTACTGATTTCCGCCGTGGCAAGGGTACTTATCAGGCTACTATGCGGGCGATGAAGATTCTGAAAGAAAAGAAGCTGCCTTTCGGCGTATCTGGGTGCTATACCAGCAAGAACATCGACTCCATCAGCTCGGATGAGTTCTTCGATCATCTGGTGGAGTGCGGTGCGAAGTTCGCATGGTTCTTCCACTATATGCCTGTGGGCAACGATTCCGCTGTGGAGCTGCTCCCGTCTCCTGACCAGCGTGAAAAGATGTATAACCGCATCTGCGAATACCGTAGCACAAAGCCTATTTTCACAATTGACTTTCAGAATGATGCGAAATTTGTAAACGGCTGTATTGCTGGTGGCCGCAACTATCTGCATATCAATGCCAATGGTGACATTGAGCCTTGCGCTTTTATCCATTACTCTGACTCCAACATCCGTGAAAAGACCCTGCTGGAAGCATATCAGTCTCCGCTGTTTATGGCCTATCACGACGGTCAGCCCTTTAATGATAATATGTTCCAGCCGTGTCCTATGCTGGAAAATCCTGAATGTCTGCGTAGCATGGTAAAGAAATCCGGTGCCCATTCTACCGAGTATCAGTCCCCGGAAAGTGTTGACCATCTGTGTGATAAGACTACACTTTATGCAGAAACCTGGAAGCCGAAGGCCGATGAGCTGTGGGCTGCTTGTCAGGGCTGTAGTGGGTGTAAGAAGTGATGGACGGCTATCAAATTTTCACAGATGCCACCTCAGATCTCGCACCGGAGTTAACCGCAGGTCTGCCATCTGTTGAAATGATTCCTATGAATGTTGAGATCGGCGGAACAGAATACTCATATGGTTCCCCGGAAGGAATCACAGCCAAGGAGTTCTACCGCTTGCAAAGAGCTGGGAATTTTGCAACGACCTCACAAATCAACCCAACGATTTATTTTAAGCATTTTGAACCCTGTCTGCGACAGGGAACCGATATTCTGTATCTCTGTTTTTCCTCTGGTCTGTCAGGTACATATCAGTCTGCGTTTTTAGCGGTTGAAGAACTACAGCAGGAATATCCGGAAAGAAGAATCATCTGCATTGATACGCTTGCTGCCGCAGTGGGTGAAGGGTTTTTAGTCAGAGAAGCTGCGAAAAAGCAGAGGGAAGGACTGTCTATTGATGAATTGGCTTCTTGGGTCATGGAACACCGATTAGAGGTATGTCATTGGTTTACGGTTGATACCTTTACCCATTTGAAACATGGCGGGCGGGTTTCAGGTGCCGCAGCCGCAATGGGAACGGCTTTGCAGATCAAACCGTTGCTTCATGTGGACAGCGAAGGAAAGCTGCAAGCAGTGGAAAAACCTCGTGGAAGAAAAAAGGCTGTTACCACTCAGATTGCCCGAATGGAACAGGGCTGGAAACCTGAACTTGGTAAATCGATTCTGATAGGTCATGCCGATGACCCTGAAGCAGCAGATATGCTGAAAGAAAGGTTGTTGGAACAATTCCCGGATTCTGAGATTTGTATTGCTTATATTGGCCCTATCATCGGAGCACACACCGGTCCCGGCGCACTGGCATTGATTTACTGGGGAAATAATCGATGACGGAGGATTTGTAGATACGCAAAAAAGCATTCTCCATCATAGAAAAATATAGTTTTGTTTAGAGCTGCCGGGTAACTTATGCTCGGCAGCTTTGAACTGTCTGCTAGAAGTAGTAGGAGGTGAACATATGGTTCCGCATGTATTGGGCGTAGGATACGCCTATAATGAATATGAGGTTACTGCTGGCCGATGGAAAGAATTTGAAATTGAATTTGACTATGCTGATAATATTAAACAAGCGGCCGCAATGCTGTCTTTTAAAGAATATATATGCGTAGCTATTTGCTCTGATGTGATTCCACAAGACGATTTGGATATCTTGAGACAAAAACGTGCGGTACCAATTATTGTTGTGCCACCTTCATATTCGGAGGAACAGCGGTATGCATGTGTCCATTTTGGTGCTGCTCAATATTTACATACCTATAATCATCCTATGGTAGAAATGTTTTCAGAGAAAAATAGTATGAGAAATTGTTTGAAAATACCAAAAGATAAAAGAAGACCGCTAACAATCATCACTGTGAAAGACTTGTCTTTCTGCTTAGAGTACAGGTCTGTAGAGATAGCTGGGGTATGCATTGATTTGACCGAAAAAGAGTTTGATATTCTTGCGCTGCTAATTATGAATCAACGGCAAGTCTATACTTATGAAATGATAATGGATTCTGTTTGGCATGATGATTTTTCGTTTTATTCACGCAATGCGATTTCAAGCCATATAAGTAATTTACGGAAAAAGTTAAAAAGTTCGGAAACTGCATCAGAACATATTAAAAGCATTCGAGGAATAGGCTACAAATTCGAAGTATAGGTATTTCTTGTGCAAATCTTGTATAAATCTAAAGTAAATCTTGCTTTCTGTTCTATACCATAGCTCTCAATAATGGCGAGCAGCTGTTAATTGAGTAATGGTTCAATGAAAACGCGGCTTGCTGAATAGCTGCCGCTTTATACTGCGTAGACAGAAAGGTTATTTACAGCGGCATATAGGAGGATGCCGCTTTGTTTGTTTTAACCTTTTACAGTTCTCATAATCTTCACTTGCTAAAAAAAGTGTAGCTTCCCCTCCGGGGCAGTTCGGCAACCTGTCGGTATTATCGTTCTGCGCAAACCGGAATAATAATGATCTTTTTTGTTGCGCCAGTTTCCTGGAATGGGAGACTGGCGCTTTTGCTTGTCGTTTTTTGCCGAATGTCCCCAAACGGCCTCGATGCCGTTCCCCGCCTCCATTCGATTCACCCGCTAATCACCCGTGAATCGAAATGGAGGTACATAATGAAGAAAGTCAATCTTCGGGATCTGTATCCCGATGTTTATAAAACCGATGCCTTTTTGGAAGTAACCGATGAAGTACAAGCGGTGTTTCAGTCTGACGAGCGAGCTGAAGCAGCCTATGAGCGAAAAATGTATCGCTATAAGGCGCAGTACTCCCTGGACTGTGAGAATGGAATTGAAAATGCGGTCCTGCGAAAGCTGGAGACGCCGGAGATGCTTCTGGAGGAAAAGCAGCTGCGCGAGCAGATTTACTCCGCCGTGATGGCTTTGCCGGAGAAACAGGCAAAAAGAATTTATGCTCGGTACTATCTGGGGATGAGCGTAAATGAGATTGCCGGAGCCGAAGGTGTAGATCCGAGCCGTGTCCGTGACAGCATCCGGCGTGGGCTGAAACAGTTGGCAAAAATTTTTTGATAAAGTTTCATTTGAAGCGCCTGTTTTTTGCCCCTTTTGTCAGTGTTAATAGAAGGACAAGTTTTCCCCTTCGATGGTACTTTGACAATTGAATAGACGGCATTTCTGGTACATAACCCATGTACGAGCGAATCAGGCGCGCCGCCAAGATGGACAGCCAAGGAGGTGATAAACAAGGCTGTTCCCAGCGATCAACGCCAGCCTGAGACCCGGAGGTGGCACTTCGAGCGCGAGGACTCCATGGGGGCTTAAAGATACTTGTTCACACCCGCCCACGGACTTGAGGCGGAACCCTGCGGCGCACGAGTAAAACGACGCTGCGGAGTTATGACATCCGCGCCAGCGGAGACCGGGAATGTCCCCATCGTCAGGGATGCGTGGCAAATGTGGCGAAAGCGAACTTCAAATTCAAGAGAGCTGCGTCCGGTTACCGTAAGCAACAACAGGTCATCATCCAGATGCAGTTTTCTTTTCAAAGTTAGATACCATGCGCTGGCAGCTTCGGTTGCCAGCGCATTCATGTGATTTTGAAACCGACTTCAAAGAAAGGAGAACCCTTATGAACCAGTTGACACAAACCTGTCCACAATCAGCAACCGATGAATTGGTTGACATCCGTGAAGTTGCGGTAGATAAAGACCTTCCCAAAGAGGAACGGATCGCGGCCTTTCTTCACCAAATCAAAAATCCCTATCGTTTTCGCTGCGGTGATTTTGTGGTAAATGCCGCATTTGCCAGCAACGGGATCACATTGGAGGAGTGCCTGCAAGGGATTTTAAGGTAATCGACATCCTCGCTCTTTTTCCAAAAGCGTGCTACGATGTGTATGGAAAAGGATGAAAACTGAAAACCTCGAAATCCACTCTTTTCTTGCGGGAGCTTCCGGGAGGAAAGGAGTGCTTTTTCATGCCAAAATATCAGGCAACAGCTTACATTCGTCTGTCTTACACAGATGATCGCTCCAGCGAGAGCGACAGTGTTACCAACCAGCGGAAGCTGATTGAGAACTTCATTGAACGAAACCCGGACATCCAAATCGTATCCGAAAAAATCGACGATGGTTACAGCGGTATCATTTTTGACCGTCCGGCGTTTAAGGAAATGATGCAGGACATCACCGATGGCAAGATCAACTGCGTCATTGTAAAGGACCTCTCCCGCCTGGGACGAGAGTACATCGAAACCGGACGCTATCTGCGCCGGGTGTTCCCCACTTATGGGGTTCGCTTTATTGCCATCACGGATAACATCGACACCGCCCATGAAGGCAGCGGTGACGATCTGACCGTATCCGTCAAGAACATTATGAACGAAGCCTACTGCCGGGACATTTCCATCAAGACCCGTACCTCTTTGGATATAAAGCGCCGTAACGGAGATTTTGTTGGAGCCTTTCCCGTCTATGGCTATATGAAGTCCGAGGAAAACAAAAACCTGCTTGTGCCCGACCCGTATGCTTCCCGCGTTGTCCAGGACATCTTCCGTATGCGCCTAGACGGGACGAGCGCCCTGCGGATCGCCACCGTGCTGAACGAAATGGGCATCCTCTCCCCCCTGGCCTATAAGAAAAACAATGGTTTTCCTTATGCCAAACACGGCTATGCCGACAAAGAGGATTGCAAGTGGTCTGCTACAACGATTATTCGTATTTTGCAGGATGAAACCTACATCGGCACATTGGTACAGGGCAAGCAGGGCTCCCCGCACTACAAAATCAAGCAGATGGAGCAGCGGCCATCCTCTGAGTGGATTCGCGTCCCTGACGCCCATGAACCGCTGATTGCCAAGCAGGATTTTGAACTGGTCCAGCGTATCCGCAGACTGGATACTCGGACTTCCCCCAAGCAGGATACGGTGTATCTGTTTTCCGGCGTCTTGATCTGCGGGTGCTGTGGGAGCCGCATGACGCGAAAAACAAACCGGGTCAAGGGCAAGGAATATCACTATTATTATTGCCCCACCGGGAAAAAGCATGGCTGCACCAACCCGGTAATGCTCAAGGAAAGCGATCTTGTAGATTGTGTCAAGGACAGTCTGAAAGGCTACATTGACAATGTGAGCTGCCTGCAAGCCATCCTGGACGGTATCGACCAGAGCAGCATCAATCAGGCGCTTGCCAATGAATACGCCTCCCACATCGCCGCCAATGAGCAGCAGGTGGAACAGGCGCTTGAATTTAAGGCCCGCCTGTATGAAAACCTGATTACCGGCACCATCAGCAAAGAGGAATATACCGACTATAAGGCCAGATACACAAGGATTGCGGAAAATGCAAAAGAGAGTATTCGGGTCTTAAAGGAAAAGCTGGCTGATGTTCTGGAGAACCGGAGTGAACGGAACCGCTGGATTTCCCACTTCACACAGTTCTCTACAATGGAGACCCTGGACCGCAAAGCTGTGGTTCACATGATACAGAGCATCAAGGTGATTGGGAAAAAGGAATTGGAGATCACCTTTACATACCAGGATGAATACCAGAAAGCGATCCAACTGATTCAGCTGGCAGAGCAAACAAGCCAAAGAAAGGTGGGATGATTTGTGGCAAGAAAAAGCAGAAAGGAAACTGTGGTGCTTCCCGCACCGGAGATAGATACCTCTTGCCGCGCCGGAGTTTATGTGCGGCTTTCCGTTGAGGATATCGTCCTTGGCTTCGGCTTTTAAGAGTTTGACGACTTCCTTTTTGCGGATAAATTTTGGCGTAAAGTATGCAATGGCAAAGAAGACCAGTCCCATCACGGCTACGGTCAGTAGCATGGCCTGTATGGGCAGGTAAAAGGTAAATTCTGATACCCCAATCAGCCGATTGGCAAGATCCAGAAAGAACTTGGAAAACACCAGGCCAAACAGGATACCAGCGACAACCGACAGCATCCCGACGAGCATATTTTCCAGAAAGACCAGCCGGTTCAGTTGTTTTTTGGAAGCTCCTAGAATGGTAATCAGGCCAAGCTGACGGCTCCGGTTTTTCAAGAAGCAACGCATGGAATACGAGATAAAGCAGATGGAAAATGCGACGGAAATGATTTCGCCCACGGCCAAGGTTATCCCCATCGCGCTTTCGGTATCAATGACCTGGAGCGCCGGATGAAAGGACAGCACACTGAACAGGAAAAACACAAAGACAGAGAATGCGCAGTTTATAAAATAATAGATATAGTTTCGCTTATCCCGGCTGATGTTTTTCCACGCAAATTCAAATAATGTCACGGGGTTTCCCTCCCAAAAGACTCATGGCATCCACAATTTTCTGCTGAAAGGCCTGCCGGTTTCCGCCGGAAACGATCTCCTGATATAGCTTGCCGTCTTTGATGATGAGCACACGTTTGCAGTAACTTGCGACAAAGGAATCGTGGGTCACCATCAGGATCGTAGCCTGCTGGGTCTGGTTGAGCATTTGAAATAATCCCATCACATCTTTGGTAGCTTTGGAGTCCAGATTTCCGGTGGGTTCATCGGCCAGCAGAAGCGCAGGATTTGTGACAACGGCGCGGGCGATTGCCACCCGCTGCGCCTGCCCGCCGGAAATTTCAAAGGTCCGTTTGGGTAGCAACGGTTCGATACCTAGCAGCGCGGCAACCGATTGCACACGCTTTTTGATTTGGGATGGCGCCACCCCTTCCAAAGTCAGCGGCAGCATGATATTTTCTCCGACGGTGAGGGTTTGCACCAAATTGAAATCCTGAAACACAAACCCTAGTACGCTGCGGCGGAAGTGGGCTAGTTGCTCATCCCGCATCGTGTGGGGCACATTCCCGTCAATGGTCACATTGCCGCTGGTGGGATGGTCGATGGTGGAGATCACATTCAGCAGGGTGCTTTTTCCGCTGCCAGATGGCCCCATAATGGCGACAAATTCGCCTTTTTCCATTTGAAAGTTGATATCCTGTAAAGCCGTATACGGGATTTTACCTTCGTATACCTTGCCAAGATGTTTGGTTTCTAAAATCGGCATCGCGAGGGTCCTCCTTTGTTTTCTACTTCCAGTATAGCGCAGAAACCCGATTCAAAAAATCGAGAAAGATGACGCAACCTTACAGTTTTGTCATCTTTCTCGTGTCATCCGTCTGTGCTTGTTTAAAGAAAATCTGAAATTTGGTTCCACTTCCTACCGCAGAGTCTACCTGTATCGCATGTCCCAGATAGTCCAGAATCTGTTTGACCATATAAAGCCCCAGTCCTGTGGACTCGCCCCGCAGTCGTCCATTTTGTCCGGTGAAGAACAGGTCAAAAATCCGGGGGATGTCCTCCGGCTGAATGCCGCAGCCCTCATCTTCTACGCTGAGCACAACGGCTGTTTGGGTGCAGTACGCCCGAACGGCGATGGTTTTTCCTTCATCGCTGTATTTCAAGGCATTGGTCAAAAGCTGATGCACCACAAAACGAAGCCATTTGGAATCGCTGTACACCATCAGCTGTTCATCCGCATCCAGCTTTGGAAAGATGCCGCGCGCAATAAAGCTGGATTTCAGTTCATTGATGCTGTCTTTGGCAATCTGCCGCAGCGAAATGCGCTCGACATGAAAGTCCTTTTCCATCGCATCCAGCTTATACAGATTGAGCACCTGGTCCAAAGCATATTGGATTTGGGACGCGGCTTGGGATATTTTTTTATAATCGGACTGGTATCCGTTCTTTTGCGCAATCAATTGGATGACAGACAGGGGCGTTTTGAGTTGATGGACCCAGCGATAAATCATGAGTTTGTTCTGATTTTTGCCATCCTCCAACTGACGGAGCTTGGCAAGATACCGGCGATAAAATGCCAGCATCAATTGCTGGTATTGGCGTTCCTCCCGGCCTTTGGGGGCATGCAGCAGAAAGTCTTCCATTTCCGTGTGTTCGCCGCAAAACAGTTCATACAGGTTCCAGGTGGCATAAAGCCGGTAAAGAAGAAAGCAGAGCAGCACAAACAAAGCAAGAAAACAATAATATAGCGCTGCGGGCTTGGCGGATGGTTCGACAACCACCAGATAGAAAACAGGCAGCGCAACCGGAGCAGCCAGAAACAGCAAAATCATCCACAGATGATCGGCCAGAAAAAGCCGGAGATGTTTTCCGATTTTCTTATCGTTCATGGCCCAGCTCTCCAATCCGATATCCGACACCGCGCACCGATTTGACGACGAGGCGGGAGCCAACCTGTTCTAGACGGCGGCGTATCCTACTGATCGTTACATTGAGCGTGTTTTCTTCCACAAAGGTTTCGTCGTCCCAGATTTCGCTGAGAAGTTCCTCACGGGATGCAACATCGGGATATTTTTCAAAAATGACGCGCAGAACCCCGGCTTCGGTTTTGGACAACTCGACCTCTTTGCCGTTGCAGGCAAGCGTCAGCCGGTTTTGAGAAAACGTGCAGTCCCCGCATTGCAGCTGCTTGGAATAGGAGACTGCATATTCTCCATAGGTGCGGCGGAGCAAGGCTGTGATTTTGGCGGTGATGACATCCAGTGAAAAGGGTTTGGTCACAAAATCATCCCCGCCGTTCATCATGGCATATACCTGATCGGAATCCGCATTGCGGGAGGACAGGAAGATAATCGGGCAGGGGCTTTTGGCGCGCAGCTTCCCGCACCAGTAAAATCCATCATATGCCGGAAGATTGATGTCCAACAGCACCAAATGCGGAGCGATTTCCTCAAACTCTTTGAATACATTGGAAAAATCCTGGCAGCAGTGGGTCGAGAATCCAAATTTCTGCAAGTGCAGGGAGAGCAGCTCGGCAATATCCGGGTCATCTTCCACGATCATAATTTGATACTCCATGGGGCACCTCCAATCTTTTTCACGTATGGGCTGTCTTATCCCTCATTGTAACAGCAATCGGACGGTTTCACAATATTTTGCCCATGTTTCTGGTCGCGCTTGACAAAGGACAATTTTTATCATATACTTAACAAAGTTAACTATATGATGGGAGGAATCTTCAAACCATGGAATGGACAGATATGATGCATTATCAGCAGCAGGTGCAAAAGGTCATGCGCTCTCTGCTGCCGATGCGCAAATCTGTACTGACCGCCAGCGAATGCGAACTCTTGGCCCGGCTATATCTGCAACCGGAACAGAACACCCCGATTTTACTCAGTCAGGGCAGCGGTATGAAAAAAGAAGCGGTAAGCCGCTGCTTAAAAACATTGTATGAAAAGAACTGCATCCGCAAGCAGCGTCAAACCGTGGACGAACGGAGTTATCAGCTGTTTATCACAGAAACCGGCCTTGCCGAGCTGAAAAAAGGCTATGAGAGCATTTTACAGCCCTTTTATGATCTTTGGCGCAGTTCGAGCGAAGATTTTGAAGCCTTTCTGCATTATGCGGATAAACTGGCCACACATCTGGAGAAAGGACAGGAAAAGACCCGTGAAGTTTTATGATGCGTTGCAGATGGACCCCGCCATCTTGAAGCGGCAGATCGTCGCTTGCAGCACAAGGCAGGAGAAAGCATATTACTGGGTTGCCATGGCGGTGCGCTCGGCGCTGATCGTAGGGTTTGCCATTGTGTTTATCAGTCTGCTGTCGGGTCTGTTTGGCGCCGACAACACCCCGCTGGCGGTGGCTTTGTTCTGCATGATGCTGGGCATCCGTTTTGTCAATTTTGAATACTGCATCGGCGACTCGCTACTTACCCTGGCGGCGGTGTTGGGGATTCTGGTCCTGGCGCCCAGTGCAGCGGCCGTGCTCCCGTCTGTTTTTTTGATTCCCTTGCACTTTGCAGCGTTTTTTGCTTTGCTCTACATGACTACACAGCGGCCCGAAATGGGGAACGGCGGCTTATATAGCTTTGCTTATGTGTATCTGACGGGTAACCCGGTCGTTGGGGAGGCGCTCGTCCGCCGCGGGCTCATGGCGCTGGCAGGATATGTGATTTGCGACGCCATCCTGTTTGCCAAGCACCGCAAACAGCACCAAACCACGCGGTTTCATCACGTGGTGCGAAAGTTTGATCTTTCCACCCCGGTACATCTGTGGCAATTTCGGATGGCACTGGGCGTGAGTCTGGTGTTGACGGCTGGGCAGGTGCTCCAGGTGGAACGGTTTATGTGGATGGGATTTGCCTGCGCTTCGCTGCTGTCGGAATATCCTTACTCCGGTCATACGATCGTCCGCTTCTGGCAGCGAATCGTGGGGGCGGTGGCAGGCTCCTGTGCGTTTTTTGTGCTGTATCTGGTGACCCCGGAGGCGCTGCATTCGTTGATGGGGCCATTAGGTGGATTGTGTTTGGGATTTTGCACCGATTATCAATATAAAACAGCCATGAACTGTTTTGGCGCCCTGATGCTGGGGACGGGTATTTATGGTCTGCAAGGGGCCGTGATTCTGCGTATCGTCGACACGGTTCTGGGCGTGACCTTTGGTTTGGTATTTGCAGCGATTTTTCACCGGCTTGCTGCCGGGTTTGGTCTGCTGCGTACACAGGCTGAAACATAAAAAAGGCGCGGAGCTTGGTTGGCTCCGCGCTTTTTTATTTTCCACGTGCGGCTTTGACGACCGCTGTGCCCGCCAGTGCGCCTTCATAGACGGCCTTGGCGACTTGCAGCATGCCGCCGGTGCAGTCGCCGGCAGCATACAGCCCCGGAATATTGGTGGCCATAGTGGGGTCGACTAAAATGCGGTTGCCTTCGGTCAAGGCACCGACTTTGCGGGCCAGTTCGGCGCTGCCCGCTACACCATAGGCGACAAAAATACCGCTGACCGACAGGATTCCGCCCGAGGTGAAACGGATGCGCAGGCCGCTGTCATCGCTTTCGATGGCGGCGATTTCGCGGGTGTCCAGTCGGACCGATTCCGGAACCTGGATGGAGGGCGTTTTGCCATCAGTCACCAACGTGACCGAACGCACCACCGGAAGCAGGGTGTTGACTTCATGCAGGGCATATTCGCCTTCGCCCAAAACGGCTACCGGCTTGCCGCGGTGGAAAAAGGCATCGCAAACCGCGCAATAGCTGACACCCTTGCCTTCGTGCTCGCTCAGACCTGGGATGCGCGGCGCGGTGCGCGGCGAACCGGTCGCCAGAATGACAAAATCTGCAGCGTATTGGCCGGCGGCTCCGGTCAGGGTCAATTGCTCATCAAACCCGATGCCCGTGATCTCATCTTGAATGATGCGGGCGCCCAGCCGGCGGGCCTGTTCCAGACCGGACATGGCTAGCGCTTCGCCGGATACCGGCAAGGCAAAGCCATAATAATTTTCGATTGCATGTGCTTTGGCCAGTGCGCCGACGCCGTTGTAGATGATGGTGGTATCCAATCCGGCCCGCACGGTATAAAGAGCAGCAGAGATCCCGGCCGGACCGCCGCCCACAATAATTACATTAGACATTTGGCTCACCTCATGGTATGCTGGTATCATCCCGGAAAAAATGGGGAATCTCGTGGTTTTATTATACCACACCCCGGTACAAAAGGGAACGCAATTTCCGGGATGTAAGGAGGACCTATGCAATACCTGATCGTTTTTCTGGAAGGGGTTATTACATTTATCTCCCCCTGTTTGCTGCCCATGCTACCGATTTATTTATCCTACTTTGCCGGCGGACAGGCCTCACGCACGCAAACGCTGCGCGGAGCGCTTGGATTCGTCGCAGGGTTTACCGTGATGTTCCTGGCACTGGGCGGCCTGGCCGGTAGCGTGGGCAATCTGCTGCGCACTCATCAAACGGCGGTCAACCTGGTAACGGGCGCTATTGTGATCGTCTTTGGCCTATCTTTTATGGGCGTCCTGCGCCTGGGCTTTTTGGAGCGTACTATGCGCTTGCAGATCAGTCCGGCAGGGCATGGCTTTTTCCCGTCCATGCTGTTTGGCTTGGTGTTTTCGATTGGATGGACGCCCTGCGTGGGCGCCTTTTTGGGTTCGGCACTGCTGCTGGCTTCCCAGCACGGTTCGGCCGTACAGGGGATTTTGATGCTGCTGTGTTACTCTTTGGGACTGGGCATCCCCTTTTTGGTCAGTGCGCTCATCATTGATTCGCTCAAGGGCGCATTCCAATGGATCAAACAGCATTATCAGATCATCAACCGGGTTTGCGGCGGGTTTCTGGTGTTCATCGGCCTGATGATGATGGCCGGATGGATGGGACGCCTGCTGGCTTTTCTCGGGAACTAAAGGAGAAAGGATATGAAAAAAACAATTATATGGATCGGCTTGCTGGTCGTGGTGTTGGTGCTGGCCGGGGTAGGATATTCGCTCCTGTCCAAACAGCAGTCTGAGCAGCTGGTTTCTCAGGCCGAGGAGAAAAGCAGCACCTCGTCGGAGGAAGAAGCGGTCATGCTGCCGGACTTTACCGTGCTCGATGCCGAAGGCAATCCGGTGGAAAGCAGCGCGTTGCTCGGCAAACCGACGATCATCAATTTCTGGGCCACTTGGTGCGGCTATTGCAAAAAAGAATTGCCGGATTTTCAGGCGGCGTATGAAAGCTATGGCGATCAGATCAACTTTGTGATGATCGATGCCGCGGACGGCAAGCAGGAAACCGTGGAAGCCGGCAAACAGTACATTGCCGACAACGGGTATACCTTCCCGGTTTATTTTGATACCGAGATGGAAGCGGTTATCTCCTGCGGGGTAAGCGGATTCCCGGCAACCCTGTTCGTTTCGGCGGAAGGAGAAGTGCTGCTGGGCTGGCCAGGGTATCTGGAAACCGAGCAGCTAAATCAGATGATCGAGGCCATGCTGCCGGCATAATGGGGCAGAGCGCGGACGTTTTTGATTCTGGATTTTATGCTACAAAGATGCTGCAAAAAGTTCGTAATTTCTTCACAGAAGGACCCTTGACAATTTCACCCATACAGCGTATCATATATTTTGTAAACATTTTGTAATCTTTATCATGGAAAGGAACGACCGTCTATCTCATGGCTTTTCCTTTGACCAAAACAAAAAAATTAAAGAAAATCGCACTTCCTCGCCCGCAAACTTCGTTCGGGAAGCGCATCAAAGTGCGGCTGGATACCATTCGATTCCATACTGCCGTGCGTCTGGCGGGGCTGCCCAAGATTCCAAAGCCGCCGCGGTTGCTGGCAGCGGCCATCTGCTTTGTGGGCCTGTTCGCCGTTCCCATGGCAGCAGCATTGCAGCCGTGCTTGAAAGTCACCCTCAATGGGCAGACGATTGGCTATGTGAATGATGCGTCGTCGGTGCAGTTGGCTGCCAACTTGCTGGAAACCAGCATGGAGTCGCAATTTGGTGTGGCGTACTCGTTTGATGACGAACTGTCGTATCAGTCGGCTCTGATGCTCAAGGGCAAGACCAGTTCGGTCGATGATATGGTGTCTTCGCTCGCAGAGGCATCGGACGATCTCGAACGAATGGCCGTACTGACCGTCAATGGAGAAACTGTGGGCGCCTGCCGTTCGCTGGAAGATGTGCAGGATATGCTGGATAGCCTGCTGGATGTTTATAAGTCCAACGACAGCGACCATGCACGTTTTGTGGAAAATGTGAATGTGACGCTTTCTCCGGCTCCGGCGGATGCCGAAGTTTCTGCTGAAGATCTCAAGCAGCAGATCACGGAGGAAGGGCTTTTAGATGTCGAAGTGTACAGCACGCAGACCTATACCGAGCCCATTCCGTATTCGACACAAATGGTGGAAAACGATCAGCTGGCACAATACTCCACCAAGACCATGCAGGTCGGCCAGGATGGCGAAGCTTCGGTCCAAGAGCAGGTCGTTACGCTCAATGGTGTGGAGACCCAGCGCACGGTTGTCAGCCGTGCTATCCTGACGCAAGCGACCGATGCTGTGGTCGCGGTCGGCACAGGCGGTTCGGATATTGGTACCGGCACATTGATCGCTCCGGTGACCGAATACCGGTTTACCTCGGCGTTTAAATTCCGCAATGGCCGCTGGCACAAGGGTGTCGATCTGGCGGTATCGGAAGGCACGCCGGTCTATGCGGCCGACAATGGCAAGGTCATTGTTTCCGAATGGTCGGACAGCTATGGCAACTATATCATCATTGACCATCAAAATGGTCTGAAAACACTCTATGCACACAACAGCGCATTGCTTGTGAATGTTGGCGACACGGTGACCAAGGGCCGTCAGATCGCGCTTTCCGGCAATACCGGAAATAGCACAGGCCCCCACGTGCATTTTGAAGTGCATTACAATGGCGTGGCGGTCAATCCGGAATTATATGTGTCCTTTGGCACAGAAACCCCATAAACAGCAAAAGACGCTGGATTTCCAGCGTCTTTTTTGTATGGATTCTGTGACAAAAGCCCTTGAGAGAAGCAAACCAATCTGCTATAATGGTCATATTCCAGTGGTTTCTGACGAAATGAGCAGGAAGCCACCATCTGAAAAAGAGGGGACCATTTAAAATAAGGACCAAATACCCGGAAACGACCGTGACAAACGGCGTTCGGGTTTCAAAAGGGCGGACAACGGAAAACGCCCCATAAGGATTCATAAAGGAGATGCACAGATATATGAAGTTAGGTATTGTCGGCTTGCCCAACGTGGGCAAATCCACCCTGTTCAACGCGATTACCAACGCGGGCGCAGAAAGCGCAAACTATCCGTTTTGCACCATTGACCCCAACGTTGGTATGGTCGCGGTACCGGACTACCGGTTGCAGCCGTTGACCGACCTGTACCATGCGAAAAGGACCACGCCTGCGGTCGTCGAATTTGTAGACATCGCTGGCCTGGTGCGCGGCGCAAGCAAGGGGGAAGGTTTGGGCAATAAGTTCCTGAGCCATATCCGCGAAGTCGACGCTGTGGTACACGTGGTGCGCTGCTTTGATAACGACAACATCGTACATGTAGAAGGTTCGGTCGACCCCGGACGCGATATCGAAACCATCAATTTGGAGCTCATTTTGTCCGATATCGAGCATTTGGAGCGCCGTCTGGACCGTACCCGCAAGGCCGCAAAGGCCGACAAAAAACTGAATCTGGACGTCGAGATTCTGGAAAAGCTCAAGGCACATCTGGAAGAGGGCAAAACTGCCCGCACTTTCCCGGGCTTTACCGATGATGAAGACGTACAGCGTGTCATGAAGGAAAGCGACCTGCTGACCGCAAAAAAGGTCATCTATGCCGCCAATATGGACGAAGCCGGCTTTACCGGCGACCAGACCGAAAATGCCCGTTTGGCAGCGGTACAGGCGATTGCCGACGCCGAAGGCGCGATGGTACTGCCCATCTGTGCCAAGCTGGAAGAGGATATCGCAACGCTGGAAGAAGACGAAAAGCAGATGTTCCTGAGCGAACTGGGCCTGGAAGAATCCGGTCTGGACCGTCTGATTCGCGTATGCTATGACCTGCTGGGCCTGATGAGCTATTTGACCGCTGGCGAGCAGGAAGTGCGCGCCTGGACGATCGAAAAGGGAACCAAGGCACCGCAGGCAGCTGGTAAGATCCATACCGACTTCGAACGCGGTTTCATCCGTGCCGAAGTGGTTTCTTACGATGACCTGATGGCTTGTGGTTCGCTGGCCGCAGCGCGCGAAAAGGGCCTGGTGCGTTCGGAAGGCAAAGAATACGTGATGCAGGACGGCGACGTTGTTTTGTTCCGTTTTAATGTATAATACGTTGCCTTGCTGCAAAACGGCTTCCAAACTCCAGCTCATTTTTTAACAGCACGGCGCATATCCTTCTGCATAAGGGGATGTGCGCCTTTATGTTGCTTAATTGTTGTTGTAATTCGACGGAAAATGTCATACAATAAGGAATACAGATGTTTGAGGCCATTTTACAGAGAGGATTAGGATAGACGATGGAGAAACGACAAGAAGGGTCTTCCGCCGATCGCTCGTTGGAAGACATCTTACAAGAAATGAACGGCAAAGAAAGTACGGGCAATCATGCCTTGGACGCGCTGCTGCGCGCGCGGGATGAGGAATCGGCACATGACCTGGCGGGGTCTTCCGCTGAGCCTTCGTTCCGGGAAGAGGAGCCCATGTTCGAGCCGATGTCGGCGTTTGAAAATCTGGTGCCGGCTGGACATGGTGTTTCGGCGGCGTTGGCGGATGCTATGCCCGAAAAAAAGCGGAGCACTTCCCGCAGCCGCAAAAAGAAAAGTGAAAAGAAGCAAAAAAGTGGGAAGAATACGCCCTGGAAAAAAATTGCTGCAATTGCCGGTGCCATAATTGTTGTGTTGGCAGGCGGCACCCTGGGGTATACTTACGGATACAGCGGCATCCATTTTGGGATGCAGGCCGGAGCGGTCAAGGTCGGCGGCATGTCGCTGACAGAAGCGCAAAAAGAAATTGACCAGGCGAGCAGCCAGTTGCTCGATGGCAAGGCCATTACGCTTACCATCTATGATAAGGACTATACCATCGATATTGCATCGGTCACGACCGGTATGGACAGCAAGCAGTCGGCTCAGGAAGCCTATGACTATACCCACGAAGGCGGTCTGTTCACGCGGGTAGGGCATACTTTGTCCGCGCTGGTCGGGCAGGGCGAAGCGCCGCTGTCGGTCAGCGTCGATGACGAAGCTCTGACCGCTCGCCTGGATGAGATCGCTTCTGAAGCCCTGACCGAGCCGGTCAATCCTAGCTGGACCGTCGAAGGAGATAAGTTGATCATCGATACCGGCAAGCTCGGTGTTTCGTTTGACCGCGATGTGGTATCCAAAGCCATTACCGAGAAAATCCGTACCATGGATTTTGAGCCGTATGAGGTCAAGGTCACAACGAGTGACCCGGCGCCGGTGGATGTCGACCAGATTGCAGCCGAAGCGCAGACTCAGCCGAAAAATGCGACGGTGGACAAATCGGATGGCAAAACCATTGTGCCCAGCGTGGATGGGGTATCCTTCGATGTTGAGGAGGCAAAATCCATTGTTGGCGATGGCAGCGCCCAGACTTATGAGATCCCCATTACTCGCACACCGGCAGAGGTTTCTGCCGACCAGCTGGCCGATGTTCTGTTCCGGGATACGCTGGCCAGCACATCGACCAACCTGAACGAGGGCAACAAACCGCGTACCAATAACGTCCGGTTGGCTTGCCAGTATATCAATGGCACGATTTTGAATCCGGGCGAAGAATTTTCGTATAATAATGTCGTGGGCGAGCGTACCGCGGAACGTGGCTTCCGGTCGGCTGGCGCTTATGCCAACGGTCAGCTGATCGACGAAGTCGGCGGCGGTGTCTGCCAGCCTTCTTCGACGCTGTACATGGCAGTCCTGCGCGCTGACCTCGAAGTGACCGAGCGTCATAACCACAGCCTGACGGTGTCTTACACCCCGTTGGGCGAAGATGCCACCGTATCGTGGGGCGGCCCAGATTTCCGTTTCAAGAATAACACCAAGTATCCGATCAAGATTGTAGCGTCCCAGTCGGGCGGTGCAATGTACATCGATATTGTGGGTACCAAGACCTCGGACAAAAAGGTCACGCTGAAAACAGAAATTCTGGAAACGCTGGACTATGAAGTCGTTGAGAAGATCGATGCATCGCTGGCACCGGGCACCCGGGAAACCCAGCAGACCGGTGCAACCGGCTACAAGACCGTGACTTATAAGACGGTTACCGAAAACGGTACCTCCACGACCACCAAGGCAAACAATTCGTACTATAAAAAGCGGGATAAAATCGTGCTGGTTGGACCGGCTGCGACCACCGAACCGGCGACTTCGGACACGACAGCACCGGCTACCACAGAAACCCCATAAAGGATGTAGAAAATATGATCAAACTGGACAATACGCTGCGCCGCACCATCAAAATGGAAGCAAAGATGAAAATCTTTTCCCGTTTGCCGGTGTGTGTGCTGGCGGTGGCGGTATATATGCTGCCGGCTGTGTTCATCGGCACCATGACTGCGCTGCCGCTGGATGCCGGACTCATGCGCATCATACGGATGCTGCTGATCAATCTGGTGTGTGAGATCGTGATCTTGGGTCCGATCATGCTGGGCACGCAGTACTGTTTCGTTGGCATTGCGCGTGGAGAGACGCCCGAGATCGCAAGTTTATTTGCACCGCTGGGCAGCATCCGGGAGATATTTCGGGGCATTCGCATGATGCTGTGCATGCTTGTGCGCATGCTGCTGCTGGTTATCCTGCCTACGGTCGTGTATGAGGTTGCGCTGTATTTCGTCCTGAACATGCTGGGCGATGCGGCCGATTGGAATATGGTCATGACCGCAATCGGTGTACTCGTTTTGGTGTATTGTCTGATGCTGTTGCCGGCAGCTGGCCTGGGAGCCAGCTACTGGATGGGTTATTCCGCTCTGCGGGATGACCCGAAAATCGGCGTTTGGCGTGCCACCAAGGAAGGGGCACGTTTGCTGCGCGGGCAGCGCCGGGAGATGATTGCCTTTACGGCCAGCTACCTGCCATGGTTTATCGCCGGATTGTTTACGTGTGGTATCCTCAGCAGCTTTGGGATCATTTATCTCAGCGTTTCGCTTTACTGTCTGCGGGACCGGCTGGAAGGCCGGCAGCAGCCGCAGACTTCACCCATTTTATAAAAAAAAGAAATCGCCCATACCATTCTGAACCGGTCCAGTAAAAATGGACAGTGACAAAAACCCCCTGATGTAGGAAAATAGACTACATCAGGGGGTTTTGTCATGGAGAAACGAAAATACACACACATTCAAGTGCTGTTGCCAGAAATCAAGGCTATGCTGGCAGCGGGGAAAACCCAGCGGGAAGTTGCAGAATATTACGGTTTTCAGGATAAGCAGGTGATAAAAAGTCTACTTAAGCGTGAACGGAGGAAAGAACGTATGTTAGAAGCTGGCATCCTTGCGCGGCCCCAAGGGCGGCCAAGAACAAATGCCGCACCAAGAGATATTATAACCGAGCAGGCACATGAGATCCAGCGACTTCGTATGGAGAATAGGCTGCTGCGGGATTTTCTGCACTGCATAGGAAGGAAGTGAGGGCAAAGGTAAAATATCACATTATATATCGTCACAGAGCAGAGTATTCCGTGGCAGTTATGTGCAAATTCTTTGGAGTATCCAGAAGCGGATACTATGCCTTCGTCCATCGCCTTGGTAAGCCGGAGAAGGACGCAGCTCTTGCAGAACTAATTGGACAACAGCGGGAACGCAGCTTCCGCACCTACGGCTACCGGCGGATGTGTCTATGGCTGAAGAACCAGAATATTTTCTGTAATCCAAAAACAGTGCTACGGATTATGAAGAAATATGATCTGCTCTCAGAAATCCGCCGACGCAGGAAATGGCAGCAGATGGGGCAGCAGCTCCACAAGTACGAGAATCTGCTAAGCAGGCAGTTTCAGGCCGACAAGCCCAACAGCAAATGGGTAACGGACATCTCCTACATCCACACTAAGCAGGGCGTACTGTACCTGTCCATGATCCGGGATCTCTATGACAACAGTATTGTGGCTTACAAAACCGGAACGGAACAAACGGTGAATCTGGTTCTGGACACCATTCGTCTGGCAATGAAGCAAGAGAAAAAGAGGGCCGCTGCAGAGTTGCAGCTCCACAGCGACCAGGGTGCTCAGTACGCCTCACAAGCATATTTTGAGCTAACTCAAACATACGGCATTACGCCATCTATGTCAAGACGTGGAAATCCTTATGACAACGCTATGGCGGAAAATTTCTTCTCTATCCTCAAAACAGAGTGCATCTACCGCCACAAACCGGCTACCTTCTCGCAAGCCAATGAAATGATTGACCGCTACATCTACTTTTACAACCATGAGCGCATCCAGCTAAAGACTGGAGAAGCGCCGCTTACGCGACGCCTCTCCACTTAAAACTCAATCTTTCCTACCAGGGCTCTTTTTTATACTGTCCGCACAATCTGGGGCAGTCCATTCTCGGTATGGGCGATTTCTTTTTATTCCTCCGGTGTTTCGGTTGGGGGAACGGATTCATTGTCTTCGGACGTGGGTTCGCTGTCAGTATCCGGAACTTCTTCTACCTGCGGTTCCGGGGCAACGACTTCGACCACAGCCGAAAGCACACAAGGCACGACGCCGGTCAGCGATTCATCGCCGACAACAAAGCGGATCTCGTGCTGGCCAGGCTGCGCATCCGCAGGAATGCGGAGGGTATAGGTACTGTGCGCCTGGTCATTCGTAATTTGGAATGCTGGATTGACAGCGCCGGTGATGTCCTGTCCATCCCACTGCCAGCGGGCAGGGAGCGAAACGGATGCAATGTCGTTTGCACCGGACAGGTCGGCGGTGACGGTCAGTTCCTTACCGGGATACACTTGGGCGCTGCGAATATTCAGGCTGCCCTGATATTCCAGCGGCTGCTGCTCGACCGGGATGGAAAGATCGGCGCGCTTTTCGGTGCCGTCAAACATGGTCAAAATAAAGGAAACATCTACGGTATCGCGTGACATGTCATACAGCGTGGTATCCAGGGTAGATACCTTATTCGGCTGTGCCTGGAAATAGGAATTGCCGAATCCGCTGACGGCGGTGCCGTTGACGTACCATTGTGCCTTGGCAACATAGGCGTTCGAGAAGCCGGTCAGCTGTGCGGATACCTGGAAGGGTTCATACGGACGAACCGAAGCAGGGGTATCGGTCAACTGAATGACGGTGGATGCACGTGCGGCATCCCGCCGGGCGATCTCGGCAAAGCCATAATCCAAAAGCTGCCGTGAATCGCGGAAGCGCTGTGCATCGCTGGTCGATTTGAGAACGACAGAAATGACACGGCGGCCATTGCGCTCTGCGGTCGTGGTCACACAATATCCAGCGGCGGAGATGGTACCGGTTTTGAAGCCGTCCAAACCTTCGTAGGGGCCCATGGTGTTGAGCAGATGGTTGGTATTGTTATAATACCGGCCATTGAAGGAATAGCCGCTCTTGCTGGTGATATCCAGAATCGCCGGATAATCGTCGATAAACCGCTTGGTCAGCTTGGCCTGCGAACGTGCGGTGACATAATTGGGCTGCGCACCATGGCAGTTGTAATAAGTCGCCGTGACGCCCAGTTCCCGTGCAGTGGCGTTCATGCGCTGCACAAAGGCAGCTTCGGTACCGCTGATGTGCTCGGCCATCGCAATGCACGAAGCACTGGCCGAGGGGATCATGATGAGATTGAGCAGCGTTTCGACCGTATAGGTCGCGCCTTCGGTCAGCGGAACCGCCATGGGGTAATTGGAATCCCGCGATTTGACCGCTACATTGTGGCTGATGAGCACCGGAGTATCCATGGTCAAAGTGCCCTTTTCGAGCTCCTGATAGATGATGTAAGCCGTCATGACCTTGGTCATACTGGCCGGGACGCGGGCTACGTCCGCATCATCAGAAAGTAATTCTTCTCCGGTCTGCGCATCCATGACAAAGTAGGATGCTGCCCGCACATCGAGCGCGCCAGCGCTGGGCAAGCATACGCTGAGCAGCACACAAACCATGAGAAAACAGGAAACCACTCTTTTCTTCATTTTTTCACCTTCTTTTTCATTTGTCCTCCCCTAGGACTAATTAAAGAATACAATTTTTTGGTGAAAAATGCAACTATTTTATGCAAAATGTCGGAAATGGGAAATGATGTTAGGAACCAGACTGGTTGGAGACCTTCCGTACACAAGGCCGGTGTGCAGCAAACAGGAAGAAGAAGAACAGTCCGGCAAAGATGCCGCCAATAGACAAGATGGCGATGGGCATGGTCTGAAATTCAGCGATTTGGCCGATCCCATACGGGATGACCGTATTGCCGCAAAAGCTGAACAGGAACGCCGTCGACAGCGTGACCGATTGGTCATAGCCGCCAATGCGCAGCAGTTCGCTGGCAAGCATGGGCCAGATACCCGACAGTGCCAGCCCGAGCACCACAACGGCCGCCCAAATGCCGATTTGCGAAAGCTGCGGGATGAGCAGTGTGGTCACGGCTGCGACCGGCATCAGACCAGACAAGATCCACCGGGCCGGCACACGCTTGGAGGCTTCCGAGCAGGCCATCCGGCCGACGAAAACGAACAGCCAGATGAGCGCGGTCAGGATGGAACCAGCAAAGGTCGTAAATCCGCGGTTTTCCACGGCATAGGTGACCAGCCAGTTGCAAATCGAGGTTTCCGAACCCGAATACAGCAGCAGGCACAGGAAAAACGGCAAAATACGACGATCGCTGACCAGGGTATACAGATCGCGGAAATGGCCAGCATCTTGCTGCGGCATGGGAATGAACTTGGTTTTCCAGCACAAAACCGTCGCTACGATCGAGCACAAACCAAACAGAATATAGACCATCCGCCAGCTAAAGCCCAGGGATACGCACTGTCCGGCAAACAACAGACCGGCGCAGGCGCCCAGACCGTTGAAGGCCGTGATGCCAGCCACATGGGAGGCCGCGCCTTGCTGAGCCAGTCCGGTGGCGATGGCATTGGTTGCTACCTGCATAACAATCGTGCAGGCGCCCATGAGAAAGAGTCCGGCCCAAAGGACAGGGAACGAAGGCGAAACGGCGACCCCAAAGCACGACAGCGTCATGATCGTGACCGCAACGCACAGGCAGTGTCCTTTGCTGAACCGATTGAGCAGCCGTCCACTGAAAAAGCACAAGGCAAAGTTTCCGGCAAAAAAGGCGGTGAGCAGCGCGCCGCTCATAGCCGTGTTCAGCGAAAACTCGGCGCGGATGGCGAGCAGCAGCGGCGCGAGCAGATTGGTGCAAGCGGAAAGGAAGAAGGCTCCCAGCTTGCAGGTGCGAATGATTGATTTTTCCATGCGGAAAGACTCCTTGTTCAAAATGCTCTCTTGCTGGATGCCAGGGCATCTGGTACCATGGAGAGAGAAATGAGGTGTTGACACAATGATGCAGATTTATGCCATTCCCCATCACGGCGAGCTGTCCGACCTATACGAGGGCGGCGTGCTGCCGCGCATGGCGTATTTTGCACACTCGGTTTTGCGTGCCGATGGACGGTCGCGGTCCATGCATCAGCATACCAACGTGACCGAACTGGTGCTGGTCTGCAAAGGGGAAGGAATCCATTGTGTGGATGCCCATACCTACCATACGCATCCTGGGGATTTTATCATTTACAATCAAAATTCCCTGCATGATGAGCGGGCTGCCGTACCCGAAGGTATGGAACTGTTTTGCTGCGGGATTGCGGGCTTACAGCTCAAAGGACAGGCCGCGGGACGGCTGGCGCTCACGCCAGGTGAAGTCTGTGTGCCCAGCGGTGAAACTTTCCCTAAGCTGCGTCTGGTGATGGAATGGATGGAACAGGCGATACAAAGCGGCCAGCCCGATATCAGCCGCATCACCGACGGCTTGCTGTGCAGTCTGCTGGCGATGGTGCGGGGACTGCTGCATGAGCGGGTAGCGGTTGCGGTCGACCGTTCCGACCGTACCGAGATCGTGCGCGCCATGCGTGCCTACTTGGATGCTCATTATACCGAACCGTTCACGCTTTCGGATTTGGCAGCAGCCTTTCGCGTCAGTCCCTATTATGCCGCCCATCTGTTCCGGGAGGAAACCGGGTATGCACCTATGCAATACCGCTTACAGCGGCGCATCGGCGAAGCCCAATCGCTGCTGACCGATACGTCCTATTCGATCACGCAGATCGCGCAGGCAGTCGGCTACGATAACCCGAATCACTTTACCCAACGGTTTACCAAGGTCGTCGGGGTATCGCCCCGCCAGTTTCGCAGACAGAGTGTATCCCAGAGTTCCTTTCCCGAACGGCACACTGAGTATACCGCAGACGATTGGAAAATTCATTCGCAAGATTGCGAAAATCACGGATAACCAAATTTTTTATTTTTCTTTCATCCGCAAAGAAATTGGGGGAGAAATGAACCTAAAAAAACAGGAAAGCAAAGGGAACACAAAGCATTTTCTCTCCAAAGAAAAAGAATAACCTTCTTTGCCTTGCAGCAAGAAGGTTATTCTTTTTGCGCTTCGAGGAATGCCTTGCAAAAAAACAGGAAAGCCGGGACCAAAAGGTCCCGGCTTTCCCGTCTCAGAGCATTTCGAGCATAACACGAAAAATCGTGTTGGATATGGGCTGCGAAAAGGGATGGGTCTATGCATGCTGACATCCGGTACAGATGTCGTGCTTATACGGTGCAGCGTGCAATCACATCCTCGCTAATGCCGCGTTTACGCAAAAGTGCCTGCATCGCGGCCAGGGTATCGGCAGGGATCTCCGGTTTCTGATACGAGGCCAAAAGTTGCTCCATGCGCTTATCCACATTTTTATAGAATGTCTGCGGGTCCGACTTGGAACCACGGGAAGCCAGATGGGGCGTCAGCAGTTCTTCCCGCATGTAGTCATAGGTGTGTTCCTGGGTCAGATATTCGCCGCCTGGACCCACTTCATGAATCAGTTCCTCGGGAATCGTATCTTCGTTGACGTCGATGTCTGCCAAATAGCGGTCAATGTGTTCCTGAATGTCAAAGTCCAGCAAAAGCTTATCATAAGACATGGAAAGATAACCGTTCATGACACCTGCCGAGTGCAGCATCAGATTGATGCCATGTTTGCGGGAAGCATAATAGGTGAGCGCACCTTCATAACCACATTGGGGGCTGAAAATGTTGGCGTCGCTCAGCGTTCCGCCACCGCGGGAGGGTACGCCATAGAATTTGGCCAGTTCGGCGCCATATTTGACGCAAAGCGCACTCTCCGGCGCACCAATGGCAATGGCACATGACCGCAAGTCAGCAGCAGTCGAAGCTGTGCCATAGATGACAGGAGTACCGGGATTGGCCATCTGGGCCAGGATGATGCCCGCCAAAACCTCAGCGTTGGTCACGGTAATGGTACCGGCAATGGTGACCGGCGACGTGGTGCCGGCCATAGCAGCCGAGCAGATCACAACCGGCTGACGGTATTTGCCAAAGGTTAGGATGGTTTCGGTCATGTCATCGGTAGCAAGCAAGGGTGTGTTTGGATTGGACAGACCAACGAGCACACAGTGCTGCCGCAATTCATCCTCCGAATACCCAAAGCGGGTGCGGGTCATTTCGATGACAGCTTCCATCTCTTCATAATTGCCGCCCGCGGTATACAACGGCTTGGTGGAGTGGCAAAGCGAGGCATAATTGAGCACAAGATCGTTCCACTCGGGCGGAATGCCGACCGGATCAACGGTCATGCCGCCGTTGAACCCAATGTTGGGGTTTGCTTCGTAAAGTTTCTGAATCTTTAGATAGTCTTCAATGGTCGCGTCGCGCTGGGTACCGTCCCGGTCGATCAGATTGGTCACGATGGTAACGCCGCGGGCCCAGTGCCCGTCACCGATGGTCAAATTATTTTTGGGATCGATGGCTTCGAATAAAAAGCTGGAGGGCGCTTTGCCCACCCATTCCATCACCATGTCGGGGCTAAAAAACGCAATATCGTCTTTCATGGGAACGCCATGTTTCAGCAGAATTTTCTGCGCGTCCGGATGTACGAACTTGACTCCGGTATGTTCCAGAATGCGCAGGGTGGCTTCATGAATTTTTTGCACTTTTTCTTTGCTCATATGTCATTTCCTCCTACTGTTTTCCATATACTCGAAATACGCTTATGAAAGAAATTCATACTTACAAGAGAAGCAAAAGGCATGCCAAAATGTGCAGAGCCGTCAAAAAAGGCAAAAAGTCATGTGAGAATGGTGGATTTATATAAAAATAGGAAACAAAAACTGTATAGCTTTAACAAGGAAACCGCATGACATGGAAAGCGATTCTTTTGTAAAAAAACGTCGGGCCGTGTATATACTTCTACAAGAGCAAAGAAAATTGGCGGTTCTAAAAACCAACATGCAAAGAAAATAGGCACCAGATGCAAAGAGGACTGCAAAGATGAATGGGACCCGTATAGACGGAAAGAATTCCAGTGTTTTTCTCCAACACAGAAGTATTTCGAAAGAAAAAGACCAGGGCATATGCAAATTTTTTTTGCATATGCCCCGGTACGTCACATTTTGGGAGGCTTATGAAGCAATGCGGCAACGTCGATTTGATGCCGCTTGATATGATATTGCAAATTTTGACGGCTCATTTTCAGGATGCGGGCCGATTGTGTGATGTTTCCGCCGGTTTCCTGCAACACTTTGCACAGGGTGCTGCGTTCAAAGCTATGGACGGTGGTCTGGAAAGAATCGTCTGCCGGCGCTGCAGGCAGCTGCACGTTGATGTGTGCTGGCAGATCTTGCGGGGAGATCGAGGAAGAGGCGTCAGGCAGGACATTCATGGCATGTTCGATGGCGTGCTGCAACTCCCGCACATTGCCGGGCCAGTCATAGGCTTGGAAGATTTCCAGTGTGGCGGCGTCAATGGTGCTTACCGTACGCGCAAGTTTCTTGTTGCACTGCATAATAAAATGCTTGGCCAGCAGCAGAATATCTTCTTTGCGGTCGCGCAGGGGAGGTACATTGATATTGACCACACCTAGGCGGTAAAATAAGTCGCGCCGTAGCCGGTTTTCTTCCATGGCCTGATAGGGCGGCATGTTGGTATTGGACAGGACCCACACATCCACATGGATTTCGGATGAGCCGCCGACTCGCCGGATGACTCCGTCTTGCAGCACGCGCAGCAATTTAGATTGCAGGTTGATGTGCATGGAATTGATTTCATCGAGCAGTAAGGTACCACCATTGGCCTGCTCAAACAGGCCGGGACGGCGTTCAGCTCCGGTATAGGCACCGCGTTCGGTGCCAAACAACAGGCTTTCCAGCAAATTTTCCGGAATGGCGGCACAGTTGATGGCCAAAAAAGGACCTTTTGCACGGCGGCTGGCATTGTGAATGCTTTGGGCAAACAGTTCTTTGCCGGTTCCGGTTTCGCCGTAAATCATGACCGATGAATCGGTTTTGGCGACCTGTTTGCACTGTGCGACTACCCCGCTCATGATGGGGCTGATGGAGATGATATCGGAAAAGGTATAGCGGGCTGCAAGCGCACTTTTGACTTGGGGTTTGTGAGATGCATGGCTTTCCAGCAGTTCGGCTTGCAGGTCGATGATTTTCTTGTTCAGTTTATCGATTTCGCTCCAGTCTTTGAGCATGCTGAAGCCGCCCAAGACCTGCCCATTCTGCACAACGGGAAAGGCGCTGGATACAACATCGATATGTTTGCCATATCGCGTGCCATAATATTGCCGCATATTCACAAGCGGCCGCCGTTCCTGGATGACGCGCGGCACGGCGGCTTTGCTGCCGTCAAGCATGCAATAGACATCATCGATGGTCTCGCCGCGTACGTCTTCGGTGACCATGGAGTCCAAACGGATGGCCGCATGATTGAGTAGCCAGATACGGCTTTCACAGTCGCAAAGCACAATGGCTTCGCTGATCTGATCGAGCACATGCAGCAGCATATCATGGCAAGCGTCGTTGGAAGCATCTCGGAAGACCACGAGCTGGGTATGAGGCGGCACCATGGCTTGCAGTTCCGGGACCGAGTACCGTACAAGGTATTCACCAAAGGCAATGCGCTCATAGACTTTTTCCTGGGGCTCCTCACACAGGATGGGAGCGATCTCGCGCAGGTATTTGCCCACCAATTCACCGTCGCCATGTAGTAGGCGATCGGCTGCTGCATTGGCTTCAAGAATGCGGCTGTTGGATTCCAACAAAACCGCGCCAAGCGCGCAATGGGACAAAATATCCAATAATTGTGTTGTAGAGGGATTCGACATGGGATCAGTCCTTCTCATTTCGTAACCATGCTTTTATTATACAAAATCTGCCCCGGAAATCAAGTATCGAGGGATTGCTGTATTCGTGTGCACATGATTTGACAGGCAAAATCGACATGCAGTATAATAATTTCCGGTGGAATTCTAGAAAGATAGGACGGTGGACAAAAGATGCTGCAAGAAATTGCACCGCATGTGTATCACAATGAGTTTCAAAACCCCAAACCGCGGGAAACCGACCTGGTGACCGTATTCGATGGCCGCGGCGCGCTGCTTGATGGGGGACGTTATCCAACCGTGACCCGGATGCGCAAGTTGGGCGTTTCGGATGAGGATTTGGTGTACTTATTTTCGATCGATGATACGGCGTTCTTCCTGTTGTGGGAAGTCACGGACGCGGTACGCGGCGGCTTGGAGATGGACCGGGTGGAAGCCTGCCGAACCATGGAAGGCCCTTATATGGCACTGGCTGGGGCAACGGCTCTGCATCTGTACCGGTGGTACCGTGCCAACCAGTTTTGCGGCTGTTGCGGTACGCCCAATCAACGCGATGAAAAAGAGCGCGCCATGCGATGCCCGGTCTGCAATGCCATTGTGTATCCGACCATTGCGCCGGCGATTGTCGTGGCGATTCGCGATGGCGACCGCATTGTCCTGACCAAATACGCCGACCGGGCAACGCCGCGGTATGCGCTCATTGCAGGATTCATCGAGATCGGCGAAACCATGGAAGATACTGTGCACCGGGAGGCTATGGAAGAAGTCGGTCTTAAAATCAAGAATCTGCGGTACCATGGCAACCAGCCATGGGGCTTTTCGGGTACCCTGATGTTGGGATTCTGGGCCGATCTGGATGGGGATGATACCATTACGCTCGACCGGCAAGAACTCAAGGAAGGCGTTTGGGTGCGTCGGGAAGATGTGCCGGAAACCCCCAATCCGCTGGATTTGACCCATACGATGATGGAACTGTTCCGAAAGGGATTGGACCCCAAAGACTAAATAAAACCGGGTGATTTGCTGCAAATCACCCGGTTTATTTTTATACAGAAGCTTTCAAAACGGCACTTTTTTCCGATTCCACACCATCGCATACGGCTGTCACAGCAAATTCATAGGAAACACCGCTGCGGATGGTCAAAGCGGCCGAATAGGGGCTGCTGTGCTGGAAGCGATGCGGGGAGCCAAAATCCGAACAAAGGGTATAATCTTGATTGGAGCCCGTGCGATAATAGAGCAGATAATAGTCTGCATTGTCTACGGCATCCCATTGCAGATACAACGTATTGCCCGATGACTGTACAAGGCGCAGGCCGGAAGGTGCGGATACGGCGCTGTTTTCCGCATAAAAATCGGCCAGGGTTTGGTGGTTGCGGTCGGTCAGCTCCTCCAGTGCATGGATGGGGATGGCAAACCCCAGATTCTGTCCAGCCGTGATACCGGCATAGGTCACGCCGATCAGTTCTCCCTGCGCGTTAAACAGCGCGCCGCCTGAGCTGCCCGAACTGATGGCAGCCGTAATCTGCAATTCATTGTCCCGAATGGACGAGATAATGCCTTCGGAAACGGTATTTTGCAGACCATAGGGGCTGCCGATGGCGACGACCGTATCCCCAACGGCCAGCGACGTGGAGTCACCAATGGTGACCGGCGTCAGATCGGTGCGGTTGATGCGCAGCAGCGCCAAATCCAGAGATTCCGAGGTGTCCTCTACATAGACCGTGCCGTCATAAACCGAGCCATCGTCAAAGGTGACGGTCATGGACTGCATACCGTCGATGACATGATAGTTGGTGACGATCAGCCCATCGGAGGAAAGGATTACGCCGCTGCCCTGAGCAACTCCCTCGGAGGTGGGGCCTTCCAGCAGAACCACACTTTCCTTTTTGGCAGCGATTTCCGAAAGGGAGAGTTCGGTCTTCGATTGTTCGGACACGACAGTGGCTAAAAACTGGCTGGCTGCGGTGGCATCCAGCTTGCCGCTGCCAGCCAGCTGTTCGACCAGCAGGACGCTGCTTCCGTCTACGGGAAAGCGCAGCGTGTAATAGGTCAGCTCGGCGGCATCCCCGCGGGTGAATGTGCTCGAAGTCATGTCTTCCACCGTCTGTTCATCCAGCAGACCAATCGATTGGGCAAACGAGAGCGCTTGCACATAGGTGAAATCTCCATCGGCTTCGGTGTAGCCCAGTGCACGCAGCATCAGGACGGTATACATCTGCATGGTCATCGCCATTTCCGACCCGAACATGGTGTCCCCAATGCCGGCGACAAGCCCATTTTCATAGGCATAGGCGACATAACCGGACGCCCAATCGGGCACATCGGTAAAAGGCGTCTGGGTACCGGACATCTGCTGGGCTTCTTCTTCCGCACCCAACATGCGCACCAGAAGGGCGACGCCCTCCGCACGGGTGAGTGCGCGGTCCAGTTCATAGCCGTTTTCTGTGCCGTAGAATACGCCCAGCTTATACAGACTATCTGCGTATGCAGTTTGGGTCTGGGCGGCAAATGCGGCGGTTTGTGGGACAATCAAAAGCAGGCAGAGCAAAACGGCAGCAACTCTGCGCAAGGGCGGGAATGTAGTTTTCACGGTGCCTCAGCCTTTCCTAAAAAATCTCATTTGTTTCCAAGTATACCGGGTAAGTTTGAAGATTTGGTGTAAAAAGCGTGTACATTCCGGAAAATCACTGGATCAAGCGGTTGACAATACAGAGGAGAAATGTTATAATTCCAAATATCCTATTGGAAAGGTAGGAAAATGGATGCAATTTTATTTTACTCTTCTCCTGCGTGCCAATTTCCGAAACGGGCGAATGTGAAGGGACGATTGCCCAACACATTGACAACAGAAAGGAAATGGCATTTTATGAAGAATTATCGTTTTGAAACCTTAGCCCTGCATGCAGGGCAGGAGACCCCCGACCCCGCGACCGGTGCACGGGCCGTCCCCATTTATGCAACCAGTTCATATGTTTTTGATGACGCGGCCCAGGCCGCTGCGCGCTTTGCGCTCGAAGAAGGCGGCAATATTTATTCCCGGCTGACCAACCCCACCGTCGAAGTGTTTGAAAAGCGCATGGCGGCGCTGGAAGGCGGCGTCGGGGCGCTGGCTACGGCGTCCGGTTCGGCGGCGATTGATTATGCGGTGCGCAATATTGCAGGCGTGGGCGATCACATCGTGTCCTCGGCGAGCATCTATGGCGGGACCTATAATCTGTTTGCCAATACCCTGCCCGAATCAGGCATCACCACCACCTTTGTGGATGCTTCCGACCCGGAGAATTTTGCCCGCGCCATCACTCCGCAAACCAAGGCGATCTTTGTGGAATCGCTCGGCAATCCGAACTGCGATATTATTGATTTGGAGGCTGTGGCAGCTATCGCACACCAGCACCAGATTCCGGTGATCGTAGACAATACTTTTGCATCCCCCTACCTGTTCCGGCCGCTGGAACACGGGGCAGACATCGTGGTACATTCGGCGACCAAGTTCATCGGCGGTCACGGCACCGTGCTGGGCGGCGTGATCGTAGACGGTGGACATTTTGACTGGGGCGCAAGCGATAAGTTCCCCGGCCTGTCGACGCCCAATCGTTCGTATCACGGTGTGGTCTTTACCGAGGCATGCGGCGCGCAGGCCTACATCGTCAAGGCACGCACGACCCTGCTGCGTGACCAGGGCGCCTGCCTGTCGCCCTTCCATGCGTTCCTGCTGCTGCAAGGCCTGGAAACCTTGCCGCTGCGCATGGAGCGACATGTGGAGAATGCGCAAAAAGTCGTGGATTTCCTGAAAGATCATCCCATGGTCGAGCGGGTGCATCATCCGTCGCTGGAAACCGGACGGCAGCGGGAACTGTATGACCGGTATTATCCCAACGGCGGCGGTTCGATCTTCACCTTTGAATTGCGGGGCAGCGCCGACCAGGCACGGCGGTTTACCGAATCGCTCGAGCTGTTTTCGCTACTGGCCAATGTGGCCGATGTCAAGAGCCTGGTCATCCATCCGGCGTCGACCACCCATTCCCAGATGGAAGAGCACGAACTGCGTGCCTGCGGCATCACGCCGACGACCATCCGCCTGTCGATCGGCACCGAACACATTGCAGATATTCTGGCCGACTTGCAGCAAGGGCTGCAGGCAGTACAATAACAAAAAGCCCCACGAAAACCGTGGGGCTTTTTGTTCCCAGAATATACAGCAAAAGGAGAGGTCTGTGCGACCCGCATCTGCCATTACGGGCGTCCAGACAAAAGAAAAGGTAAGGAAACCGCAACGATTCGGATTGCCGTATTCTGTGCTGTATCGTTTGGACAAATCCAGCATAAAGCACGGACCTTCAAAAATCAACCGGCTCCGCACGAAACGACAGGCAATGCGCACGAAATGCAGCGACCGCGTATTTTGGTCTTGACTTGGAGCCCACTTCAAGTGTTACAATGGCAAAAACAGAGGAGGGGACCGGCATGACCATTGCACAGGTGAGCAAGCAATATGACATTTCTGCCGATACACTGCGATATTATGAACGGATCGGACTGATTCCGCCCGTACCGCGCAACAAAAGCGGCATCCGCGACTATGATGAGGAGTCTTGCCGGTGGATCGAGCTGATGAAGTGCATGCGCAAGGCCGGGGTGCAGATCGAAGCCCTGATCGAATATGTTGCCCTGTTCCAGCAAGGGGATGCGACGGTGGATGCGCGCAAAGCCATCCTCATCGAGCAGCGCGCCCAGCTCATCGAGCGGATGGAAGAAATGCAGGCGTCGCTCGACCGCCTCAACGATAAAATCGAACGGTATGAGCAGGGGCTGATGCTGGTCGAACAGGACCTGCAAAGACGGCGGCAGGAGCATACCAGCGCGTGAACCGACAAAGCACCGGAAAAATTTCCGGTGTTTTTTTCTTGCGTTTGTGCAATGGGTGTGGTATACTGAGTGTCGGTAAAATTGGATAAGACAGTTCGTAACCATCCTGTCTCTAAACAAAACTAGGACATCCATGCGCCGCCGGGGCATCCTGTGCGGAGGTCATGGGCTTTTTGATGGTGCGTTCTAAACGGAAGGCACTTTTTTATTTGCCGAAAAGGAGAATCCATCATGGTGCGTTATGCGGTGATTGAGGACAAAAATCCACGGGAGATCGTGTTGCTGCGCGGGCTGGGCTGCCAGTGGCTGCGCTGCGCCTTTTGCGACTATCATACCGACGGCAGCAGCGACGCGGAAAGCAATTATGCGCTCAATGTCCAGGCTTTGGAGCAGGTGACCGGGTGCTATCACCATCTGGAAGTCATCAATTCGGGGTCGTTCCCCGAACTGGATGCCAAAACCATCGACCGCATTGAGCAGGTCTGCCGGGACAAGGACATCCGCATTCTGCATTTTGAATGCCATTGGATGCACCGGCGGGTGCTGCCGGCCTTGCGGGAGCGGTTTGCCCAGGTAGGCGTCCAGGTGAAAGTTAAAACCGGGGTGGAGACCTTTGACCGCGCGTTTCGAGAGAATGTGCTGCACAAGGGCATAGGGGAAAGTGACCCGGCGGTGATTGCTGCACCTTTTGACGAATGCTGTCTGCTGTTTGGCCTGACCGGACAGACCGAGGAGTCCATGCAGCACGATATCCAAACCGGACTGGCTCATTTCGAGCGGGTGTGCGTCAATCTGATGGTGGAAAACACCACGCCCATTCGGCCGGATGCCGCCGTTCGGGACATCTTTATCCAGAAAATCTACCCGCAGTACCGGGACGATCCCCGGGTGGATATTTTGCTGGAAAACACCGATTTTGGGGTCGGTTAAAGGAGGAACATCATGCGAAACGAAATTATTCTGATTGTATCCTTGGTGGTGCTGTATGGTGCGGTACTGTTTTGGTACCGGCTGTTTGGCCGCGCCGGGATGTATGGGTTTACCGTGTTTGCCACCATTGCAGCCAATATTGAAGTCATGCTGCTGGTGGATGCCTTTGGAATGGAAATGACGCTGGGTAATATCCTGTTTGCGACGACTTTCCTGGTCACCGACATCCTGTCGGAAACCGAGGGCAAAGCCGCCGCGCAAAAGGCGGTCTATGTCGGCATTGCCACTTCGGTGCTGTTCATTCTGGTGTCGCAGTCCTGGCTGCAATATCAGGTCAGTGCAAACGATCAGGTCTATCCGGCATTTGCGCAGGTCTTTTCCAATACCCCGCGGATGATGATTGCCTCCCTGGCCGTGTATGCGATCGCCCAGATTTTTGATGTGTGGATGTATCATTTCTGGTGGCGGCTGACAACCAAGCGGTTTGGCGATAGCCGACGCTTCTTGTGGCTGCGTAACAATGGTTCGACCCTGCTGTCCCAGCTTTTAAATGCCGTTCTGTTCACCGCATTTGCCTTTTGGGGCACCTATGATGTGCCGACGCTGGTATCCATTGCCTGGTCGAGCTACATTATTTTCATTGTAACCTCTCTGGCCGATACCCCGGTGGTCTACTGGGCGCGCCAGATTCATGACCGTCAGGCCGGTACCCCGGCCGTGAAAAACGGACAGTTATCCCTTTAAAAAGACAGCCGGCGCTGCATGCAGCGCCGGCTGTTTTCCTGTTACGAAGATGGGGGAGATGCAAGGGGCTGCCAGCAGATGCAGCCCGTTTGGAACACACAGTGCAGGGCGATATGCCTGCCGGGCAGCAGGTGCAGCAGAATTTGAAGCTGCTGCCTCTGTCGCCGGAGCGTTAACAGATAAGCGCCCGGACATAGGTCACAAAACAGCGATTTCCCCTGGCAGAGCAGCGTTTTGGCCCAAAATCCCCGTCGGCAGCCCAGGCGCAGGATGACTTGGTCCAGCGGCTGAAAGTCCGTTACCTGGACCTGCACACTGCAATCCTTGGAATGCAGACAAAGCGAGACATTGGCTTCTTGCCCCGGTGCCAGGCAGAAACGGCGGCTAAACCAAAGCCCTGGGTTTATCGGTTGAGCTTTGCCTTGACCAGATACTGGCCGCCGGTGACACCGCCGAACAGATACTTTCCCTCTGCGTTGGTCTTGGTGATGGATACCAGCACTTCCGCGCCTTCTTTGGTGACCTGATACAGGCCAACAAAGCATCCAGCGACAACCTGACCGGCCTGATTGCGGATGATACCGCTGACCGTGCCGTTATAGGTGCGCGTGTCAACGATCATGGACATGGTCAGGTTGACGATCGAGCCGCCCAGGATGGTCGCAGTCATGGACGATACCGAACGGTAGCCATCGGCAGAGGACAGCAGGGTATACACCCCGTCGGCAACATCATAGAAGGCAAATTCGCCGTCATCGGCCGTATAGGTGGTGGCAACCTCGATGTTGGCGCTGTTGCGCAGGGTGATTTTTGCACCGGCCAGCGGCTTGGAAACACCCTCCAGGTCAACGGCCGTCAAAATACCAGCGATCGCACCAAGGGACAGGGTGGTATCCGCCGTACAAAGCAGGTTGATCTGCGTGGTGGCACTTTCCGAAAGCGTCACACCGGCTGCATCGCTCAGGCGGTACCCATCCTTGACCGCACCCAGGCTGTACGTGCCTGCCGGGATGCCGGAGATGGAAAACGCACCGGTTTCATCGGTCAGCGTGTGTTTATACGGCATACCGGATTTGTCGAACAGTTTGACGGTCGCGTCCGCAATGGGATCGGTCCCATCGGTGACGGTACCATAGACCGTGGCAGAGGTCGCAGAGGCAGGGGGGAGTTCCAGGTCAATATTGGCCTCTTCCATCCCTTGAATCTGAAAGTTTTCGCTGTACTGCAGACCGAGCAGATCTTGTTTGATGTCAGGCATTTGACAAACCTCCGAATGAAATTATGGGGTCTGGCGGGACGCACGGGAGGGACAGCCGATCAAAAAGCCGACACAGCCGGATACAAAGTCGCGGAATTGCACAATGGTTGCCGCAATAGCATCCGATTCGGCCAGGGACGGGAACCATTGCGAAGCATTGCGCAGCAGGATCAGTGCCAAAAGGCAAAACAGACCGATGCCGGTGGCGACCGCGATTTGCAGGCTGCAGGTTGCAGCGGCTTCGTTCCCTCCGTCCGACTGCGCGCCGCCGGATTCCAGATTGGATTCGTGTTCGCCGAACCCGATGGGATGTTTCAGCATCACGCGGTTGTTTTCGTTGTCCGCCGTTGGCAGTATATGCGCAGACGTGGACACTGGTGTCTGGGGAGCAGACGCCGTGCAAGAAGCAAAATTGGCACTGAGGAAATAACCAAAGATGGCAGCCGCAGACGTGCGCACAATGACATCAATGTCGCTGGCCGCTTGTCCGACCGCTTGGAAGAAGAACCCATAGGCCGACTGCGCCAGTAGAATGACCATAAAGATCAGCAGACTGCGGTCGACGGCAGGCATGCCGGACAATCGGGTGCGCAGGGCAGAAAAGAATTTCATATGCAGAACCTCCTTCGAATGATTCGGTTCAGCCTATGCGTTCTGCCTCAAAAGCGAGAAAAAAAGACGAAACGGTTTTCCGTTTCGTCTTTGGAAGCAATTTAATTGCCGAGAATTGCCGACAAGATGGACGCCAGCGCATCGGCCAAACGCCGGTGATCGTCCGGGCTCATATGGACACCGTCGCAGGAAGTCACCGGGCCGAGTTGCCCGGCATCAAAACAGCAGCAGCGGATGCTTTCATCGGCACAGAGGGTTTCGTAAGCATGTCCCAATTTGCGGGAACGCTCCACCGAGCGGGCGCTGAACACTTCTCCAAAAGGCGAGGTGAGCAGCGTGTGCTCATTGAGCAGCATGGGCGCTACGACCAGCACCGCCGGCGCATGACGTAGGTTCCACATGCCGGGGCTGTGTACGATGTGGATCAGCCGTCGCATGCCCTTGGCGACATCATCGACCGTCAAGCCCAGACGGTCCTTTAGGTCATTGGTGCCCAGCATGAGCACGACCAGATCGATCGGGTCGTGGGTCTTGAGCAGGATGGGCAGCGCTTTGGAACCGCTGCTGTATCCATCAAATCCATCATCATAGGCTGTGGTACGACCGTTGAGTCCGCTTTCAATGATCTCATACTGGTCGGGCAGCAGACTGCGCAGCCGTCCGGTGTAGCGGATCTCGGGGGCATACCGTCCGCCAGTGCGCGGATCAAAGCCCCATGTGTTGGAATCTCCGAAAAAAAGAATGCTTTTCAACACGATCCCTCCTTATTGGCCGGCTTGTTCCTCGTAGGCGCGCCGCACAAGCGTGGCAAGCTGATCGGAGCAGGATGTGCCGCGGCCGCCGCAGTCGATGCCCTTGAACAGGCCTTCGATCTGTTCGACGGTCATACCGTCCACAACCCGGCTGAGCGCTTGCAGATTGCCGGGGCAACCGCCCTGGAATTCTACATTATGCAGGACATTGCCGTCCAAATCAAACGAAATGCGGCGGGAACACACGCCTTTGGGGGTGAGCTGAAAGTGCATGGGATATCATCTCCTAAGATTTATTGGGTCGGAAGGTCACACAAACGGAGGATTTGCCGGGCGGCATCCGGGAAATCCGAAGCAATATAGGCCGGGGTATCGGCAACCGGCACGGGCTGACCGTGTACATTGAGCCACATGGCCTGCAACCCGGCAGCAAGTGCGCCTCGAACGTCGTGGTTAAAATTATCGCCTACCATCAGAGTTTCCTGCGCTGGGACACCCAGCCGCTTCACCGCCAACTGGAAGATGGGCGCATGCGGCTTGTCCAGTCCGGCTTCTTCGCTGGTAATGAGCGTGCCGCAGATGTCGGCCAAGCCCAGCAGGCACAATTTACGGATTTGAATGTCGGCCAGCATATTGGTGCAAATGCCGACCGGGATGTTGGCTTCTTTCAGCCGGGTGAGCAGTTCGAATACTCCTTCGCGCCGCTCCATGGTATGAAGTACCGTTTCCCAATAGGCCGCGTGCATGCCTTCGGCATAGGGGATGGGGTTGACGCCCATCGATTCCAAGCCCCATTTGGCAAATAAAACACGGTCATGGCTTTCCGGCTCATCTTTACAGGTATCGCGCAGCATCAGACGGCCGCGGTGCATGGCTTCGGCAGCCTGGCTGGCATCCAGCCCAGCGGCCTGGGCCACATAGCGGCCGGCCGCTTGCAGGCCCAACCGGTCACAAGTTGCAAAATCACCGTAAAGGGTGTCGTCAAGGTCAAATAAAACGGCTTTGATGGTCATAAAATTCTCCTTTTGGGGGGATTACAGCAAGTTGCTGTCATAGACAGCACGGCTGCCGCCGACAAATTTGGGGCGGGTACGCGCGGCCAGCAAAATAGCATCGCCCAGCTGGCGCATGGGCAGGCGCAGCGGTACAGCTACCGGACGCAGGTGCATGCCGATCAGGGTGCCGCCAATATCCAGGCCAGCGGCCGCCTGCGCGTGCAGCGATTCCACCGCGACCGGATGCCGGAATGCCTGATAGGCAGCCGTGGCAAACGAGCCGCCTGCCTTGGGCTGCGGGATGACGTTGACCGGCGCAAGTCCATAGCGCATGGCCGCGTCATATTCTATAATGAGTGCACGTCCCAGATGTTCGCAGCATTGGGCGGCCAGATACAGGCCTTCGCGCTGCAAAATGGGTAGCATGCCTTCCACAATGGCCCGAGCGACCTCGGGGCTGGAATCGGTGCCGATCTTATGGCCGCCGACCTCGCTCGAGGAACAACCGACCACCACGATCTCACCGGGAATCAGTTTGGCGTCTTGGACAAGTGCCTGCATGGCAGCTGCGGACTGGGAACGAATGGTATCCAACATTTGGAGCAACCTCCCTATTTCTGTTCTTTACTTAGTATAGCACACTTGTCTTTGTTTTTCACACAAAATTCTTTGGGTCTGCATCCGGGCGGGGAACCCGGTTTTCCGGGGCTGCATAGGATGGGGTACGGCGGAGGACCGCCGAATGCTTTCAAAAGGAGATTTTCTGCGGATGGAGCTGAAAAAAAAGAACCTCACCCCGATCTGTGGGGAAGAGGACCCGACTTTGCCCTGGCCGGATGGCGGCGATAACGTGACGGTTTCGCCCGATCCCGGCCCGGAAGAATTGCCCACGCCCGAGGTAACGCCCGATGACGGGACCCAGACCCCGGATAACGGCACCCAACTGCCCAGCGACAGCATTGACCCCAATCTTTTATCGCTGGGCATGGCGTTTGTACCGCGGCAGGCATGGGAGACCCCGTATGCTTTTGATGTCGCGCTAAAGCGCGGTACCATTTTCCCCTCGCTTGACAAACCGTTTTTAGGAGAGGAGGCGCTGCCGCGATGACCGAACGGGAAACGTTGCTGCAAAAGGTGCGGATGTATGATTTCGCCCTGGTGGATTCGGCGCTATTTTTAGACGGCCATCCCAAGGATGCCGCTGCACTCGCCTACCACAACAAAGTAACAAAGATGTATGATCAGGCGGTGGCCGATTACGAAGCCAAGTTCGGGCCGCTGACCATGAAGCATGCACAAGATACCATGCACTGGCGCTGGATCGACGATCCCTGGCCGTGGGAAGGAGCGGATAACTGATGTGGGATTATGAAAAAAAACTGCAATATCCGGTAAAGATCAAAAATCCGGACCCGGCGACCGCGAAACTGATCTTGACCCAGCTTGGCGGCCCGGATGGCGAACTGAGCGCTGCCACCCGGTATCTCAACCAGCGATATACAATGCCCTATAAGGAGTGCAAGGGGATTCTGACCGACATCGGTACCGAAGGGTCATCATGACACCTGCAAAAGCGCATAACGAAAAGCCGTCCCGGAAGACCCGGGGCGGCTTTATTCATTGGAACCGAAATACCTGCGGCAGGCCATTGAGATGCAGTTCCATATGTCGGTCGGGGAACACAGTGAGGCGTTTGAGTACCATCTTGCACAGCACGTCGCTCTCGGCGTCAAAGTTTAAAAGGGCGGTCACTTCTGCCTGGATGGTCTCTTTCAGCTGCTCCATACTATCATGCTGCTTGTTGGATGCCGCTTTTTCCAGTCGCGCTGCAAAGGATTCCGCCTGCATTTCGTACCGCCTTTTCATCGCCAGCATATCCTCTTTAGGGATGTCGCCGGAAAAATAGCAATCCATCACGGCTGCCTTTTTGTGCGCGAGGCGCTCCAGTTCCAATCGCAGCTGCTCTGGCTCGTCTTTTGCGTTTCTTTCGGTGAACCGGATGGCATCCAACGCCAGCACGGTCACAGTATGAACTATCGACACGGTATCGAGCGGAAGGTTTTTGACCGCTATTTTCAGCATGTGCATCGCGTCATCGTCCCGGACAAGTCTGCCGATTTTGCAGCCGGTCTTGCCCTCATGGACCACGGTGCCGCAGCTCCACCGGCGGACCTTTGTGCCATCCTTTAAAGTTCGGATGCGGCCCACAAAGCTGGCACCACATAGGGCGCATTTGATTTTTCCCGAGAATACATAGCGGTTGGAATGACCGTTTTGCCCGGTTCGGTGTTTGTTGTTTTGCTGCATGCGCGCCTGGGCCAGATCCCAAATATCCCGACTGATGATGGGTTCGTGATGGTTTTCTATGCAGATCAGCGGCACCTGTCCATGGTTGGCGCGCTTTTCATGGGTCAGATAATCCGGGGTATAGGTTTTCTTCTGCACCAAATCGCCTACATACTTTTCATTCTTCAAAATCTTGAGGATGGCATGGGCGTTCCATTTGCTGCCGCGGTAGGTACGGTATCCTTCGCGGGTCAGGAAACGGGCGATTTCCGAGGTGCCGACTTGCTCCACCGCATATTTCCGGAAAATCAGACGGACAAGCTCTGCGCCGTTCGGTTCCAGGATGAGTTTGCCGTTCACGACATCATAGCCCAGCATGGAACGTCCAAAGACTACACCCTTTTCCATCTGCCGGGTCTGTCCCCAAACCACGCGGTTTGAGGTCCTGCGGCTTTCGTCCTGGGCCAGGGTGGCCATGATGGATAGGCGCAGTTCACCGTCGCTGTCCATGGTATTGATGTGGTCGGTCACAAACTCCACCGCAACGCCAATCCGTTTGAGTTCGCGGGTGTAGCTGAGCGTATCGACGATATTGCGGGAAAAACGGCTGACCTCTTTGGTCAGGATCAGTTGAAACTTTCCCGCATGGGCATCGTGAATCATCTGGTGAAATTGGGTACGCCTTTTGGTGCTGGTACCTGAAATGCCTTCGTCGGCGTAGATCGCATAGAGCTCCCAGTCCGGATTTGCGGCAATATATTCCTGAAAATAGCGCTGCTGGGATTCAAAAGAGTTGGCCTGATCTTCCTGATCGGTCGAAACCCGGCAATAGCCGGCCACTCGCATCATGGACGGACTCCCTTCTGCGGAAGCTTTTTGATTTGTTCCCGGCGTTGCCGGTCCAATTGCTCCTGCGCATACCGATACTGCGGTTCGCTCAGCCGTTCGTTCTCTTTGAGGGCCAACAGCAGACCACTTTGCAAGCGATACAGGAATTTATGATCTGTTTCCGGAGTGATGGGGCGGTTGTTGTCAATGCGTTCCAGAGAAGCGTATGGTTTTGCCATGTTGACGAACTCCTGTCTCAAGGGATTTCGTTTAAAATATATGGCGTCGTTCTTGCAAGGATGACATCCTCGTGGAAAGGAGACGAAAAAGCGGTTCCTACCCATACCGTAGGAACCGCTTTGCTTTTCAGTTTTATAATACCAGTCTTAACCGGAACCAGCCATCTGCCAGGTCAAACTGGCAGACGGCTCCGTTTTTCCGGCAGAAAGCAGAGATGGATTGCACGCCCAGACCATGCCCTTCCTGCCGCGCAACCGGCAGGCCGTCATGATCAAAAGAGCACGAGCTGATATAGGGATTGGAAATTTCTAACATGATGCTGGGAGTTCCCATCATTTTGCAGCGGATCATTCGATGGGCTGCCGGCAATTTCAGATTTGCATGAATGGCATTTTCCAGTGCGTTGGCCAGAACGATGGCGAGTTCGCCCTCATCCACCGGCAGGACATCTGGTAGGGAGATCTTGGACTCTACCGGGATCCCCTGACTTTTGGCCTGATCAAAGTAAGAGGAAAACACGGCGTCTAATATCGGCGGGTGGCACCAGCGGATTGCCTGATGCTCATCCAGCCGTTTCTGGGCAGCATCCAGAAAATCCAGAGCAGCGGTTTGATCTCCGCGGGATACCAGTTCTGTGACAGTCTGAAATTGATGACGTAGGTCATGGCGCTGGATGCGGATGTCTTCCTCTACCTCTTTCACCTTCTGTAATTTTTCTTTCAGAGCGGAGATCTGCATGGTCAGCAGGGTAGCGCTTTGTAGTTCCATTTGGGCTTTGTACTGTGCCACAAGGCTTTTAAATACGGCAATATATACAAAAACCAGCGGAATGATGGCAGCGTAAACATAGATGCGCTGCGGAAAGTTTTCCAGATAACTGTTTGGCCAGGAAGATACGAAAATCAAATAGGCGCAGAACACACAGGGAATCAGAGTAAGTACGCCCCAATGGCTGGGGATAACCTTAATCAGTATACGAAAGGGGCGCCGCAGAAAACGCCATTCCAAATAGATCGCTGTGATATAAAATGCACACATGAGCAGGACATTCACAATTATGGAAAGACCGAGGGACTCTGTCAGCCAGCGAATCATCGAGGCTGACAAGGCAGACACCATAATCTGCGTTGTGTAGTTGAACACTGCCTGCGTAGGGCTATCATTCGCTGCCCAGTATGTGAGAAGCGTAGACGGAATAGAAATGGTGAAAAAAAACACACGGAGCAGCAGCAGTTCTCCACCCAGACACAGGATCATCAGGCTGGAAGCAATCACCCAAATGCTGCAAACTGCCATGATGCATAGGAGCTTTCGGCGTCCAAAACGAAATTCGGTCAAGCTTGCCATCATTCCAACGGTCATGATTGTAATTAAAAAAGTGCGAAAAACGAGAAACATTATATTTGTCATAACAAATTCCCCTTTAGCCGTCTATCCCAGTCTTTCCTCAAACATGATGTCGCTGCATGATCGAACAATTTTTTTGAATCGACACATATGGTGTCCGACGCACGGACATCCACCTTTCCACGTAGAACAAATTTTGCGCAAAAAAGTTCGAATTTTGAACAAATGCTTTCAGATTTCACGGTATTTTGTACAATGAAAATAGCATGGGAGCAAAAAAACGTCAAGTAGGGATTGCCAAAAGGAGGACTGGCTATGCGGTACGACTGTAAAGCATATTGCGACCGGCGGGAATCCCTGCCCGCCCCCAAACCAGGCGGCAGTGTATGGCCCCGGCAGAACTGTCCGGAATTCACTCCGAGAAAAGAGCACCTGCCCATCGATGGCAGACAGTGCTGGTTCTGCCGCTATGCAGATTTTCACCTCAAGTGCCTGGTGGCACTGGAAGTAGGAATCTGCTGTTGGCCGGATATACAAATCGAATAAAAACAGCGCGACATGCGGTTTGCGCTGCACGATCATTTGAGGCGTGCAGCGAGTAAAGGGTCAGCGTGACAAAACAGGAGGAACAAAATGAAAAAACGATGGTTGAGCATACTTCTCGTGCTGTGTCTGGTTTTGGGCATGGTACCTGCCGTGGGGACTCCGGCGGCAGCGGCCGGCGCGCTGGAACTGCCCAAAGGAGCAGGCTCCGGCACGGGATTCATCTACTACGATTTTGTGGAGACAACGCAGTTTGTCCCAGGCACCACCTACGCCTTTTTAGACGGGACGTACGGCCAGAGTGACGCCGTAGCGCAGCTGGGTTCCGGTGCGATGCTGGAGGCCACAGACAAAGAGAACAAATCCTGGCAATACATGGTTGCGTATTATTATATGTTCCAGGGCGTTCCTCCAGAGGAGATCGAGGCTGCTGTCTATGTCAATGTAGTAAAGCCGGGTAAGGGGTTTGACTCCTGCCGCGGCGGCGGACTGTACCAAGTACCAGGTACTTCCAATCCCGCCGAGTACCGCTATTTCTGCTGGGCCGGCGGCGCGCAGAATTGTGGGCCGCTGTATGCCTACACCTATCAAACCGCAGAAATTACATGGGACAATGTGACCGTCTACATCAACGACCCCGGCCGCACCGCTTCGAATAACAGTGCCGACTATACGGTGAAGCTGACCTATGGAGACGGCCAGACCGTCAAGCTGGACCCTCGGAGTTACACGGTGCAGTGCAGCGGGCAAGCCGCCACCGTTACCATCACGGATAATGACGGAAATACCATCCAAGGTCAAGTGACCCTGCCCGGCGCAGTGATCTATCAGCCCGGTGCGCTGAACGTATCGGGAATGCCTGCCAATCAGGGTATCCAGCCAGGCGGGTCCATACAGGTCGCCAGCGACTGTCCTACCCGTACCGGGGGATACGAATTCCAGTGCTGGGAGGATGCAGATGGGGAGCAATACCAGCCCGGAGACACCATCGGTTATAAGGCTGACGGCTACACCCTGACTGCGGTCTGGAAGGACACCCAAGCCCCCACCTTTACCTGCGGCACGGTGGAGGTGATGACCGGCACGACCGGCGAAGTGGTGAAAAACTCCATCAAGGCTGCTCTGAAGATCACGGACAATGAATCGGTGACCGGATGCACCGTCACGGTGAACGCAGACAATACCACCGCTCAAAGCCGAGGCGAGAAGCAGGTTTCCGTCACGGTTCAGGATGCGGCAGGCAATCAAACCACGCAGAATGTGACTTTGAAGGTGCTGCCCGGCCCACTGACTTTTGATGCTCCGGTTTATGACAGCGGTACCCTCTCGGCGATCTTATGGGAGCCAGGGCCCGACACCATCACCGAGACCGGCATCGTCTGGGGCGTTATCAGCAGCCCTACGACTACGGTCAACAACGGGAAATTTACAACATCCAGCCCGGTGACAACACCGGGGGATTCCATCAGCACCACAGTGCAACTGGCGCAGGGCGTACCCTACTACGCCAGGGCTTACGCCAAAGTCGGTGATGTCATTTACTACGGCCCTCAGGCCATTGTTGGTGACAGCATCCCCAGCTATGGCAAAATTACGATTCAAAATAACAATAACAATACCTTTACCGTCAGCCGCAGCGGCGGCACTGACGGGGAGCAGACGGTTTACTATCGTACCGTAAATGGCTCTGCCGTGGGCGGTACCCACTTTGAACATAAAAACGGCACCGTGACCATTCCCGACGGCCAATCGTCCGCAGACATCACCATTACCGAGTACGACGTCAACGCGCAGTATGACGGCAATGCCGCCACCGGGTATTCTAACGCCAGCCGCACCTATTCGGTGGAGATCTACCGGGTGGATGGCGGCGCCGTGATCGAGGGCAGCCGGGCCGCAGCTACCCGCACCATGACGGGGAACACGACGGTTGACCGTAATGAATTTACAGAAAAGACAGATAGCCGCCCAACTGAAACCAAGCGCGGCGATTACGACGTCGATGGAAAGTTGGGCTGGACAAATGGTACGCCTGGTAGCGGACAGGAGCATATTGATGTTCAGCCTGACCAAAGCATCCAAGCCTATGTGCAGGCCGTGTCCGACGAAATCCGTTATTATGTGACCTTTGATGCCAGAGAAGAGGAGAGTGGCTATCAGGCTGTCCAGATTGTACCGGGGGGTGACACTGACACCTCTATTTATCCTTACGATGATAACCTGAGCGGCTCCTATTCAACATCTATACCAGCAGGGTATACGGCCCTCTTTGAACATGGCAAGAGCAAAAATGACGCCAACTGGTATTCCTATCATTTTCCTGCGGGAACTTTCCCCAGTCAGTCTAACCTGAAACAGGAGGAGTGGACGGGGACTGATACAGGGGACTATATTGCCTTTTCCGTAAACACTGAGCAGATTACTACCTCCTACGGCGCCTGTGGTTCGGGTAGTGACGCATGGTATACGCAGAATGTCGTCCACCACTACCAGTTCATCGACGATCACGAACCCACGTTGTTGGCGGTTGCCGACATGGGCGGCAGCACCTATCGGGTGGGAGACAGTTTTACCGTGTCCCTGATTTTCGATGAGATCGTGGACAGTCAAAACAGTACACTGAGCGGCAAGACCATCAGTACCAGCTGGGGTACTGCTACCTATGCGGGCGGCGGGGACACCAACGTGCTCTACTTCACTGGTACGGTGCCCGCAAATGCCAGCGGCACGCTTTCTGTTACCGGCACCAACGCCACCATCAAGGATATGGCGGATAATGGGAACACTCCTGCGGTCAGCGGCGAGGTTCCAGCCGATGTGGACACCCGGACACCGTCCTTTGACCTTTCTGCCGGTTCCATCTCTGGTGGTGTAGGCCGTGCCACTATTTCGAATGCCAACAACGATACCACCTCCCTGCGGTATGCCTGGTCACAGAGCAGCGCCATGCCCGCCACCGGCTGGATTCCCCTGACCAGTGATGAGCTGGCGGCAGCGCAGACTACCGGCTTTACGGCCATGACTCGGCAAGAAAGCGGTACCTGGTACCTTCATGTGCTGGGTATCTGCGACTCAAACGGCGCGCTGGTCTACAAGAGCACCAGTGTTGATTTCAGCAGTTCCGGCGACCCAGATCCAGTCCAGCCGCCTTCGATCAGCGTCTCTGTCAATAATGATGACTGGGCAACCAGCCGCACCATAACAGTAAACGCCCAAAACGGTACCGTGGAGTATCGCTATGGTGATGGTGTATGGCAGGCAGTTTCCGGCGGCAGCGTCACCGTGAACCAAAACGGCACCTATGCCTTCCGCTGTGTATCCAAAAGCGGAGAAGCGGTTACTGCCACTGCTGAGGTGAGCAAAATCGACACCATCGACCCGACTGCCTCCATCGGAGATATGACGGCCAATACGCCTACCCAAAAGGCTGGCGTTTACCATAGCATTACCTTACCAATAGACTATGGCGATACCCAGTCCGGGGTAAAAACAGCAGAGTATGTATGGAGCAGTTCGGCAACCGCACCCGATAACGGTTGGGCTTCGATCGGGGACAACAACACTTCACTGACCTATCATGCCAGTGAGGCAAGCGAAGCGGACATTTACCTTCATCTTCGCGTGACCGATAATGTGGGGCATACCGTTACTGTCAGTTCCCCGGCCTATCAGGTGATTTCCGAGGAGGGCGCGAAAAATTACGCCCCCACCATCACCATAGGTCTGCTCGACAACACCGGCACAGATTTTACCCCATGGGACGGCACGACTTGGACCAACGAGACGCAGACGTTGGAGTGGAAGCTGGTCGGGGAGCATACCGATAACTGTGTGGTCACGCTCCCGGATGGCAGAACCACCACCGATGCATCCGGCACCATTCTGGTGTCCCAAAATGGCAGTTATGAGGTGTCTGTGGTAGACAATATCTACGGTGGCAGCAATTCGGCAAGCTATACCATCGACAAAATCGATACCACAGCCCCCACCGTATCCCATGACTGGGCATCCACAGGATGGCAGTCGAAAGCGGTGACCGTCAAGTTTGATATAGAAGACCAGGGCGGCAGCGGACTCGATACAGCCAAATACAAAATCGTAGACAACAATACCGAAACGCCCACCGATTTGACTCCCTTTTCCTCGAATACAGGCGGTAATGTGACCGTAAGCGAGGATGGCACCTGGTATATCTACTATGAGGTCACCGACAACACAGCTGGTACCTATGGTGACGGGACAGACCGCCCCGCCAACATCACCAGCGGTTTTGTAGGTCCCATCCAGATCAACACCGGTAAGCCAACCTTGCAGATCACCGGCGGTGAAACGGGCGCGAGCAGTTTGACCTTGGAGATCACCTCTTCGGGCAATGAGCGGGTCACAGTTGTCAAGGATGGCGGCCAAGCTGTGGATGTCGGCGAATCGTATACTGTGACCGAGGCAGGGACATACACCTTCACGGCTATTTCCAACGCCGGCGTGACGACTCAAAAAGATATCCAGGTCCACAGCATCACTTTTGATAGTGACGGCGGCAGCGAGGTGAGTTCACAGCTGGTGGTAAGTGGCGGCAAGGCAACAGAACCTTCGGCACCTACTTATCCTGGGTTTATTTTTGATGGGTGGTACGACGGGTCCAGCCGATGGGACTTTCCGACTGGTGAGGTGAAGAAAGACCTCACGCTTACGGCCCATTGGAAACAAAGTGCGTACTCTGTGACGCTGACAGCCAGCCATACGGATGTCACCTACGGTGAAACGGTCACACTGACTGCCGATGTTACGCAAAATGCAGCGGGGGATATGGACCCCACATATACATGGTATAAGGATGGAGCGGTATTGAGCGGTCAATCAGGACGGACCCTCACACTATCCAATATATCCGACAGCGGCAGTTATCAAGTAGAGCTCACGGTGAGCGAAGACGGCCAGACACAGACCATCCCTAGCAACACAGTAACGATCAAAATTGTGCCCCGCCCGGTAACACTGAACTGGAATTACACAGCACCGATCCCTTATGATGGTCAGGAGCATACAGTCGCTGCGACTATTTCCAATTTAGTGCAAGGGGACTCTTGCGAACTAACCTACGATGGCATCACGCAGGGGACGGCTGTGGGCAACTACGAGACAACGGTCACTGGTTTGAGCAACCCCAATTATACTTTGGAGGGGGGTGCAAACACAAAACTAGCATGGGAAATTATCACGGCTACGGGAAATGCTTCGGTTACGATCGAAAGCTGGACCTACGGCGAGCCACCTAAGCAGCCGGTCCCCAGTTCGAGTACCAATGGCATTGACCATGTTACCTACCACTACACGGGTACCACGAGTGGCGGTGTGTCATATGACAGCGACACCGTTCCCACCGATGCGGGCAAGTATACGGTCACCGCTACCTTTGCGGCAACGGCCAACCACGAAGCCGTGACTGCCACAGCCGATTTCACCATTGCGGAAAGGTCGATTTTTGCCACTTGGTCGGGGCTCTATTGGGTATACGGCCAAATGGCAGAGGCACAAGTGACACTTTCTGGTGTGGTGGAAGGCGATGATGTTTCGGTCAATATCACGGGAGTGAAGCAAACAGCAGGCAGTCATCCTTTGACCGCTGCCCTAAACGGTACCGATACAGCAAACTACACCCTGAAAAACGAAAATGCCACACTGACCATTCAGCCCAAGCCGGTGATTTTTATCGTGAAGGATAACGCGGTGCAGGCCGACGGCAGCAAAAAGAAAGCTCCCGTGACCGCCGATGACGCTACGTTTACCAAATACACCGTCACCTACCGGCAGAACGGCACAGAGATATCCTCTCCGAAGGAGGTGGGCAGTTATGAGATCTGGGTGAAGATCACCGATTCCAACTACCGCCACACCAACGGCAGCGATACTATGCAGGTGGGTACCCTCACCATCACCCAGGCCCCGCCGGTATTGTATACCGTGTCCTTTGCAGGCGGGGAAGGGGCTAGCGGCAGCATGACCGAGCTGCAAGCGGCCAGCGGCAGTGTCCTCACCCTGCCCGAGTGTGGATATGAAAAGGCGAATTACAAATTTATGGGCTGGCTCTATGACGGCAAGACCTACCAGCCCGGCGATCGCTTCACCATGCCCGGCGCGGATGTGACCTTTACCGCCCAGTGGCAGGAAGTATTTGAAGTATCCGGTACCATCACAGAGAAAACCGACGGTACGGATGCCAATGTGGAAAATGCAGTGGTCAGCCTGTGGCTGGGCGCGAACAAGATCGGCGAAACCACCACAGAGGCGGACGGAACCTATGGATTTACCGATCTGATGCCGGGTATTTACAATCTGGTGGTGACCAAGGACGTGCGCACGGTTACCAGCAAGGTGGAAATTACAACAGCAGATAAGATCTGCGATGCTACCTTGCCGAAGGGCGCCACCAATTCGATTGTCAAAGTGACACCCGGCAGCCCGGACATCGTCGTAGGCAAGCTGGATACCATGTTTGAGAACACTGACGAGACCGTATATACCGAAGACGATCAGAAAAACGTCAAGGAAGGCGGCAAGGTCGAGATCACCTTCAACGCGGAGGAAAAGCAGCGAGGAGATACCTCCATCTCGAGCGATATGGAAAAAATCGCAGCGAAGAAGGACGATTCCGTTACCGTAGGGCTGGTCATGGACTACAAGCTGGAAAAAGAGGTCTTTGACAAAGAGGGAAACAAAACAGACAGCGAAAACATTACACAAGCTAACGTCCTGCTGGAAGTTCTGCTACCGCTGCCCGCTCAATTGCAGGGAAAAAACAGCTATTCGGTTTATCGGGTTCACAATGGTACAGCACAGGAATTGACCATGACACCGAGTTCGGACCTGGGCGAATATTTCACCGTCAGCAGTGACAAGACCAAACTGACGCTGTACGTCAAGTGCTTCTCGACCTATGCCATCGGATACAGCGATAGCAGCAGTGGAAACCAGGGCGGTAGTTCTGGCGGCGGGTCCTCGATGACGGTTTATCCGCCCAAGGTAGAGCAGCCAGAACATGGTTCGGTTTCCGTCAAGCCGAGTTCCCCGCAAAAGGGTGACAAAGTGACCATTACGCCGACACCCGAGGAAGGATATACCGTCGATGAGGTCATCGTCACAGACCCGAATGGCAAGCCGGTAGAAGTTGCCCCCAACGGCGATGGGACATATACCTTTGTGCAGCCTACTGGGAAGGTGACCATTACCGTAACGTTCCGTCAGACGGCCAGTACATCGGCGTGTCCACGGGACGAGAGCTGTCCCATGGCGCCGTTCACCGATGCGGACCGTTTGGCCTGGTATCATGATGGGGTACACTACTGCGTGGAGAACGGTTTGATGGTGGGTACCAGCGAAAGCACCTTTGAACCCAATACCGCCATTACGCGCGGTATGATCGTCACGATTCTCTGGCGGCTGGAGGGCAGTCCGATGGTGGACGGCGCCCTGGACTACGACGACGTAACGCTGGAGGACTGGTACGGAAAGGCCATCAGCTGGGCGGACAGCGCAGATGTGGCCGCGGGCTACGGCAACGGTCGATTTGGTCCCAATGACGCCATCACCCGGGAACAGCTGGCAGCCATGCTGTGGCGCTATGCAGGAAGTCCCGCGGCAGAGGGCAGTCTGTTCGCTTTTACCGATGGAACACAGACCAGCGACTGGGCACAGCCGGCGATGGTTTGGGCGGTGGACCAGGGCTTGATTGCCGGAGTAGGCGATCAACGGCTAGACCCTCTGGGTCAGGCCACCAGAGCGCAGGCTGCCGCGATCCTGATGCGATTTGCCGAAAATAACATCTCTCCCTCCGTTTAATGCTGCAAACGGGCGCCACGATTCAAGTGGCGCCCGTTTTGTATGTGTCCGTTTTTTGCGGAGGGTCTCATTTTGACCCCGTTCTAGGTACCGAAGAACTGGCACACCAGGAAATGATTGCGGCGATCGTCTACCAGTTGACCCGCAATCTGAGCATGGAGCAGATCAAACAAAGCGGTTTTGATGCCTATTTTGTCGACCATACGACGGGCATCTATCCGCAGTCGGCAGCAGGCGTTCCGTTTACCGCTGCGGCGCTGCAATGCAAAGGCGATGCCATCACCGACTTAATGGAAAACCTCGCAGCAGATGTTGCGCGTTGGCACAACTTGCAAAAAACGGCCAGCAGACTATAATATGGAGTAGGATATTTTCTATGGAAGGGGATTTGTATGCGTATTTTGGTGGCCGAAGATGAAAAAGATCTCAACCGTCTGGTATGCAAAACGTTGGAGCGCGCAGGATATGGTGTAGATGCCTGCTACGATGGGGAAGAGGCGCTTGACTATGCCGCTGGCGCGGCCTATGATTGCATTTTACTCGATATTATGATGCCCAAACTGGATGGACATGCGGTATTGCGTGCCCTGCGCAACAAAGGCAGTGTAACACCGGTGATTTTCCTGACCGCGCGCGACAGCGTGCAGGACCGCATCACCGGGCTGGATTTGGGAGCAGATGATTATTTGGTCAAGCCATTTGACCTGGATGAACTGCTCGCCCGCATTCGCGCCGCTACGAGAAAATACAGCGCTCAAAAAACCAGTGTGCTGACGCTGGGCGATCTAACCGTAGATACCAGCAGCCATACAGTTACGCGAGCCGGGCAAAATATCAAGTTGTCGGCCAAAGAATACGCGATTTTAGAATATATGATGCAGCATAAAGGCACGGTCATCTCCCGCGCACGGCTGGAAGACCATATCTGGAACTATGACTATACCGGCGGCTCCAATGTGGTCGATGTCTATATTACCTATCTGCGAAAGAAGATCGACCAGGGGTTTGACAAAAAGCTTCTGCACACGGTGCGCGGCGCCGGATGGATCTTAAAGGAGGACACGTGAAACGATTTTCGGTAAAACTCAAACTGGCCCTATGGATTACACTTCTCATGCTTCTGTTTGTCACCCTGGTGCTTGGATTTTTGGTGGCGATCAGCAGTTCGGTAGTGACCGAAAACACCTATGACCAACTGAATACTGTTCTGCGCAGCAATGTAACGCTGATTTCTCGTGACCAGGGCAAATTGGTCTTTGACGATGGTTTTTCTTTCACCCACAATGGGGTCTATACGCTGGTGTACAGCGAAAGCGGCGCTTTGCTGGCCGGCCAGCCGCCGCTCACCTTCCCGGAAGGCGCTGAATTTGAAAGCAGTGTGCTTCGTCCAGTGGAAACCGACGATGGGACCTATTATGTGCTCGACTATTGGCTGCCATTTGGCTGGGAAGACGGTGTATGGGTGCGTGGCATGATTCAGGCACCCGATGTGGCCGATGTGGTCGACGATTTCATCGGAATGACCGTGCTACTGCTGCCACTTGTGGTGCTTTTTGGCGCTTTGGGAGCATATCTGCTGGCACGCTCGACGTTTCGGCCCATTGACCGGATCATCCGTGCCGCTGGTGCCATCGAAGAAGGCAGCGACTTGTCCCAGCGCATTGGACTGCCGCCTGGACGCGATGAGATCAGCCGGCTCGGACAAGCCTTTGACAACATGTTTGCCCGCCTGGAAACCTCCTTTGAGTCGGAAAAACAGTTCACATCGGACGCTTCGCACGAATTGCGTACCCCGGTGGCCGTCATTCTGGCGCAATGCGGCGAAGCGCGGCGGCATGCACAGACCCCCGAACAATATGCGCAGGCCCTGGAAGTCATCGACCGGCAGGCGAAGAAAATGTCCGGGCTCATTCAGCAGCTTTTGCAGATGACCCGTTTGGAACAGGGCACTCAGCGCGCAAGCTTTGAGGAAGCCGACTTGAGCGCCCTGGTCGAGATCATCTGTGCAGAACAGCCCGCTTTGCCGCAGAGCATCACCTTGCAGACCAGCATCGAACCCGATGTGACAGCGTGGTTTGATGTGACGCTCATGAGCCGCCTGCTACAAAACCTCATCAGCAATGCGGCGCGGTATGGCCGCCCGCAGGGGCATATTTGGGTATCGCTGGCCCGGCAGGACCATACGATCGAGCTAGCCGTACGGGACGATGGCATCGGCATCCCAGAAGACAAACTCGATAAAATCTGGCAGCGTTTTTATCAGGTTGACCCGGCCCGCGCCGGAAACCGCGGCACCGGTCTGGGACTGACCATGGTGCGGCAAATCGCTCAGCTGCACAGCGGCGAAGTGACCGTACAGAGCGCCGAAGGGGGCGGAAGCTGCTTTACCCTGCGCTTTCCGGACACGCCGCAGGAGCCTACAAAAAAAGAAAAAGATTTTTAAAGATTCTAATGAGATTCTAATATTGGACTGGTATGCTGTATATGAACTTAAACGAAAGGCGTGAATGAAAATGAAAAAAAGATTTTTTATTATAGCAGCATCTCTGGTATTGGCTTCCACCCTGGCAGGTTGTTCTTCGGCCGCACAAGGCGGGCAGACTCAAGACCTCATCAGTCTGGATGATGCAAAAAATGCAGCCCTGAGCGCATCGCAGATCGATACCGCAGGCGCATCCTTCTCCACCGCCGAACTGAGCGAAAAGAACGGCATTCCGTACTATCAGCTTGATTTTACCGCAGACGGTCTGGAATATCATTACGCGATCGACGCACAGACGGGCACGGTCATTGAATCCACCAGCGGTGCGGCGGCAGCGGCGAATCCGGCAACGGCTTCCACGGGTACTGCATCCGGCGCAATCGATGAAGCCAAAGCCAAGCAAATCGCACTGGAACATGCGGGAGTCACCGAAAGTGATACCTCCTTCCTGTGGGCAAAGCTGGATAACGACGACGGCGTTCAGGTCTATGATGTAGAATTCTATGTTGCGTCTACCAGCTCTGAGTACGATTATGAGATCGACGCTTCTACGGGCACGATTCGCAGCTTTGACTACGACGCCGAAAACTACACCCCCAACATCAACAACAATACGTCGAATACCTCGGGTACGAGCAGCAGCACAACCAAGAGCGAAGCCGAGATTCGGCAGATCGCACTCGCCAAAGTACCGGGTGCAACCGAAAAGGACATTCAGCTCAAACTGGACCGGGATGACGGCCGTCTGATCTACGAAGGCAAGATCGTTTATGAAGGCACGGAGTATGAGTTTGAAATCGACGCATACAGCGGCGCGATCCGGGAATGGGACGCAGAATCGATTTTTGACTAAGGATACACAACAACCCTATGGGTAATTCAAGGAGGAAAAGGAACATGAAAAAATTACTTTGCACTGTGACTCTGGCTGCCTTGCTGTGCACCGCAGCATCGGCTGCAAGCGGTTCTTACAACGTATCGGCCACCCTTCGTCCGGACATTGCCGTTCAGATCGACGGCGTGGAGCGCACGTTCTATCATGTGAACGGAAATGAGATCCATCCGATCAGCTATAACGACACCACCTATTTGCCGCTGCGTGCCATCGGTGAACTGATGGATAAGAACGTTAACTGGGATGCTACCACCAACACCGCAACCCTGAGCGGCAACCGTGTTACCCCGGATGCCACCGGCACGCCGGATGCCAATGCCAAGACCATGGCGGTCACTTTTACGGCAGAGCCGAACTATACCATCGTCATTGACGGCACCGTACGGACTTTCCGTGATGCCAGCGGAAATACAACCAGCCCGATGGTCTACAATGGCTCGATCTATCTGCCGCTGCGCGCCATCGGCGAGATCATGGGCAAGAATGTATCGTGGAATGAGCAGACCCAGACCGTCTTTTTGACCAATCCGAGCAGCACGGGCGGTGATGTGACCGACTTTGACACTTCCAATCCGACAACACCCGGACAGACCACCGGTTCGGTCACGCTCGAGCAGGCCAAGCAGACCGCATTGAACCATGCGGGCAAGACCAGCAGTGAAGTCACCTTTGTCAAGGGCAAGCAGGACTGGGACGATGGCCGCAAGGTCTATGAGATCGAGTTCATCGTGAAGTCCGGCTCGGGCTACACCGAATATGACTATGAGATCGACGCTTCCACCGGCAAGATCATCAGCTACGACTATGACGCGGAAGGCTATACCCCTTCGAACCCCAGCACCAGCACGACGATCACCGAAGCACAGGCTAAGCAGATCGCTCTGGCCCGTGTACCGGGTGCCACGACATCCAATATCTATGAGTTCAAGCTCGATTGGGATGATGGCCGCCGCGAATACGAAGGCAAAATCATTTATCAGTACAAGGAGTATGAATTTGCCATCGACGCTTCGACGGGTGCAATCATCGAATGGGATGTTGAATCGATTTACGACTAAGCCCATCCTTTTCCCCTGCCACAGCCAACGGCTGCGGCAGGGGGCTTTTTTTCGTTCTGACTGCATAGATTGACAGCAAAGGAGGCGAACCCTATGAAACGTCCAATGATTGTATGTCAAAGTATATGCCAAAGCGGAGCGGGCCGCGCGCAGCGGCTGCTGGCCTGCTGGAAGAAGGTAGCCGAAGGGGCGGGCGAAGCGCGATGAAAGCAGCCCTGTATTGCCGATTGTCCGAAGAGGACCGCTGCAAGGCCGACCCGGCGGCCGACAGCCAGAGCATCCAAAACCAAAAAGCCATGCTGCTGGCCTACGCCGAGGAGCAGGGCTGGGACGTTTACCATCTGTACAGCGACGACGATTACACGGGCGCCGACCGTAATCGGCCGGCGTTTCAGCAGCTTTTGCGGGATGCGCAAGCCAAACGGTTCGATATTGTGCTGTGCAAGACCCAGTCGCGGTTTACCCGCGAAATGGAGGTGGTAGAAACTTATCTGCATGGATTGTTTCCGCTGTGGGGTATCCGGTTTGTGAGCATCGTCGATCATGCGGATACAGCCAACAAAGGTAACAAAAAAGCCCGACAAATCAACGGTCTGGTCAACGAATGGTATTTGGAGGATATGTCGGACAGTATCAAAAGTGTGCTGGACGCCAAGCGCCGGGCAGGCTACCACATTGGAGCCTTTGCACTCTATGGCTATCGCAAGGACCCCGAGCATAAGGGACACCTGTTAGTGGATGAAGAAGCGGCAGCGGTGGTGCGGGAAGCGTTTACCCGGTTCGCCGCCGGACAGGGAAAGACCGAAATTGCACGCGAGTTTAACGCACGCAGCCTGCCCAATCCGACGGCGTATAAGCAGCAAAAAGGGCTGTTCTATCGGCAGGCGCATGGCGGCACACGTTGGACCTATGCCACAGTCGCCCGTCTGCTGACGAATGAGATCTACTGCGGCAATATGGTCCAGGGGCGATATGGCAGCGTGTCCTATAAAACCAAGAAAAACCGTCCCCGGCCGCGCGACCAGTGGTTCCGGGTGGAAGGGACCCATGAAGCCATCATCGAACCTGCATTGTGGAGGCAGGTACAGGAACGTCTGCGGCAGCATACTCGGCCGCGAGGCAGTAAAAAGCCCAATCCATTAACAAGGAAGGTATTTTGTGCCCGCTGTAGCTGCTTGCTGCGCCTTAGCACAGCACATGGCAGGCAGTATCTCCGCTGTCCGACGCATATGGCCGACCGGCAAGCTTGTCCGGGTGTATTTTTGGCGCTGGATGCCTTGGAAGCTGCGCTGCTGGACGAATTGCGCCGCCTGACCCATGCGCTGCTCGGAGAGCAGGAGGACTGGGAAGTCCTGCTGGCACAGGGCATGACCGAAACACTGGCACAAACCATGCTCGACCGCGTCCAGGCCGGACCGCGACAGGAAGACTGTGTTCCGGTGCAGGTCATTTGGAAGTTTTGAGGTTGCTTATCGCCGCGCAGCAGAGCAGAAGGCACGAACAACCTACGATAACCTGCTGCGGCTGGTGGACGATCCCGATGTGCGCGATCCGATCAAATTCTTGCGTCAGCGGGAGATCACGCACTTCCAACGCTTTGGCGAAGCGTTGCGGCCGCGAAAACATGGTTCACAAATGCTAAAACTCTGCATATCCTAAACCGGAGGTGGTCATGATGCAACAAACGTGGTCCATTCACACCAGCGTCCGTTCTCCCGCAGATGCCGGCGAGCGGGAACAATTGCGCGCGCTATGCCGTCGTTTGCTCGGCATGCCGGGCTGAATCCATGGACGCGATCTATGCACGGCAGTCGGTCGAGCGGGAAGACAGTCTGTCCATCGAAGGCCAGCTCGAGCGCTGCCGATTCGAAGCGGGCGACCATTCCCGGCAGGAATACATCGACCGGGGATTTAGCGGAAAAAATACCAATCGTCCGGCCTTTCAGCGCATGATGCGCGATGTGCGTGCCGGACGGGTGCAAAAGGTGATCGTTTATCGACTCGACCGCATCAGCCGTTCGATTCTGGATTTTGCCAAAATGATGGAAGTCTTTGAGCAGAAGCACGTGGAATTTTTGTCCTCGACCGAGCATTTTGACACGTCGACCCCCATGGGGCGAGCTATGCTGCATATCTGCATCGTCTTTGCTCAGCTCGAGCGGGAGACCATCCAGCGTCGCGTCATGGATACTTATGCTGACCGCAGTAAACGAGGGCTGTACATGGGCGGGCGGGTGCCTTATGGGTTTGCACGTCATAAAATCCAGATCGATGGTGTTTGGACGGCCTGTTATGCGCCGGTGGACGCTGAGATCGCCCAGATACAGCGGATTTTTGCCCAATATGCAGACCCAGACTGCTCTTTAGGAGAGGTGGCACGCGGCATGCAGCAGGAGCCCCACCTGCGCGGAGGGACCTGGAACGCGACCCGGCTCAGCGAGATGCTCAAAAATCCGGTGTATTGTCAGGCTGCGCCGTGCATTTATGATTTTTTTGCCGCACAGGGCGCCCAGATTATCCACGACCGGGCAGCCTTTCAGGGACAGGGTTGCTATCTGTTCCGCGGGCAGAGCGAAAACAAGCGCGCTGACTTACAAGGCACCTGTTTGGTGCTGGCCCCGCATGCCGGAGTCATTCCGGCCGAAATCTGGCTGACTTGCCGCAAAAAGCTGCTCCACAGCGTGCGGTGTGCGCCGCAGGCGGAGCCGCGCACCTGGCTGGCTGGGCGGGTCAAATGCCGGAAATGCGGATATGCTTTGTCGGTCATCCGGTCCAAAGCCGCAGCTGGCCGGTATTTTGTCTGTTCGGGCAAAGGGCACCGGGGCTGCTGCACCGGTCTGGGTACAATCTATGCCGAAGAACTGGAGCAGGCGGTAGAAGATGCACTGCTGGACCATCTGGCCATGGGAGAGGAAGCGGCAGCCCGTCTGGAAGCCTGGGAACAGGAAAGTGCCGCTTTGGCCCATCGCGCCGCCGATGCCGGCCCGGCATTGCTGCACGTTTTGGAGCAGCGCGCCGCACAGCTGACACGTGCCATCGAACAGGCACAAACTGCCCGACAGCAGGAAAAGGAGCGGCTGCAAGTCCGATGGGAGGCATTGTCGGTGCGTGAAAAGCGGGAATTGTTCTGCGCCGCTGCCGAGAGTCTGCATGTGGGGGACCACACAATCGAGATCGTATGGAAATGCTGAGAGGAAAATTTGCACCTGGCCGATGGGCTGGGTGTAAATTTTTTTTAACACAAATACTTGACAAGTCAATAAAATATGGTTTACGCTATAAGAAAAAAGAAAGAGGGGTATTTATGCAGACCGGGATTCTTGCCAAGTACATTTCCATCTTGTACCGGCAGGAACAAAAGTATATCAACCATGTTTTATCACCCTATGGCTTGGGATATTCCAGCTATAAATTTTTGTTGTATCTGAGCCGGAACGAGGGGTGCAGTCAAAAGCAGATGTGCCGCAATATGGTGATTGACGAAGCGCTCGCGACCCGTGTGATGAAAAAACTGGAGGAGCAGGGCTATGTTTGCCGGGAAAAGGGCAACGGCCGCACCTACCAGTTATTTTTAAGCGAAAAAGCGCGCGAGCTCGTGCCCAAGATTCGGCAGGCGGTCACCGTTTGGTGGGGAAATCTCACCGAAACCTGGACCAAACAGCAAATGGAGTGGGTGCTGCAAGAGTTGCCGCAGATGATCGAAAAGGCAAATGATATGATCGGACAAATCGGGGAGGACGAAGATGGAACAAGTCAAACAAAATCCACTGGGCACTGAGAAAATTGAGCGTCTGCTGGCGCGTTTTGCCATTCCCAGCATCATTGCGATGCTGGTCAGTGCATTATATAACATTGTAGATCAGGTGTTTATCGGTTGGAGCGTTGGCATGCTCGGCAACGCAGCGACCAATGTCGCATTTCCGCTGACGATTACCTGTACCGGATTGTCGCTTTTGTGCGGCATCGGTGGGGCAGCCAACTTTAATTTGTGCATGGGCCGTGGGGATGAAGAACGTGCCGAGCGTTTTGCCGGAGCCGCCATCGGCATGATGGTCATTTTGGGCGTCGTTTTGTGTTTGGGGGTACGCCTGTTTTTAAAGCCGATGATGCTGGCCTTTGGCGCAACGCCCGATATTTTGGACTATTCGCTCACCTATACTGGCATCACGTCGCTGGGTTTTCCATTTCTCATCCTGACCACCGCGGGCAGCAATTTGATCCGTGCGGACGGTAGCCCGCGTTTTTCCATGCTGTGTACGCTGACCGGTGCCATTATCAACACGATTCTGGACCCGGTGTTCATCTTTGGGTTCGATATGGGTATGGCTGGCGCCGCGCTGGCCACGATTCTGGGACAGTTTGTATCCGGACTGATGGTTATTGGGTACTTGCGTCACTTTAAGACCGTTCATTTGCGGCTGGCTTCGCTGCGGCCGTCGCTCTCGTACTGGAAAGCCATCCTGTCGCTCGGGATTGCGCCATTTTTCAACCAAATGGCCATGATGGTCGTACAGATCGTTATGAACAATGTTTTAAAGCACTATGGTGGCGCCTCGGCCTATGGCAGCGAAATTCCGCTGGCCTGTGCGGGCATTATCGCTAAAGTGAACATGATTTTCTTTTCGATCATCATTGGCATCTCGCAGGGTATTCAGCCCATCATCAGCTACAACTATGGAGCGCATAATTTTCACCGCGTGCGGGATACCTACAAGAAAGCGCTCACCATTGCTCTGTGCATTTCGATTTGTTCCTTTTTGTGCTTTCAGTTCTTCCCGCGCCAGATTATTGGTTTCTTTGGCTCGGGCAGCGAGGAATATTTTCAGTTTGCCGAGGAATATTTCCGCATCTTCCTGTTCTTTACGTTTATCAACGCCATTCAGCCGATTACCGCGAATTTTTTCACCTCCATTGGCAAAGCCATCCGCGGTGTGTTCCTGTCGCTGACGCGCCAAATCATTTTCCTGCTGCCGCTGATTGTGATTTTGCCGATGTTCCTGGGCATTGACGGCGTCATGTATTCGGCGCCCATTGCCGACTTTATTGCGGCCGTGCTGGCTGCGATCTTCGTGGCCCGGGAATTTAAACACATGGAAAAATAGGAGGCACAGCATGGCGGTTCAAAATGATTTTTCACGCGGCAGCATTTCGGGAAATATCCTGCGGCTGGCCGTGCCGCTGATGCTCGCACAGCTGGTCAATGTACTATATAACGTCGTGGACCGCGTGTTTATCGGTCACATTGGCAGCACCATGCTGCCGCTCACCGGTGTGGGACTTTGTATGCCGGTTATCGCGGTCATTTCGGCGTTTTCCGGCCTGTTCGGCATGGGCGGCGCACCGCTGTGCTCGATTGAGCGCGGACAGGGCGAATTGGAGGAAGCGACTAAGGTACAAAATACCTCCTTTGTCTTGCTGGTGGGCACCGGCCTCATCCTGACCGTGGCAGGCGAAGTGTTTCTGCATCCCATTTTGCGCCTGTTTGGCGCCAGTGCCGATACGCTGCCGTATGCGGCTGGATACCTGCGCATTTACCTGCTGGGGACCGTCTTTGTGATGATTTCCCTAGGCATGAACTATTTCATCAATTCCCAGGGCTTTGCCGGGACCGGGATGCTCACGGTCTCGCTGGGCGCGGTTATCAATCTGGTGCTCGACCCGCTGCTCATCTTTGGGCTGGATATGGGCGTTCAGGGCGCCGCGCTAGCGACCGTGCTGGCGCAGGCGGCATCGGCGGTTTGGGTGCTGCGATTTCTCACGGGACCCAAAGCCATTTTGCGGTTGCAGCCGCGGACTTTTCGATGGAACAGTGGACGGATCGCCAAAATTACCGGTTTGGGATTGTCCAACTTCATCGCCCTCGGCACCAACGGCCTGGTGCAGATCGCCTGCAATACCACGCTCCAAACCTTTGGCGGCGACCTGTATGTCGGCGTCATGACCGTTTTGATGTCCATTCGGGAAGTCGTGCAAATGCCGGTTAGCGGCCTGACCAACGGCGCGCAACCGGTTATTGGCTACAATTATGGCGCCCAAACCTATGACCGGGTGCGGCAGGCCATCCGGTTTACCGTTTTATCGGGCATTGGATACACGACGCTCATTTGGGCGGTGCTGTTTTTCTTCCCGACCGGGTTCATTCTGCTCTTTAACGACAGCCCGTCTTTGATGGAAGCAGCCAAACCGGCCCTGCACCTGTACTTTTTCGGCTACTTTATGATGTCTTTGCAATTTGCCGGGCAGTCGGTGTTTGTCGCCCTGGGACGGTCCAAACAGGCGGTCTTCTTTTCGCTGCTACGCAAGGTGGTCATCGTGGTGCCGCTCACGCTGATTTTGCCCCATGTGGCCGGGCTGGGCGTGACCGGTGTGTTTTTAGCTGAGCCGGTCAGCAATTTTGTGGGGGGACTGGCTTGTTTTTGCACCATGTACCGGACGGTCTATCGACGGCTGGGAAAAGAGGGACGGACGTGAATGCGTCCGTCTTTTTTTGCAGTTTCGCAGTTTTTTTGATATAATAGACCCAAATACGAACAAGGATTTTGAAATGATGAAAAAAATGGTCATTGGAATTTTGGCCCATGTGGACGCGGGCAAAACCACGCTGTCCGAGGGCCTTTTATATCAGGCCGGGTCGGTGCGCAAGCTGGGACGTGTGGACCATGGTGACGCTTTTTTGGATACCGATTCCCTGGAACGGGCGCGCGGCATCACCATTCTGGCCAAGCAGGCCGAATTTACCTATGGGGATACGGCCTTTACGCTGCTGGATACGCCCGGGCATGTGGATTTTTCGGCCGAGACCGAGCGCACGCTGCAAGTGCTGGACGCGGCCGTGCTGGTCGTGAGCGGGACCGATGGGGTGCAGGGCCACACCCAGACGCTGTGGCGGCTGCTCGAGCGGCATCATATCCCGACGTTTCTGTTTGTCAACAAGATGGATTTGGCGGGGAGCGACCGCGCCGCGCGGCTGGAGGAACTGCGTACCCGTCTGTCGGACGGCTGCGTCGATTGCAGCGTCGACGTGGAAACTAGCGCGCGGGACGAGAACATCGCCATGTGTGACGAAGTCCTGCTCGAGCAGTATTTAGAGCGCGGAAGTGTTAACGAAAACGACATCGTCCGCCTGGTGGCGGCGCGGCGGCTGTTTCCCTGTTATTTCGGCGCTGCTTTGCGGCTGGACGGCATCGACGCCCTGCTGGACGGTCTGGCGCGGTTTGGCCCCCAACCGGTCTACCCGGACGCGTTTGGCGCGCGGGTGTTCAAAATCGCGCGGGACGAGCAGGGAAACCGCCTGACCTATCTCAAGGTAACGGGCGGCGTGCTGCGGGTCAAGGATACCGTCGGGGACACGGGTGAAAAGGTCAACCAAATCCGCATCTACTCGGGCGTCAAGTATCAAACCGTAAACGAAGCGCCGGCGGGCACGGTCTGCGCCGTGACCGGCCTGACGCAGACCCATCCCGGCCAGGGGCTGGGGGAGGAATCCATGGGTGTCGCGCCGGTGCTCGAACCGGTGCTGACCTATCGCGTGGTGCTGCCCGACGGCTGCGACGCGCATACCATGCTGGGTCATCTGCGGCAGCTCGAGGATGAGGACCCTATGCTCCGCGTGGTCTGGAATGAAACCCTGAGCGAACTGCATGTGCAGCTCATGGGTGAGGTACAGCTCGAAGTGCTCACCCAGCGCATGCAGGAGCGGTTTGGTCTGGCGGTATCCTTTGACAGCGGCAACATCGTCTATAAAGAAACCATCGTCGCGCCCGTGCTGGGCGTCGGCCATTTCGAGCCGCTGCGGCATTACGCCGAAACCCATCTGCTGCTCGAACCTGGTGAGCGGGGCAGCGGCATGCAGTACGCGACCCGTTGCAGCACCGATGAACTGGATGTCAACTGGCAGCGGCTGATTTTGACCCATCTGGCCGAAAAGACCCACGTGGGCGTGCTCACCGGCGCGCCGATCACTGACATGAAAATTACGCTGCTGGCTGGGCGTGCTCATCTCAAGCACACCGAGGGCGGCGACTTCCGGCAGGCGACCTACCGCGCCGTGCGACAGGGACTGATGCAGGCGCAGAGCATCCTGCTTGAGCCCTATTATGCCTTTCGGCTGGAAGTGCCCGCCGAAAATGTCGGCCGGGCGATGACCGATATCCAGCGCATGTCCGGCTCGTTTGAGCCGCCCGAAACGGTCGGGGAGGAGGCTGTCCTGACCGGGACCGCTCCGGTGGCAACCATGCGCGGCTATTGGACCGAAGTGACCGCCTACACCAAGGGCCGCGGCCGCTTGATCTGTACGTTGGCCGGATATGAGCCCTGTCACAATGCCGACGAAGTAGTCGCGGCCAGCGGCTACGACCCGGAGCGCGATGTGGACAACCCGCCGGATTCGGTTTTCTGCGCGCATGGGGCGGGCTACAACGTCAAATGGAACGAAGTCCCGGCTCATCAGCATGTCGATCCCGGTGTGCGCCTGGAGGAACCTGAAGAACCGGAGGTGCAAGCGCCGCGCCCCCCTTCATCCCGTCCGGCGGTGGACGATAAGGAGCTGGAAGAGATCTTTGTGCGCACCTACGGACCGATTAAGAACCGTGGATTTGACGCATTTCGCAGCGCCAAAAAGCGCAAGGAAGCCCCGGAAGGGGAATATCTCACTCGCATCCGACCGGACGATTATCTGCTTGTGGACGGCTACAATATCATTTTTGCGTGGGACGAGCTGACTTCCATCGCCAAAGGTGATTTGCCTGCCGCGCGGGCCATGCTGCTCAATATTCTGAGCAATTTTCAGGGCGTGCGCAAGTGCCACTTGATTGTGGTCTTTGACGCCTACAAGGTCAAAGGCGGCGTGCGCTCGGTCGAAAAGGACGGCAACATCGATGTCGTATACACCAAGGAAGCCGAAACGGCGGACATGTATATCGAAAAAGCGTCCTATGATTTGTCGCGGCGGCACCGGGTGCGCGTGGCGACCTCGGACGCGCTCGAACAGATGATCATTCTCGGGCACGGTGCCGAGCGCCTGTCGGCGCAGGACCTCAAATGGGAGGTCGAGCAGGCCAACGAACAAATCGCGGCGCTCATCGCGCATTTTGCCGCGCAGATGGGAAAAGCACCGCTTTGATAGCCGTGTTTCCCTGACCGCTTTGGCGACGCATTGCGCACGGTGCAGGAGAACTTGGACGCCAAGAACTATTACGCCTACAACCCGGAATTCGACGTGCAGCCGGTGCCGACACCGCGCAGAATGCCGCGGATTTAACAGGGGCAAACATCCATCGTATGAATGCAAACAAGGGCCGGACTGCGGCCCTTGTTTTTTGCTGTCAGAGAATCGAATTCTTGCACTTTTATAAAAAATTCGGCAACCAATCCATGAAAAAATGAAAAGGTAACAAGAAAAAAACTTGTATTTTTATCGGGGTGCTGTACAATAGAAATCAGAAGGAGTGTATAAGGAAAGAGAGGGTAATTGCACTGAAAATCTATATTTTTGACGATAGCATGGAATACGCAAAGCATGTGGCACAATGCCTGAACGAATATGCCGCTGCGCGGGCGCTGCACTATGACATCCAGTTGTTTACCGACGACAAGGAATTGCTGGCCCATGCCGCACAGGATGGACGCATCGATCTGCTGTTTTCCGACATCGACCTGGGGCAGCAGGGCAAAACCGGCGTAGATGTTGTGCGGGCTTTTCAGACGTTGCAGCCGAGCTGTGCGGTCGTGTATGTGACAAGCTATCTGAATTTTGCCACCGAGGTCTATGAAACGCCTCATGTGTATTTTGTTCTCAAATCCGAGCTGCGCAGACGCTTGCCCGCCGTGATGGAACGGGTGGCAAGCCGATATCGTGCGCCCAGCCGTACTCTGCTTCATTTCAAACGCAAGGATTCTGAAATTATCATCGATCCGGCTGAGATCCAATATTGCGAACATCAGGGCCGGCAGACGCAGATTGTCACCAATGCGGAAACCATAACCGTGTATCAGAAAATTGGAGAACTCATGGATATGCTGAACCCGCATGATTTTGTGCGGTGCCACAACAGTTATATCGTGCATCTGCGTTATGTGACTAAATTCAATCGCACTGCGTTTACCATGGGCAACGGACATGCCATCCCCATCAGCCGGGCCAATTATGCAGACACCAAGCAGCGGTTTTCCGATTATCTCAGTCGGGAATTTTAAAATAAATCACGTGCAAAAAATGTAATTTATTTAATGATAATGGCAAAAACATGCACATTTTGGCGAATAATATGAGCAAATCGTGCTATTTATGACATTTGCGTTGTATTCTCTGACAACCACCTGTTTTTTAAAAAGAAAATCTGTTAAAATACAAATAGAAGCAATGAGGGGTGTCTGGTTGGGGATCAGAAATTTCCGGCATCGCTTCGAGAGGGGCTCACCTGCGGGATTAAAGGGTGAGTTCGAGAAGTGCGTTTGGTCAAGGGGTATTGGGGCTGTTCGTTGGTTTTACCTTTCTGAGACGAACAGATTGGGATATGCCCAAGACTAAAATGTATCGATGCAGATGGAGGGGGATTCCCCGGCACGGTTGAATCTGCAAAAAAAGAAGGACAACGTTTGGGAAGCGTTGTCCTTCTTTTTTTATTTGGATGGGGCCCCAGTCCGGCGGTCGCTGAGCGAAGAATACAGAACGCCGAATAAGATCAGCGCAGTGCCTGCCAAAAAGAGTGGGGTCATGGTTTCATGCAGGATCAAGATCCCCAGCGCCATGGATGCCAGCGGCTGAATGGGATAGAACAGGGAACAGGTGCTGGCTTCCACTTTAGAAAGACAGTAGTTCCAGAGCGTATGGCCGGCTGTGGTGCAAACGATGCCGATGTACAAAAGCGGCAGCAATACGCTGGGAGTCCAGATGTGGATGGAATGTCCCAGATGGTACAGCTCCCAGAGCGCCACAGGAAGCGTTGCCAGTGTACCGATATAAATTCCATAGGTGGTGACCGAAAGTGCGTCATAGCGCTGTGTAAACGAGCGCATGGCTACGCTGGTCAAGGCCCAGGTCAAAACCGAGAGCAGAGAAAACACAATGCCAGCCAGATGCCCGCTGCCCAGATTGCCGCCAACGATCAGCGCTGCACCGCATACGGCGCATAGAATGCAGATGATTTTGCGTACCGTGACCTGTTCATGCAGCAAAATGATGGCAAAGACAACAATAAAGATCGGGTTCATCGAGTTGATCAGCGAAGCCAGGGAAGCACCGCTGAGTTTGGTGCCGAGCTGCTGCATGCCCACCGAAAGAGCATATCCACCGAGTCCAAGCAAAACGATGTATTTATAGTCCGCACGCGCAATTTTCCGCGGCTTTGCATTGGGAGACGGTTTGCGAAACCGCTGCACAATGGTCAAACAGATGGCGGCACAAAGATACCGTGAAAAAAGCAGTGTCCAGTTGGGGATCACTGCCATGACAAATTTGTTCGCCACATATAAACTGCCCCAGAGTACCATCACCAGGACAAGCAGTGCATAAAATACACCGCGTTTTTGAGAACCTTCCATTCGAATGATTTCCCCCTTGTTTTGAATGCGTTTTTCATTATAGCACGCATATCAAAAGTTGCAAGAGCGAAAACGGCCAAAGTTTTCACACAAAGGTCTAAAGATCATGCTTCTCACATAGGTATACAGTAAACGTGAGAAAACGAAGGGGGAGCAAACGTGAAAGGCTTGCCGGAGGAGCGGGCGATTCGCCTGGCGCAATACATCATTGAGAAGGAAGCAACGGTGCGGCAGGCGGCTGCACAGTTCGGCATCAGCAAATCGACCGTACATAAAGACATCACCACCCGCCTGAAACACCTCAATCGCTTGCTGTATATCCAAGCGCAGGCAGTGCTGAATAAGAATAAAAATGAACGCCATATCCGCGGCGGGATGGCAACGCGGGAAAAGTATCGCTCGGCACGCAGCAAAAAATAAAACGGCCTACCGCATTACCGGTAAGCCATTTATGTATCGACCGAATTTTACTTGGCTGCTGCCGCCATTTCTGCTAGGCAGTCACGGCAGATGTTCTTGCCCTTGAAATTGGTGACATCCTTTGCATTGCCGCAGAAGATGCAAGCAGGTTCATACTTCTTGAGAATGATCTGTGCGCCATCGACATAAATCTCCAGTGCATCCTTTACTTCGATGTCCAGCGTGCGGCGCAGCTCGATCGGCAATACGATACGGCCAAGTTCATCAACTTTTCTTACAATACCCGTGGATTTCATAATTTTTTCCTTACCTTTCTGAAATAAAATGGATACCTGTCAAACCCGTAGATCAATGATCTGCAAAGGGAGCGTGGACGGAGGGAGCACATGCTGTCAAAGCTATGGGTCGGATTTTTTTGCATCAGCCTGCTTTGTGGGACCCTGACGGGACGGTTGGATGCCGTTTCGTCAGCGGCGGCCGAGGGGGCAACTGCTGCGGTAGAACTCATCCTGAAAATTGCAGGGCTGATGTGCCTTTGGTCGGGTGTCATGGAAGTGGTTTCCGAATCCGGCCTGGCTTCGAAAATCGAAGCCTGCCTGCGGCCCCTTTTGCAAAAGCTTTTCGGCCGCGCCGTAAGGGATCGTAAGGCGATGGAACTCGTCAGCGCCAACGTGACGGCAAATCTGCTCGGTTTGAGCAATGCCGCAACGCCGATTGGGCTGCGGGCAGTTTCCAGACTTTACGAGTCGGCGGGGCGTCAGGGCACACCCGATTCCATTTTGACCCTCATCATCTTAAACACAGCTTCGATCCAGCTCATCCCCTCCACCGTGGCGGCCGTGCGCGCCAGCTATGGGGCGGCGCAGCCGTTTGATATCATGCCGGCGGTGTGGTGTGCGTCGGTATGCTCGGTTGGGATCGTCCTGCTCATGGCGCGTGCATTGCGGCCCTTCTTTCCCGATGGCGGGAAATAGGAGACAATGCCAAAAGATGGAATTTGCTGTAAATTTCATTTACAGTTTGTATTATCCACGATTGCCTGAGCGAAATTTGTCAAAATCCGTCGTAACAGGAAAATAATTTCAAATTTCAGGAAAAATTTGATGAAACAACACACAAACCCTTGAAAAAGGGAGGGCGTATGATTTCAGCGATTATCCCTGCGTTGCTCGCGGGAATTGGACTTTACGCTCTGTATAGGGGCGTCGAGGTCTTTTCGACGTTCCTAACAGGGGCGCGGAAAGGGCTGGAAACAGCAGTCAGCATTTTGCCGACCTTGGTGGGGCTCCTCACTGCGGTTTATATGATGCGGGCCTCCGGTTGCATTGATTTGGCGGGGCAGTTGCTCGCGCCAGCCATGTCCCTTTTGGGGATCCCCGAAGAATGCGCCGCATTGGCTTTGCTCAAGCCGGTGAGCGGTGGTGGAGGGCTTGCACTTGGCAGCGAGATTATCCGGATGTGCGGGGTGGACAGCTACGCGGGACGAGTAGCCGCCGTTATGCTGGGAGCATCCGAAACAAGCCTATACACCATCAGCTTATATTGCGGGCATCTGGGCATAAAGAACACGCGCTACGCCGTGCCAGCCGCACTAGCAGGGGACTTGGCTGCGTTTGTAGCGGCTGCGTTTTTTGTGCGCCTGTTCTTTTAGGACAGGTTATCACCTAATATTATACAGGGTTGTTGAAATAAATCCAGTGTTTTTCAAAAAATCGTCGTTCTCGTCAAAAATTACTATCTATTTTTGACATTAATTTCATAAAAATCTTGGGAATATGCAAAAATGTAACAAAAATCGCAAGAATCCAAAAGAAAAGGCTGGAGCAAATTTTGCTCCAGCCTTTGGGATTACTTAGCGTCGTCACGAACCGGCTCTTCATCCGGAACTTCATGACCATTCTGGTCATAGCGGAAGAAGCCTCTGCCGGTCTTGATGCCCAGCCAGCCTGCACGTACCATCTTACGCAGCAGCGGATGGGGACGGTAACGCGGGTCACCGGTTTCATTGTGGATGGTTTCCATGATTGCCAGGTTGACATCATGACCAACCAGGTCGGCCGTGTGCAGCGGACCCGAGCGCATACCAGCGCCCAGCTGCATCGCACGGTCAATGTCATGAGCAGAAGCCAGGCCGTCGGCATAGATACCAATGGCTTCGTTCATCATCGGGATAAGCATGCGGTTTACGACAAAGCCGGGGCCTTCATCGACCTTGATCGGCGTCTTGCCAATGGACTTCATCAGTTCAAAAGCAAAGTTGAAGGTTTCGTCCGAGGTCTGAATCGCACGGACAACTTCGACCAGCTTCATCACAGGTGCCGGGTTGAAGAAGTGGCAGCCAACGAACTTGTCCGCACGATGCGGGATCGAAGCCGCCATTTCGGTGATCGACATCGCCGAAGTGTTGGAAGCAAAGATGGTGCGTTCCGGGCAGATGTTATCCAGCGAGCTCAGAAGCGACTTCTTCAGCTTCATGTCTTCCTTGATAACTTCCATGACAAAGTCGGCGCCAGCCGCCAGATCGCGATCGATCGAAGTGATCAGGCGTTTGTGGCAGTCCTTCTTAAACTCAGGGGTGATCTTTCCTTTTTCCTCCAGATACTCCAGGCCCTTGTAGATGCGCAGCTCACCGGAGTCTACATAGGTCTGGCGTACGTCAATCAAAACAACATCATGACCTGCGGTCAGGAATACTTGTGCGATGCCTGCGCCCATCATACCGGCGCCAAAGATACATACTTTCATGTCAAATGCTCTCCTCAATCTCTCTGACTGCGTTGATGAAAGATTACTTGTTCTTGAATTCCTTAGCCGGCTTGTCCTTGTTCTTGTCCAGGAACCAAGTCATGCCATACTTCTGATCTTCGGTCGCGAAGCACTGACCGAAGCAGTTGCCCTCAAACTTGAGCGCGGAGTTCAGGTCGGTCTGCATACCAACATTGACCGCTTCCTTGACCAGAGCCACAGCGATCGGAGCCTGTGCGGCGATCTCCTGAGCCAGCTTCATGGCTTCGTCCATCAGGCTTTCCAGCGGGTATACATAGTTGACCAGGCCCATGTTCAGCGCGTCCTGTGCCGAGTAGTTGCCGCGTGCGGTGTACAGCATCTCCTTGGCCTTGCCCATGCCGACCAGGCGAGCCAGACGCTGGGTGCCGCCGCAACCCGGGGTGATACCCAGGCCTACTTCCGGCTGACCGAACATTGCGTTCTCAGAAGCCAGACGGATGTCGCAAGACATCGCCAGTTCGCAGCCGCCGCCCAGGCAGAAACCATTGATCGCTGCGATGACCGGGCGCTTAAAGTTCTCGATCTTCCAGCAAACACGGTTGGATTCGTTGCCGAACAACTTGCCTTCTGCAACCGTCTTGGTGGACATCTCGGCGATATCTGCACCAGCTACAAAGGAGTTGACCGTCTTGCCCTTCTTGTTGACCGTGGAAGAACCGGTCAGAATTACGCAGTAAACATCATCCATCGTGGCCAGTTGGTCAAACGCCTCTTCCAGCTGCGCATACATGTCGGTAGACAGAGCATTCATAGCCTTCATGTGCTCGATCTTAACGACAGCAACGTGACCTTGTTTTTCGATTACTACATCCGTCATGATAAGACTTCCCTTCAAAAATGATGTCAATATATAAGCCAGCCCTTGTGGGGCTGAGCGACAAAATGGAGAGAACTCTGACAGGTTTTAGGTTGACAACTAGGGGACATAAAAATGCCCCCTAGTTCCTATTTTTTACTTGCAGAGTTCGTCGCGTTCGACGATGAGCGCTTCGCCCATACCGCCGCCGATGCACATGGTAGCCAGGCCGATCGTCGCATCACGCTTGATCATTTCATACAGCAGCGTGGTGGAGATACGGCAGCCAGCGGCACCGATCGGATGGCCCAGTGCGATTGCACCGCCATTTACATTAACCTTATCCATATCAAAGCCCAGTTCACGATTTACAGCAGCTGCCTGCGCCGCGAAAGCTTCGTTGGATTCGACCAGATCCAGATCTGCAACGGTCAGGCCAGCACGCTTCAGTGCCTGACGGGTCGACTCGATCGGACCAATACCCATGATGGACGGATCACAGCCAACCGAACCAAAGGCACGGATCTTAGCCAGCGGCTTGAGACCATGAGCCTTTACAAAGTCTTCGGATGCGATGATCATAGCAGCACCTGCATCGTTGATGCCCGATGCGTTACCAGCGGTAACCGTGCCATCCTTCTTGAATGCCGGGCGCAGCTTTGCCAAGCCTTCCAGCGTGGTCTGCGGACGGCAGTGCTCGTCGGTGTCGAATACAATGGTTTCTTTCTTCTTCTTTACTTCAATCGGAACAATCTCGTCCTTGAAACGGCCAGAAGAGATTGCCTTAGCAGCCTTCATCTGGGATTCGTAGCCGATCTGGTCCTGCATTTCGCGGGTGATGCCATACTTTTCGGCAACGTTTTCTGCGGTTACACCCATGTGGTACTGATTGAATACGTCGAACACGCCGTCGTAAACCATCATATCCACCAGCTTGACGTCGTTCATACGAGCGCCCCAACGGGTGTTGCGGGAAACGTACGGTGCACCAGACATCGACTCACAGCCGCCGACCAGCATAACCTGATCTTCGCCAGAGCGGATGATCTGGGAACCCAGAGAAATGGCGCGCATCGAAGAAGCGCAAACCTTGTTCAGCGTCATAGCCGGAGTCGTCAGCGGCAGACCAGCGCCTACCATAACCTGACGGGCCACGTTCTGACCAACGCCACCCTGGAGTACCTGGCCGAACAGTACTTCGTCAATGATCTCCTTGTCGATGCCAGCACGCTCGATGGCAGCAGATGCAGCAGTAGCGCCAAGGGTTGCAGCGGATACGTCACGGAGCGTACCGCCATAGGTACCGATTGCAGTACGGGCAGCAGAGCAGATATAAACGTTCATTGGACTCGTCTCCTTTTTTTTGCGGCCAAAGGCCGGGGATAATATACGAGAAGGGAAATGTTCCCTTGCTTCGTTATTATTTTATCAAACAATGGGAGCCTTGGGAAGAGGAAATTGTTATATATTTAACAATTTCGTCACCTCGTACAAAAACCAATTCGATCAAATGGTCAAAATAACCCAAAAATCGACTTAGTCGTTGGCCAGACCCATCAGTTTGTCTTGGAAGATGCGGGCGTCCATCAGTTTGATGGTGCCGTCTGCCTGGTAAGCGATCTTGGGCTCAAATTCCATCTGGTCGAGGATCTGCGTCTGGAGATCGATGCCCGGTGCGATCTCGATGAGCGTTACGCCTTCCGGACGCAGTTCAAAGACACAACGTTCGGTGATATACAGAACCGGCTGATGCACTTCATTTGCATAATCACCCGAGAAGGTGATGTGCTCAACCTTGTTTACGAACTTCTTCTTGGCGCCTTCCTGGGTGATGACCAGCTTGCCATCCTGGCATTCGGTCTTGAGGCCCTTGGCGGTGAAGGTACCGCAGTAAACAACTTTCTTGGCGTTCTGGGTGATGTCGATGAATCCGCCAGCACCTGCCAGACGGGTGCCAAACTTGGATACGTTCAGGTCGCCGTTGGGTGCGGTTTCAGCCAGACCGAGGAATGCAACGTCCAGGCCGCCGCCCTGATAGAAGTCAAACTGTACGTTATGCGGAATGATGCACATGGCGTTTGCCGCAGCGCCGAACTGGGTGCCGCCGTAGGGAACACCAGCGATCGAACCAGCCTCAACGGTCAGGGTCATCTTATCCGAGATGCCTTCTTCGGCTGCTACGTTTGCGATCTTTTCCGGAGCACCAGTGCCCAGGTTGACGATTGCATCCGGCGGCAGTTCCATCGCTGCACGACGAGCGATGATCTTCTTAGCATCCATCGGGATGGGCGGGATGGCATCGACCGGGATACGGAATTCGCCGGTCAGTGCGCCGTCGTACGGCATGCCCAAGCACTGCATGTTTTCTTCATCGGTACCGATGACCACGCAGTCAACGTAGATACCCGGGATAGCAACCAGCTTCGGATCGAGCGAACCGCCCTGTACGATCTTTTCAGCCTGAATGATGACCTTACCACCCGAGTTCTTGCACGCCTGTGCCATTGCGGTAACGTCCAGCGGGCCGATTTCTCTATGTACGGTGCAGTTGCCGTATTCGTCGCAGTAGGAAGCGCGCAGGAATACGACATTGATCGGGAAGCCCTTGTACAGCAGGCGTTCCTGGCCTTCGATGTTGACGATCTTGACCAGATCTTCCTTGGTGCACTCGTTAAGCTTGCCGCCGCCGTTGCGCGGGTCCGCAAAGGTCTTCAGGCCAACATGGGTAATGGTACCGATGTTGTGCGCTGCAATGTCGCGATACATATGGGAGATAACGCCCTGCGGCAGGTTATAGGCTTCGATCTTGTTGGCCAGTGCCAGATCGCCCAGCTTGGGCGCGCGGTCCCAGTGGCCGCCGATGACACGCTTGACCATGCCTTCATGACCGTAGTGGTCGCCGCCGGTGCCATCGCGGTGACCCTGACCGGCTGCAAAGAACAGCGTCAGGTCCTTCGGATGGCCGGTTTCCAGAAAGCGCTTTTCCAGTGCGATGGACAGCGCTTCCGGGCAAGCACAGCTTACGAAGCCGCCGGTTGCGATGGTATCGCCGTCCTGCACCTTCTTGACGGCTTCCTCAGCGGTCAGAATTTGAACTTTCTTCATGTCAATCAATCCTTCTTAACGTTGTGATAAGGTTTGGATTTCGCGAATGATGCGGTCAATGTCCTCGGCGCAGACCGAGATCAGCCGGTGGGTCGCCTGAATCTCTTCATAAAGGTATTCGCAGCCGGTGCAGCCGCGCAGAATGACCAATATATCATACGACACGCCGTCTTCGGGCAGAGAAAACTGTGCCACGCCCGACAGACATTCGCGGATCCGGCGGTACGCTTCCCCACGGTCATACCGGGGGTTGCAGCCGCCGCAAAATTTTACCGTACACTTGAGCATCTCATTTTCCTTGAAAGAGAGGGTGAAACCGACAAGATAGGCACTCTGGAAAACGCCAAGAGTGCCTATATCGGTTTGGAGAATTGGAAATTAGTCGATGCGAGCGATCTTCTTAGCTAGCGCCTTCTTCATTTCCATGTTGGACTGGCGAGCGATCATGATGCGCTGAGCCTGCGGCGAACCAGCACCGTGCATGGACTCCGGCAGATAGCCGACAGCAGCGGTACCCATGGTCATGTTTTCGATCAGGCGCAGGACACGCATGCGGTCTTCGGTCGGCACGCTGTCTACACCGCGGAAGTACTTGTCAATGTACTTATGCAGTTCCGGATGACGGTAGTCTGCCTCGGACGGCAGGGTAACCATCGCGCCGCCAGCCAGATCCTGTGCCAGACGAGCGATGTCATACGGGAAGCGGGTAACGTTCTGCTTGCAGACGTTGGCGAGCAGCAGGTCGATCAGGTAGTTGCCCGACTTGGTCTTGGAGCCCTGCGACGAGCAAGCGATACCGCAGCAGTACAGGGTTTCGTTGAGGTGAGTCATTTCGATCAGCTTGTCCTTGACATGCGATGCCTTTGCAGCGCCAGCCATTTCCACGGCCAGGGCGGTGGCGCCGATCAGCACGTCGCCTACGCCGACCTTGCAGCCGCCGTAAGACTGACGATGGTAGCCTGCGAAACGCTCTACGATCATACCGGCAAACTTCACTTCGCCGTTGAGGAAGATGCGGTCATTGGGAACGAATACGCGGTCGAATACAACCAGAACTTCGTGACCGCCGTAAACCTTGTTGCCAACGTCGATGTCGTTGTACTCTTCCAGCTTACGGGTGTCGCACGACTGACGGCCATAGATCAGGGTGATGCCTTCGGAATCGGTCGGAACTGCAAACGAGATGGCGTAATCTTCGTCGCCTTCACGCATGGAGATGGTCGGCATAACCAGCACTTCGTGGCTGTTGACAAAGCCGGTCTGGTGTGCCTTGGCACCGGTAACGTATACGCCGTCTGCGGTGCGCTCTACAACATGCAGGAACAGGTCCGGATCGGCCTGCTTGGACGGAGCCAGGCCACGGTCGCCCTTGACATCGGTCATGGCACCGTCAACTGCCAGGTCTTCGTCCTGTACGCGGGTGAGGAACTTGAGGAAGTTTTCGTGATACTTGGTGCCGCAAGCCTCGTCGATCTCATAGGTCGAAGAGAATACCGCATTCATAGCATCCATGCCCACGCAGCGCTGGAAGCAAGCAGCCGTCTTCTGGCCCAGCAGACGCTGCATCTTGACCTTCTTGATGAGGTCGTCGGTCGACTGATGCATGTGGGTGAAGCGGTTGATCTTCTTGCCAGTGATGTGGCTGGTAGCCGTCATCAGGTCTTCATACTGCGGGTCCTCTGCCAGTTCATAGGTTGCAGCAAAGGAGTTGAGGGACGGACGGATGATCGGATCATCCACCGGATTTTCGATCTTTTTGCCGAACATCCAAAGGTTCAGGCGCAGTTTGCGAAGGCTCTCAATGTATTGGTCTTTGGTCATCATGGTTTCATGTACCTCCAAGATTTTTTGTTTCCAGACGATCGATGAAAAAAGACGGCGGGCGCGGCTGTGCGGCGCCGCACGCTAAGGATCGGGCGTATGCCGCCGGGTCGACCGTTTGCAAGAAGAAAACTCCTGAAGTTCGCACGCTCATATCCGCAAACGGGCGGTTGAGGGGCGTCTCTCGTTTCTCCCTCTTTTCAATATCCTTTATCCTGTGGTGGATAAAGAGGGGGCAGACGGAAATCGTCCGCCCCCTCGGCTCACGTCACAGGGTCAAAAACTTAATAGCACTCGCGGTAGATGCGCTCCATCAGCTCGAGGGTCATCGGGCAGTAGGAGTTGGTGATCAGGCGCTGCTGGTTCTCCATAACGGATACCGGGAAGCCCTTGATGTCCTCTTCCTTGAAGCCATACTCATGCAGCGGCTTGAGCGGCAGAACCTTCTCGAGGGTTACATTCAGGGTGCGCAGTGCATCGTCCTTGGTGCAGCCCAGGCAGCGAGCAACGATCTCCTTGAACTTGCCCAGTTCGCCTTCCGGCTGATACTCGTTGTAGATCTCGAGGATCTTGCTGAACAGAGCATAGTTGGATTCGCCATGCGGTACATGGTAGGTGCCGCCGAGCGGGAAGCTCATGCCGTGTACGGTTGCGCAGCCAGCCTTCAGGAAAGCGATGCCGGCAAACAGCGAAGCGGTCACGTACTCGCCGAGGTAATCCAGACGAGCGTCCGGGCCTTCCAGAGCGATGCGGCGGAAGCCTTCCAGGATCATTTCCATGGCCTTAACCGAGTACATCTCAGAGGTCGTGGTCTTACGATGCGGGGACAGGAAGGACTCGGTCGCATGGATCAGAGCGTCGATTGCAGAAGCAGCAAACGGCTTGTACGGCAGGGTCTTGAGCAGGTCCGGGATCAGGCATACCTTGTTCGGGATGATGTCGTCGGAAACCAGGCCGAGCTTGGTCTCGCCGCCGGTCAGCTTGCCGTCCTTTTCGTCCTTAACGATCGCAACCGAGATGTTGGTGCACTCAGAGCCGGTACCGCAGGTGGTCGGGATGGCGATAACTTCCTTTTCATGTACAACGGGTTCACGCTTGAAGTACAGCTCATGAACCGAAGTCGGACGCTTGCAGCCGAGCAGCTTGCACAGGTCCATGATTGCGCCGCCGCCGATGGCGATAACGCGGTCGTAGGAATCATACGGGATGGCCTTGTACATGGTCTCGATCATCGCTTCGGACGGTTCGCCAGCGCCGAACTTCTCCTGGAACACGTAGGTGCAAGCCAGGTTGTACTGCTCCATGAAGGGCTTGTAAATGAATTCGTTGGTCAGAACGACGTCGCGCTCACCCAGAGAGAACTCCTGTGCAAATTCGCCGAAGTTTGCGAACTTGTAGATGGTGGGGGCGATGATGATTTCTCTCTTGTCCTTCATCAGGGACGCGCTAAAAGAATCCATAGCCATAATAAACATCTCCAATTTGAAAAAATTTTGTTGTATAAAAGGCCCTGGCCGGGCGTTTTAACAAGGTTGTCAAACGAGCGGGGAAGTCCTGCCGGAACATGTCCCCGGAACGCTAACTCTATTGTAGCAAAAACGCGCCAAGACTTCAACACAAAATAACAAAAACGCGCCAGAAAATATTCGGCAACAAGAGAAAGGGCATGTACCGGATTGCTGTACATGCCCCTATTCTACCGTAAACCTGTGAATTTGTAAACTAAAATTAGAGGTTTTCGCCAATAAATTTTTGGTTCTGCGAGGGAAACTAGGAATTTTGCGAAAATCTACTCAAGAATGTGCGTGTCCGCTCATTTTGGGTATGTTCAAAGACCTGTTCCGGGGTTCCCTGCTCCACAATCACGCCGCCGTCCATAAAGACGATCTGGTCGGCTACATCGTGCGCAAACGACATTTCATGCGTGACGATGACCATGGTGGTATGCCTTTCGGCCAGGGTGCGGATGACCTTGAGCACTTCGCCGGTGAGCTCCGGGTCAAGCGCCGAGGTCGGTTCGTCAAAGCAAAGGATGTCGGGTTTCATCGCCAGCGCCCGCGCGATGGCGACGCGCTGCTGCTGGCCGCCGGAAAGCTGGTGCGGATAATGGCTCATCCGGCCTTCCAGGCTCATCTGCTCGAGCAGGTCCATGGCCTCGTGCTCGATCTTTTCCAGAATGGCCCGCTTATTCTTCTTATAGTCGGGCTGCTTTTTGGCGAGCAGCAAGTTGGCCAGCATTACATTTTCCAGCGCTGTATACTGCGGAAAGAGATTGAACGACTGGAACACCATGCCAAAATGCAGACGCTTTTTGCGGATTTCGGCATCGGTCTGAGAGGCACGGCTGGCAGCATCGAATAGGGTTTCGCCATCGACGATGATCTGCCCATGGTCAGGGGTCTCCAGAAAGTTCAGGCAGCGCAGCAGGGTGGTCTTGCCCGAACCGCTCGAACCGATGATGGCCAGCGCCTGGCCGCGCTCGAGCGAAAAGCTGATGTCGTTGAGGACCTTGGTGGAGCCAAAGCTCTTGTTGATATTTTTGACTTCTAAAATCGGCATTGTGGCTCCTCCTTATACACGGAAATAATCCATTTTCTTTTCCAGCCAACCGAACAGCAGGGTCAGGATGCCGCAGAAGACCAGGAAGAAGATCGCGGTCGAGAACAGCGGCCAGATCAGACCGCGGTTGATGAACTCCTTGCTCATCATGATGATTTCCTTGGTTGCAATGATGTTGGCCAGTGCGGTATCTTTAATGAGTGTCATAAATTCGTTGCCCATCGGCGGGATGACACGCTTGATGACCTGCAAGAGTGTGACTTTGAAAAAGATCTGGCTGCGGGTCATACCGAGCACCTGACCGGCTTCATACTGGCCGCGCGGGATGGACTGGATGCCGCCGCGGAAGATCTCGGAAAAGTAGCAGGCATAGTTGATGGCAAACGCCACACAGGTCGCGACAACGCGGCCGTCTGCGCCCATGGGGGTCCAAGGCTGGCCCCAGTGCAGCAGACCCGGACCATAATAAATAAAGATGATTTGCAGCATAAGCGGTGTGCCGCGGATGATCCATACAAAGACCTTGACGAGATACGCCAGAGGACGGAACCGGCTCATCGCACCAAATGCCACGATCAGTCCAAGGGGCAAAGCAATCAACAATGTGGCAAAAAAGATTGTAGTATTGATGCCAAAGGACTTCAGTAGCTCGGAAAAAATAACCGACGGATTCATAATGTTGGTGATGCCTCCAAACAAAACCAAGCGGGGCAGCCGTAAAGCTGTCCCGTTTGATCAAAAATTTTCAGAAAAATTGGTTATTCTGCCAGCGTCAGGCCGTACTTGTCGGCAAGAGCTTGCAGGGTGCCATCCGACTTGAGTTCCGCCATGATCTCATTGACCTTGTCGCACAGATCGCTGTCCTTGCGGAAGCCAATGCCGTACTGCTCCTCGTGGAACACGCCGCAGATGGTCAGGTCAGCAAAGTCAGTGCCTTCGCCGATCATGTTTTCTGCCATGGTCTTATCGAAAATCGCTGCATCAGCGGTACCCGACTTGACTTCGAGCAGCGCATCGGTCTGCTTGCTGACGGTTACCAGATTAGCCTGGCTGAGGTTTTCATCTTCTTCGGCCACGCTCTGTGCAGCCGAGCCGGCTTCCAGAGCAACCGTCTTACCGATCAGGTTGGAATAGTCCGAGTAGGTATCCTTGTTTTCGGTCTTGGTCACAACGACCTGGGTGTTCTGCACATAGGGGTCAGAGATCGACATGGCTGCCTTGAGGTCATCGGTGATGGTCATGCCGTTCCAGATGCAGTCAATGTTGCCGCCTTCCAGTTCGATCTGCTTGGTATCCCAAACGATTTCAATGAAGTCCGGTTCGACGCCCAGTTTCTCACACACAGCCTGTGCAAACTCGGTATCAAAACCAGTAAATTCGCCGGTGTCCGGATCGGTATAGTTCATGGGATCATAAACCGTATAACCGATTTTCAGCTTGCCAGCTTCTTGAACCTTGGCCAGATCGCTGTCCGCAGCCGAAGAAGAAGCGCCGGAAGCCGAAGCTGCCGGGGTATCGTTGCCGCCGCAGCCTGCCAGCAGGGTGGATGTCATAACGCCCGCCAGAAGCAGGCTGAAGAGTCTCTTTGCTTTCATAAGTACATTCCTTTCCGCTTTCTACTATCCCTTTTCAAGAACCGTGTTATTATTGTAGCAATTTAGTTCGAAAAAATCAACAGCAAAATCGAGTCGATCCAAAGAATTTTTGTATCGGGCTTTGCTGCAAGAGTGATACATACTATATACCATACAAAATATGTGGATAGGATGGATTTCCTGTCCAGTGGCATTGCGAAGCGGCAGAGAAATATGCTATACTTTAATATAAAGCCGCAGAAACGGCGAATTTATAGAAATCAAGGATCTTGGAGAAAATTCCATGAAGATTTTATCGATACAGGGGCATTTTGGAAATCTAAACGGGCAGAAAATCGACTTTACCGATCGATTGTGCTGCCGTGTGCTGCCCAATGGCTGGGGCAAAACGACATTGTGCGCGTTTATCCGCGTGATGCTTTATGGTCTGAATACAGCCCGGCGGGATACTGTCAATGCGTTGTCCGATAAGACGCGCTATTATCCGCAGGATGGCAAACCGATGAGCGGGCGGATGACCGTGGAATTTACCGGGCGACCGGTGACGATTGTGCGGGAGAGCAACCGGTCGGGCCTGATGCAGGGCTTTCAGGCGTTTTATGAGGATACCGGGGAACTTTGCACGTTGTTGACAGCCCGTAACTGTGGACAGGTGCTGTTGGGGATGGGGGAAGACGCCTTTTTATCCAGCGCCATGATCGATGGGCTGGATATGACCCGTCCATCCAGCGAACTGAATGAACTGATTTTGAGTATGGCGCAGTCAGGCGACACCAATGCCCGGTACAGTACAGCGCTTAAGACGTTAGCGCGTTGGCGGTTGGACCTTAATTCGGGCAATGGACATGGCGAGCAGCCGCAGTTGGAAGCCGATTGGCGCGCGGCAGACAAGCGCCTGGCCGAAATTTCTGCGCTCGAAAAGGAGATTGCCGAACAGGAGGAAAAGGCCAAGCGCTTACAGGCGCAGGCAGAGCAGCTCCATCAAAAATATGAAAAGGTCTATTTGGCCTATGCCGGACAAATGGTCGGCGAGGAGAGCCGTTTGCAGATCCTCAAAAAGGACAGCGAAAAGCGCATCCGCAATTTAAAGGATGGTTTGCCTGATGAAGCACTTCTGCGGGAAGCCGAAGAAGCGCTGTATGGATATGAAGGCGCCGTTCGACTGGAACGTGACAAGCGGAAGGGCATGCCGTTGGTAGACTCCAATTTTAAGGATGCATTGCGGCAGGTTGATGAACGCAAGAGCAAGGAAGAAGTCAAGCGCAACCGAATCACCCGGCCCCGTGTACGTTGGCCTGCACTGATTCTGGCCTTTTTCCTGGCAGCTGCGGCGGCTGCGACCGTATTGGCAGATATCAATTGGGGCCCTCTGACTACCTTTATGCCCTATGTTTTGTCGGCAATGGCGGCGGCATCTTTGCTCATTTCTTTCTTGGGCAGTGTACCGCGCCTGGAAGATGTGGATGAGGATTATGATGAATCCCGCCATAAAATTGCGATGGAACATAACCAAACCGTAGGCGATCAACATATGGCAGCCTCGGTTTTGCAAGAGGAATATGATACCGCTTTGCGTGCAGCGCAAAAGCTGTGGCCACAGGCTAAGACCATTGAACAGGCAGGCGAATGGATTCGTGCGGCGCGCGATGACTGGCAGGCATTACGCCGGGAACAGAGCAAATTACAGGACATTTTAGTGGAAATTAAGCGGACTCATCGCGACGTTGCAGAAGGAGACGTTGCACAAAAGGGTGAGGTCGATCAACTGCGTGCGCAAGCCTCGCAGGCGCGGCATGCAGCAGAAGCAGCACAGCATGAGTTGTCCCGTTTGCAGGGACAGGCTCAGGTGCTCGGCAGCGCAGCCGAATGGAATGCTGCGCGCGTGAGCGCGAAAGCCGCGTTGGAACGGGTACAAATGCAGCTGGATGCACTCAAGCTGGCTGAGGATACGATCAAATCTCAAAATGCTGCACTCAGTGCACGGATTTCTCCCCAGATCACCGAACTGGCGCAACAGTATTTGGCCTATTTGACCAATGACAATTATAAGGAAGTCAAATTGGATGCTTCGTTGCGCGCTCGCTGCGCAGGCGAAGATGGTACGCTGTTGGATGCTTTGCGGTTATCCTCCGGTACCCGGGATCAGCTTTACTTTGCCTTGCGGTTGGCTGTGTGCCAGGTGCTTACCGGGCGGGAGAGCATTCCGCTGTTGCTGGATGATCCTTTCCTGACTTGGGACAATAAGCGCATGGAGCGTGGACTTCGTCTTTTGCAGGCCCTTTCGAGTGAGCGGCAGATCATCTTGCTGACTTGCCGGCAGGCAGGACGTTTGGGAATGGTCAAGAAAGAAGGATAAGCTTCTCAAGTGAAAAAAACCATCAACAGTTTCTGTTGATGGTTTTTTTGTAATCCGGAATAGAAAAGGAGGGAATCAGTTTCCTGATTCCCTCTCAAAAGTTCTGAATTTATCCAGATTAGGCGTTGAAGTAACGCTTCAGCAGGCCCTCGAAAGCCTTGCCGTGACGGGCCTCGTCGCGAGCCATCTCATGAACGGTGTCATGGATTGCATCGAGGTTTGCAGCCTTTGCACGCTTAGCCAGATCGGTCTTACCAGCGGTAGCACCGTTCTCAGCTTCTACACGCATCTCCAGATTCTTCTTGGTCGAAGCGGTAACAACTTCGCCCAGCAGTTCTGCAAACTTTGCAGCATGCTCAGCTTCTTCGTAAGCAGCCTTCTCCCAGTACAGGCCGATTTCCGGATAGCCTTCACGATGTGCTACGCGAGCCATTGCCAGGTACATACCAACTTCAGAGCACTCGCCCTCAAAGTTTGCGCGCAGGTCAGCCTTGATGTCTTCCGGAACGTCCGAAGCAACACCTACAACGTGCTCAGCAGCCCAAGTCTTTTCCTCGCCCTGTGCGATGAACTTGTCTGCACCAACATGGCAAACCGGGCACTCTGCCGGAGCCGAATCGCCTTCATGAACATAACCACAAACAGAACATACAAACTTCATAACAAAATTCCTCCTCAAAAAATCTTGTACTTTATTAATTTTATCACAGTAAAATTAATTTGCAACATTGGTTTTGCAAGAACAGGGTAAAAATTGATCTAATTTGATCTCATAAAGATCCTGTCGCAAGCGTTGATTGACTGCTGTAAACACCCGGCGAAAATCGCATTCACATTTCTGAGAAACACGCGTACAATCAAATTCACCGGTCAAGCAGTGGTTGATGGCAATTGGCCCATCAATACATTCAATGATTTCGCCAAAACTGATTTCAGACGCGGGGCGGTTCAACATATAACCACCGCTGACGCCTTTAAAGGATTTTACCAAATCCCCTAAAATGAGTTTTCGCAAAATTTTGAGCGCAAAACGAAGGGTCACGCCAGTTATTTCAGAAATCTGCTTTGCGCTGACCTTGCCACCGACGGATGCCAGACAGCAGGCCACGCGAATCGCATAATCCGCTTCATGGGTGATCCGCATGTGTCTTCTTCGCCCCTTTCGTTTACGGTATTAGTATACATTCACTTTTGCTGTTTGTCAATAGTTATCATTTACAATTAGCTGAAAAAATGAACAAAGAATTTGCCGAGGAAATTTGAAAAAAGATGAAATTCATGGTTGACATTCGGTATCAGGACATGTATAATACATATTGTCGCTGACGAGGCTACATACAAAATGGAAAAACGCGAGTGTGCTGGAACTGGTAGACAGGCACGTTTGAGGGGCGTGTGTCACACGACGTACGGGTTCAAGTCCCGTCACTCGCACCATTTATCACGCAGATGTGGCGGAATGGCAGACGCGCTAGCTTCAGGTGCTAGTGCTCGCAAGGGCGTGAGGGTTCAAGTCCCTCCATCTGCACCAAGTTCAAAAGAAGCCGAACCTTTCAAAGGTTCGGCTTCTTTCGCTTTTCAGATCTTTTGGAAGGCTGCATTCGAATTGCAATCATCGCGGAAGTATGAGGACCGGTAAAATGTGGCGATATGCATAAAATGCTAACTAATGCTTTGGGTAAAATACCGTTTTTCCAAAAGAGTGAGCGAAAAAGATTGACAAATCCCCAGGGGACAGGGTATGCTTAAACCACAAAGCAAGACAGGCTTGTGACTGGTAGGGCAGGCAAGACCAAACGACCGAATGAATGGATGTATATTCGGGTGTTTGGTCTTTTTTTGTTTTTTGGGGCAGCCTGTACAAATAAGAGAAAGGGAGAGGCTTATGAAAACGTTTACGTATGTGATCACCGATCCGATCGGGATCCATGCGCGTCCGGCGGGGCAGCTGGTCAAAACGGCGCAGCAATTTCAAAGCAGGATCGTGGTGGAACACAAGGGTAAAAAATCGGAGGCAACACGCCTGATGAGTTTGATGGGGATGAACATCCGGCATGGGGACACCGTTCAGGTGACCGTGGAAGGAGCCGATGAAGAGGCTGCCGTGGAGCGGATGCAGACATTTTTTCAGGAGGTATTATGACAGCGGCTGCAGGACGTGGACAAGATGTGTACCGCATTAGTCGTGTGATCGGGAACAATTTTGTTTGTACGGTGAGTCCCGACGGCCGGGAGATCATTTTGCGAGGCTTGGGGATTGGCTTTAAAAAGCAGCCGGGGGACTTGGTACCGGCGCAAAAGATTGAAAAAATTTATGATCTGCGCGATCCGGAGAAATCTTCTCGCCTGATGGAACTGCTGGGGGATGTACCGGCTGAATTTCTTGACGTCAGTACGGCAATCATAGAAACAGCAGAAAAAGCGATCGGCCGTCGGCTGAGCGAAAATATCTATATCACACTGACCGATCATATTTGTTTTGCCGTGGAACGGCTGCGGACCGGTGCAGCGTATCCCAATCAGCTTTTATGGGAGATCACCAATTTTTATCCCAGCGAATTTGCCGTCGGGGAACAGGCGTTGGACATTATTGAACAGCGGCTCGGATACCGTTTGTCGCGGGATGAAGCAGGGTTCATTGCACTGCACATCGTCAACGCAGAAATCGATGGCAAAATGAGTGATATGGTGCGGATCACCGAACTGATCGGCAGCATCACGGCAACTGTGCAGGAGTATTATGGGGTCACGCTCGATGAACAGTCGCTGGATTATGGACGGTTCATCACGCACTTGAAGTTCCTGGGACAGCGGATCACACAAAATCAGTATTCCCGCGAAGATGATGCAGAATTCCAAACCCTGATCGTACGGCGTTATCAATACGATTATCATTGTGCAGAACGCATACGTGATCGTCTTTCTCAGGTATTTTCGGTTCAACTGCCGCCCGAAGAAATGATTTTTCTGACCATTCATCTGCATCGACTCGCGCTCACAATGGGTATTACGGAAAAGGAGGAGTAATCTCAATATGAAGGATAAAGTCTTTGGGGTATTGCAACGAGTCGGCCGCTCTTTTATGCTGCCGATCGCGATCTTGCCGGTCGCGGGTTTGTTTTTAGGATTCGGTGGTTCCTTTACCAACGAAACCATGCTGGAAGCCTATGGCCTGATGGATTTGATGGGTCCTGGTACCTTTATTTATGCCATCTTGCAGGTGCTCAATTCGGCCGGTTCGGTTGTCTTTAACAATCTGCCGCTGATCTTTGCCATCGGTGTTGCCATCGGTATGGCCAAGCAGGAAAAAGAAGTCGCTGCTCTGTCGGCGGTTATCGCCTTCTTTATCATGCACGCAACCATCGGCGCATTGCTCGTGGACTTTGGCGCACCCGACCTGTCCGGTGCGACAGCCAGTGTCCTGGGCATCAATTCGCTGCAAATGGGCGTATTCGGCGGTATCATCGTCGGTCTGGGCACCGCAGCCCTGCACAACCGGTTCTATAAAATCCAGTTGCCGCAGGTGCTGAGTTTCTTTAGCGGTACCCGCTTTGTACCGATTATTTCGTCGGCGGTGTATCTGCTGGTCGGTATTGCGATGTATTATATCTGGCCGGTCGTTCAGACGGGCATCAATGCACTGGGTTCGTTTGTGCTGGCATCCGGCTATGCCGGCACCTGGCTGTACGGCTTTATCGAACGTGCCCTGATTCCGTTCGGCCTGCATCATGTATTCTATATTCCGTTTTGGCAGACGGCGCTGGGCGGCACGGCCATGGTAGGCGGCACCCTGGTCGAAGGCGCACAGAACATCTTCTTTGCCGAACTGGCAACCCCGGGCATCCAGCATTTCTCGGTCGAAGCGACCCGGTTTATGGCTGGTAAGTTCCCGCTGATGATCTTTGGTCTGCCGGGTGCAGCCCTGGCGCTGTATCGCTGCGCGAAGCCGGAAAACCGCAAAGTCGTTGGCGGCCTGCTGCTGTCCGCAGCACTGACTTCTATGCTCACCGGTATCACCGAACCGCTGGAATTTACTTTCCTGTTCGTAGCTCCGGCCATGTATGTGGTGCACTGTGTGTTTGCCGGCGCATCGTATATGATTATGCACATCTTAAACGTCGGCGTGGGATTGACGTTCTCGGGCGGCCTCATTGACTTGACCCTGTTTGGTGTAATGCAGGGCAATGCTAAGACCAGTTGGCTGTGGATTCCGGTAGTTGGTGTTATCTACTTTATCCTGTACTATGTGGTCTTCTCGTTCATGATCAAGAAGTTTGATTATAAGACCCCAGGCCGTGATGACAGCGAAATTAAGCTGTACACCCGTAAGGATATGAATGCCAAAAACGCGGCACAGGGCGCTGAGGGTGGAGACGATGCTCTGTCCCGCCAGATCATGATGGGTCTGGGCGGCAAAGCCAATATTTCGGACGTCGATTGCTGCATCACCCGTCTGCGCTGCACGGTACACGATGCCTCCAAGGTCGATCAGCAGCTGCTAAAGGAAACCGGTGCATCGGGTGTTATCTGCAAGGGTCAGGGCGTTCAGGTCGTCTATGGTCCGCGTGTATCCAATATCAAATCCGATCTGGAAGCCTTCCTGGCTTCGCCGGCAAGCGATCAGGCAGAAGCGGCTCCGGCTGCTCCGGCCGAATCGGCGGAGGCATCCCAGCAGGCGGCCAAGAAGCCGATTATTGTCGCGTCGCCGCTGGCTGGTAAGGTCATTGCGCTCGAAGACGTCGCGGACGGCGTCTTCTCGGAAAAGATGGTGGGCGATGGCTTTGCCGTTGAGCCGTCGGACAATAAGGTATACGCTCCGGCCGATTGCGAAGTGGCGACCGTCTTTGGTACCAAGCATGCCATCGGTCTGGTGACCCCGGACGGTTGTGAACTGCTCATTCATCTGGGCATTGATACGGTACAGCTCAATGGCGCACCGTTCACCATTGATGTGAAGGAAGGCGACAAGCTCAAGAAGGGCGACTGCATTGGTTCGTTTGACGAAAAGGCGATTTTGGATGCAGGCTATCGTACGGTCACCCCGGTGGTGGTTACCAACGCGGATGCCTACACGTCGTTCCGTCTCCTCAAGACCGGTACTGTCCAGGCAGGCGAGGATGTCCTTGAAGTGCAATAAAGTATTTGATTTGAGAAAGTAACGAAATGCCCCGGATGCTGTGCAACGCTGCATCCGGGGCGTTTTGTAAACATCAATTTTGCGTCAGAAAACGCTGCCAAGCTAAGAATATTTTACATCTTATATCTTTTCTGCAACCGGCACACAATACTATCAGCAAATCCCCAAAAAACAAATTCGAAAAGGAGAGTCAAGATTATGTCTACTCAGAATGGTTCGAACAAGGGTATGGTACCGGAAGCTCGTGCGGCAATGGATCGCTTTAAGATGGAGGCCGCTTCGGAGGTTGGCGTCAACCTGAAGCAGGGCTACAATGGTGACCTGACTTCCCGTCAGGCAGGTTCGGTCGGCGGCCAGATGGTCAAGAAGATGATCCAGGCCTACGAACAGGACCTGGCAGCGAAGGGCTAATCGAGTCTTTCCAAATGGGAGAGGGGATGGAAATGCTCCGGCATTTCCATCCCCTTTTCGTTTCCTGCAAAATAAAATACGGGCAAAGCCACATTGGCTTTGCCCGTTTGTTGTGTGGTGTTGTCTATTACTTTGCGTAGTCGATGGCGCGGGTTTCGCGGACCATATTGATCTTGATCTGGCCGGGGTAATCGAGTTCGTCCTCGATATGCTTTGCGATATCGCGGGCGAGCAAGGTCATGCTGTCGTCGGTAACCTCTTCGGGCTTGACGATGATGCACAGTTCCCGACCGGCCTGGATGGCGTACGAACGCTCGACACCAGGCGTCGTGTTGGCGATCTCTTCGAGTTTTTCCAGACGTTTGATATAATTTTCCAGATTCTCACGCCGTGCGCCCGGACGGGCCGCCGAGATGGCGTCCGCCGCCTGCACAAGGCAGGCTTCCACGGTGGTCGGCTCCACATCCCCGTGGTGAGCAGCAATCGCGTGGATGACTGGCTGGGATTCCTTATAACGTTTGGCAAGGTCGACACCGATGGTAACGTGCGAACCTTCGACTTCATGGTCGACCGCCTTGCCGATGTCATGCAGCAGGCCTGCACGGCGGGCAATGGTGGGGTCGATGCCAAGTTCGGAGGCGAGCATACCAGCGATGTGTGCGACCTCGATCGAGTGCAGCAGCACGTTTTGCCCATAACTGGTGCGGTAATGCAGGCGGCCGAGCAGGCGAACCAACTCGGGATGGATGCCATGAATACCGGTTTCGAACGTGGCGCGTTCGCCCTCGGATTTGATGACCTGATCGACTTCCTTCTGCGCCTTCTGCACCATTTCAGCGATGCGCGGCGGATGGATGCGGCCGTCCAAAATCAGCTTTTCCAGACTCAGCCGGGCGACTTCACGGCGAACCGGGTCAAACGAGGACAGGGTGATCGCTTCCGGGGTATCGTCGATGATCAGGTCGACACCCGTCAGGTTTTCCAGGGCGCGGATGTTGCGGCCTTCGCGGCCAATGATGCGGCCCTTCATTTCATCGTTGGGCAGCGGAACGACCGATACCGTGGATTCGGATACCTGGTCGGCTGCATAGCGCTGGATGGCCGTAGTAATGAGTTCGCGCGCCGTGGACTCTGCTTCCTCTTTCATCTGCTGGTTGATTTCGCGGAGTTTGAGCGCGGCGTCATGCTTGGCTTCATTTTCAATCGACGTGACCAAATATTCCTTGGCCTCGTCGCGGGTCAGACCGGACAGACGCTCGAGCGTGGCGATCTGCTCGGCGCGAATCTGTTCGGATTCTTCCTGGGTCTTTTGTGCTTGCGCGATCTTGCGGCTGAGCTCTTCGCTCTTGCGCTCCATCGCGTCCGACTTCTTCTCAAGCGCTTCTTCCTTCTGGTGGAGGCGGTGCTCGGTCTTTTGGACCTCGCTGCGGCGCTCCTTGAGTTCCCGATCGGCCTCGGTGCGGGCCTTGAGGATTTCGTCCTTAGCTTCCAAGATCGCTTCGCGCTTCTTGGTTTCTCCGGACTTGATGGCCTCGTTTATGATGCGGGTGGCCTCCTGTTCTGCGCTTCCAATTGTTTTTTCTGCGACATTTTTACGGTATAAAATGCCGACGATTACGCCAATAATCAAACAGACAACACCAATGATCAGCTTGATTATGGTATCCATAAAGTTGCGTGGAACACCTCCTGTGTTTTTTTAAGTTTTCAAAATGCAAAGCAACATAATCCCTCTATGAAACTCCATGGCCGGAGGCAATGAACATTACAAAAGGTATTACATAAATATCTTAATGCTTTTTGACTTGCATGTCAAGGAAAACACTCTGTGCGTACATAAAATCAGGCAGAGTGACGAAGGTCGCGTAACAGGGTTGTTTCTGCCGCCATTTGCGTAGTATAATACTACAATAGGTGTTTTCTATGCTGTTTGCGTGCAGCCCTGGCAGCATGTGGGCAGAAAGAAGGCATCCACCACGAATCGAGGAATGAAAAATGGATGATACCATGGCGCGCCGTGCGTGCGGCGCCTTTCAATATTATACCTGTACGCGGCTGCCGGTGCGGCACGCGTTTACAACCAAACGCGGCGGCGTGAGTACCGGCGCGTGCGAAAGCATGAACCTGGGCTTTGGACGGGGCGATGACCCGGAAAACGTGCGCCGGAATTATCACATTCTGGCCGATGCGCTGTCCATCCCTTATGAACGGATCACCATGACCAAACAGGTGCACCGCGATGCGGTCACGGTCGTGACCGAGGAAACGGTCGGCATGGGGCTGACCCAGCCGATGGCCTGGGAATCGGACGCCCTGGTCACCAATCTGCCGAACACGCCACTGGCCGGATTTTATGCCGACTGCGTGGTTACCTTATTGTATGACCCGGTTAGCCACAGCTGCGGCGTCTGCCACGCCGGATGGCGGGGCACAGCGCTGGGCATTCTGCCTAAGACGGTGGACACCATGGCCGCTGCGCTCGGTGCACAGCGGGACAGCTTGATCGCGGTCATCGGGCCGTCGATCGGCGTGTGTTGCTTTGAAACCGATGCCGATGTGCCCGAGGCGATGGAAGCCCAGATGGGCGCGCAGGTGCAGCCGTTTATTCGGGAAAAGGGTCCGAAATTTCATGTCGATCTGCAAGGCATCAACGCCATGTTGCTGCAAAGCGCCGGCGTGCGAGCTGAGAATATCGTCAACAGCGGGCTGTGCACCTATTGTCACAGCGATGAATTTTGGTCGCACCGGGTGACGAAAGGGGAGCGCGGTGTGCAAGCGGGAATCATCTGCCTATCGTCTACGGAAGGAGAAAAGCGATTCAAATGAAATATCCGCGTTTGAAACGATTGCTGGCAGCAGCGCTGGCCTGCTGTCTGCTCACCGGATGCACCTTGACCGAACGCCTGGGCGCAGCGACTAGCAGCGAAGACCAGGTTGAAACGGTCACGCAAAACCATGAAGCCGGCTATTTTGGGCTGGCCTACTATACCGGGGAAAAAATCAACCCGGTTTTGTCGGTGTCGGATATGAACCGGCCCTTGCTCGATGCCCTGTATGAAGGTCTGTTTTATCTGGACAATAACTTCCAGCCGCAGCCCATGCTGTGTGAAAGCTGGGAAGGCGACGGCATCAGCTTTACGTTCCATTTAAAGCCGGGCGTGACCTTCTGGTCAGGCGATGCACTGACCGCCGACGATGTTGTTTACACGCTCAATACCGTCAAAGCCAATGAAACATCGCCTTACTATTCACGTATGACCGATGTGAAGTCGGTCTATGCCGAAGATGAAAATACCGTGGGCGTGGTCTTGTCGTCGGCTAATATGGACTTTCCGCGCCTGATGGATATTCCGATTTTCCAGGCTGGGACCGAGGAAGAAACCTTTTCGGGCGGCACGGGGGCCTATCAGCCCAACTATGCGGACGGCGCCTGGTGGCTGTCGCCCTATGCAGGATGGCATGGCGGCGCAGTCGATACGTTTGAAAAAATCACGCTGGTCAACACCACCCGGTCGGATGCTGTGATGCACAGCTTTGAAACCGGCGACATCTCGCTGGTGCGCACCGAGCGTATCAGTTCGAACCCCATCACCATCAGCGGATCGGTCGATCTGCATCCGGTCCCGACTACTTGCCTGCATTATTTGGGATTTGGCGCCGCGGCCGGGCCGTGTAGCCTGCCCGCCGTGCGGCAGGCGATCTCGGCAGCGATTGCGCGTAAAGATATTTGCAGCACGCAGCTGCAAACCTTTGCCGATCCGGCGGTCTTGCCGGTCAATCCGCAGCCGGATGAGCCGGCTACCAGTTCGGAAGCCGATCGGGACAGTGCGACGGCGCTGCTGGCTTCGGCAGGTTTGGTCGACAGTGAGGGGCGGGTCAATTTCTCGCCGACCATTCTGGTCAACAGCGAAAATACGTTCAAGGTCAGCGCAGCGCAGGCGATTGCCGACGCGCTGTTGGTGATCGGCATCCGAGCGACGGTAGAAGCCGTACCGTTCGAAGAATATACCGCGCGTCTGGCATCCGGCAATTTTGAAATCTTCTATGGCGAACTTCGCATGACGCCGGATTTTGACCTGCGTTCGCTGATTGCAACCGGTGGCGTACTCAATTATGGCCGGTACTCTAACATCGATACCGATTATTTGATCGAGCAAGCGCGCGCACAAGGCACCGATGAGGCCAAGCAGGCACTGTATACGCAGCTTCTGAGTGAAATGCCGATCGTGCCCATCGCGCTTATCCGCGACCAGGTCGCCGTGCGCAGCAACCTTATGACCGGATTTAATCCGTCGCCCAATTGGCTGTTCCATGGCGTCGGCGGATGGAGGGCAAACTAAATGAAAAAAGTTGTATTAGGCCTGTCAGGCGGTGTGGATTCGGCAGTCGCCGCATCTTTACTGCGCGAGCAGGGATATGAAGTACACGGCTTGTTTCTCGAGCTGGGTCTGGGCGGGGAAGCGGAAGCACAGAAAGTCGCCGACGCGGTCGGCATTCCGCTCTACATTGCCCACCGGGCACAGGAACTGGAAGAACATGTGTGCCGCTACTTTGCCGAAGAATACCAGCATGCACGCACGCCCAATCCCTGTGTGATGTGCAATCCGACCGTGAAGTTCCGGGCTTTGGCCGATTATGCCGATTCCATCGGTGCGCAGTATCTGGCCACCGGGCATTATGCCCGCATCGGCTGGGATGCGGAGGGCCGCGCGCTGTTGCAGCGTGCCCGTTCGCCCAAGGACCAGACGTATATGCTGCACCGGCTGCCGCGCGCCATTTTGGAGCGCTGCCTGTTCCCGTTGGGGGAAGCAGCTGATAAGGACGCGGTGCGTGCACTCGCTCAGGAGCGGGAGATTCCGAACGCCCAGAAGAAGGATAGCATGGATGTCTGCTTCATCCCAGACGGCGATTGGTGCGGCTGGCTGGAACGCCGGGGCGTGCAGCTGCCGGAAGGCAACTTTGTCGACCCGGATGGCAACATCCTTGGCCGCCACAAGGGCATCCATCAGTATACGGTCGGCCAGCGCAAGGGGCTAGGCGTCGCGGCCAGCGGACGGCTGTTTGTGCACGAACTGCGGCCGGAAACCAATGAAGTCGTTTTGTCGCTCGAGGATGTTTTCCGCAAGGAAATTATCGTGCGGCAGGTCAATTACTGTGCACCCGAATATGCACAGGATGGGCCGTTTGCCTGTGAGGTCCGCGTGCGGTATTCCAAACACGCCGACCGTGCCACTGTGTATCCGGACGGGACCGATGCCCGCATTGTTTTTGACGATGCCGTGCGCGCGCCCGCAGCCGGACAAGCCGCTGTTTTTTATGACGGCGATACCGTGATCGGCGGCGGCTTTATCGATTGAATTTTAGACAGCAATGAGGATTTACCATGCGTTTTGAACACCGATCCACCGGCCATATCGCGGCGATCTTCACCGTGTCGGTCTGGGGCGCGACCTTTATCTCCACCAAGATATTATTGCGCCATTTCACACCCGTAGAAATTTTATTGCTCCGCTTTGCCCTGGGGCTTGTAGCCTTGTGGGTCATCAGTCCGCGCTCGATGCGGCTGCAAGAGCGGCGGCATGAGGCATACTTTGCCGGGGCCGGACTCTCGGGGCTGGTGCTGTATTATTTGTGTGAGAACATTGCCCTCAACTATGGCGATGCGTCGGTGATCGGCGTGATGGTGTCCAGTGCGCCGCTGTTTGCGGGCATCTGTTCGGCACTGTTCCTCAAAACCCATTTGAAGTCTGGCTTTTTTGTCGGCTTTGCGGTAGCGATCGTTGGGTTGTGTCTGATCGCCGCCGGGGACGGAGGATCGGGTCATGTGCAGCCGGTCGGGGCGGCGCTGGCCTTCTGTGCCGCTATGGCGTGGGGCGTTTATTCGACCCTGACCCGTAAGATTGCCGAATGTGGGTATCCGACCGTGGGCGCTACCCGGCGGATTTTCACCTATGGCGTGGCGTTTATGCTGCCCATCGCAGCCGCGATGCACTTCCGGCCGCAGGCGGTCTGGACCGCCAGTCCGGTGGAAATTGCCAATCTCTTGTTCCTGGGGCTGGGAGCGAGTGCGCTGTGCTTTATGACTTGGAATTTTGCGGTGAAGCTGCTGGGCACGGTCAAGACGTGCGTTTATATTTACGCATCGTCAGCTGTTACCGTGGTATTGGCAGCCATTATTTTGCACGAACGAATGACACCACAGGCAATCGTAGGAACCATTCTGGTTTTGGCGGGTTTGCTGCTGAGCGAGGGACGGTTCCCCGGACGGAAGGAGGCACAACATGGTACCTTATAACGAAACCCAAATGCGGCAGGATTTCCGTAAAATCGGCTGGGCGCTGGTCCTTTCCCAGCTGACCATGTTTTTCTTATCGGTCCTGCTCAGTTTTATCGTGTCGATCCTGCTCCGGGCGTTTAGTCCGCTGCGTGGGACCTGGTCGGAGATGGAAGGCTGGATCGTGATGCTGTCCGCCTTGGGTGGTGCCCTGCCGATGCTGAGGATGGGGCAGGAAAGGCACCTTCTGGATAACATGTTCGAACGACGCGAAAAAGCTTGGCCGGTGCAGGTGATTTTTTATTTCCTGATGATTTTAGGTCTGCAAATGCTGACCAGCATCGTTTGTGCCCCGGTGGTACATTTGCTGGAATCGGTCGGCGCATCCTTTGATTCGGCCAACAATTCGGCAACGGCCTATGCGGTTTCCGCTTCCATGTTGGTGTATTCGGTCGTAGTGGCCCCGGTGGTCGAAGAACTGGTCTACCGTGGCGCACTGCTGCGGGCGCTCGAACGCTATGGCCGGTGGTTTGCCATTGTGATCAGTGCACTGATTTTTGGCTTGATGCACGGCAATGCCGTCCAGTTTCCGGTCGCCTTTGTCATCGGATTGGCGTTTGGATATTTGTCGCTCAAATATTCCCTGAAGCTGACCATTGTGCTGCATGTGCTTAACAATCTGTTTGTGGATCTGGTGGGCCGCATATCGGATTTCAGTGAATCGTTGGGAGGCATGATCGACGGCAGCCTGATGCTGGCTGGCGTCCTGTCGATTATCCTTATGGCGCTGAGCGGCGGCAAGTTGTTGCTGCGCGACATCAAGAATAACCGCACCCCGCGCGGTGTGTACAAATGGTTTTTTGCTTCGATGCCGGTCGTAGCCATCTTCTGTTATATGATTGCTCTGACCATCGCGAGTATTTGGGTATAAAAAAAGCGTATCCCTTTTTGGGATACGCTTTTTTGCGTTTACAGCGTATGCAGCAAAGCCTGGGCAAGCAGGGCAGCCGCCTGCTCGACATCCCGCACGGCGCACATCTCGCTGGGCGAGTGGATATACCGCGTCGGGATGGAAATCGCGCCCGCAGGCACACCCGAACGGCTGCGCTGGAGCGCCGCGGTATCGGTGCCGCCAAATTGCAGAATATCCTTCTGCACCGGAACGGCAGCCATGAGACCGGCTTCTTCGAGCGCCGACCGCACCTTGGGAGTGCACAGGACCGAATGATCCATGACTTTGACCGCCGGACCCTTGCCCAGATGGCAGTCCATCGGGTATTTGTGTTCGGGCAGGTCGCCAGTGTCGGTCACGTCGACCGCAATCGCAAGGTCGGGTTCCAGAGCAAAAGCGGCCGTCTGCGCACCGCGCAGCCCGACTTCTTCCTGGGCGGTAAAGACAAAATACAGGTCATCCGGCACCGACAGCGGCATCTTGGCCATGGTCAGCAGCAGGGTGACGCAGCCGATGCGGTTGTCCAGATAGGGGCCGCAGATGACGCCGTTCTGCTCGAACATGGGTGCGTCAAACACGGCAAAATCGCCCACCTGTACCATCTGTTCGGCTTCTTCCCGGCTGGATGCGCCGATGTCCACAAACAGATGCTGCATTTGCAGGTCCTTAAAGGAGGTCTTTTCTTCGTAGGAGATCACACCCCGCACGCCGTTGGCAAACCGTACCTGAATGTTGATGAGGTCGCCGCGGAACAGACCGCCGACCGGGGCAAACCGCAAAAAGCCGTTGTCATCGATGAAGGTGATGACAATGCCCAGCGAGTCCATGTGAGCGGCCAGCAAGATTTTGCGGCTGCTTTCCGACCCGGACGATTTTTTGTGGCAGATGAGGTTGCCGAGTGCATCGGTCCAGACCTCGTCTGCGTATTGCTTTGCCAGCTTGGTCAGCACGTCGCGTACCCCGGCTTCCCGGCCGGACGGGCCGAACGCGCTGGCCAGCGTTTTATATAGATCAAATACTTGGCTCATGAGCAGCACTCCTTATTCTGTTGTTTGGGCCAGCCCTTGCAGGAAGCTGCGCGCCAAAACGAGCATATTTTCCATATCACAGACCGCAGCCACCGAAACCGGGGAATGGATATAGCGCACCGGCGCTGCCAGTCCGACAGTGGGTACCCCGGCGCGGATTTTATGGATGCGGCCAGCATCCGTGCCGCCCGAAGTCATCTGCTTGAGCTGCCATGGCAGGCCGAGCTGGACAGCAGTATCGCGTAGCTGGGTGAGGAGGGTCTGGTCATAGATGGTCGAGCGGTCCATAAAGGGCAGCACCGGACCGCGCCGCAGCGCGCAGACCTGTTTATGCCCCGGCGCTTCGGCCAGATCGGCTGCGGTCGTGCCCTCCAGCACCAAGCAGGCCGCCGGGTCGAGCGCAAAGGCAGCGGTTGCCGACCCGCGCAGACCGGTTTCCTCCTGTACGGTAAAGACGAACCAGGTATCAAGCGCCGGTTTTTCTTCGAGCAGCTTGAGCATGACCGCGCAGCCGACGCGGTCGTCGATGGCCTTGGCCTTGAGCAGGCCGTCGCCAAACTCGACCACATCGGAATCAAACACGCCGTAATCGCCCAGGGATACCTTGGCCTGCGCGGCTTTTTTGCTCGAAGCGCCGATGTCGATATATAGGTCCTTGGTGTCCGGCATGCGACGGCGTTCGGATGCCTTGGTCAGATGGACAGCCTTGATGCCGACCACGCCGGCTGTGTCGCCAAACTTGACCCGCCGGCCGATGACCACCCGCGGGTCGATGCCGCCGACAAAGCCGAATTTGAGCATGCCGTCGTCGGTGATGCGCTTGACGATCAGACCGACTTCGTCCATATGTGCGCACACGAGCATGGGCTTTTCCGGCTTGCGGGCGCCCGTGCGAAAGACCATCAGGTTGCCCATGGCGTCGGTACGGATCTCGTCGGCATGTGGTTCGGCCTGTTCGCGGATAAAGGCGCGCACGGCGTCCTCCTCGCCCGAAGGGCCGGACAGGGCACATAAGGTTTTGAGCAGTTCCAGCATTACAGGCTCACCTCCCCGTCAAAGTGCTGCACAAAGGATGCGATCAGATCAGCGGTTGCATCTAGGTCAGACAGATGCATGGTTTCGATGGGGGTGTGCATGTAGCGCAGCGGGATGGACAAAATCGCCTGCGCTGTACCGCAAGCGGCGATCTGCATGGTCCAGGCGTTGGTGCCCGTGTCGCCCTCCATGACTTCGATCTGGTAGTCGATTTCCTCGGCGCGCGCTAAGCGGATGAGCGCGCGGGTCAGTGCGGTATTCATGTTCGGCCCCATGCCGATCATCACGCCGCCGCCAAAGGCAAAGGTTTCATCCGCGGGAGCGTCTGGCGTCTTGGCATGGCTGACATCCACCGCGATGGCGTAGTCCGGGCGCAGACGGAATGTGCCGGTCATGGCGCCGAGCGAAGTGATTTCCTCCTGGGCGGAAAACATCACCGCGACATGGACGCCGAGTTTCTTGCGGTCGATCTTTTTCAGGGCCTGCAAGATGGCCAGCACGCCGGCGCGGTCATCCAGGCATTTGCTCGAAACGGCGTCCTTTCCCAGCCGCACGAGGGGCTGGCGGAAGACGATCGGGGTGCCGACCGGGATGCGGGACGCCGCGTCCAGCAGGCCGGTGTCGATCAGCATTTCGTGGATGGGCACCGCCTTGTCGGCGTCGCCCGGCTGCATCAGATGGGGCGGCGTACAGGAAACGATGCCATACAGCGGGGTAGGGGTCAGGATGGTGACCTCACAGCCCAGCAGCATGCGGGGGTCGACCCCGCCAACGGGCATAAAGCGCAAAAAGCCGCCCTCCAGCACTTCGGTGACGATAAAACCGATCTGGTCAAGATGGGCGTCCAGCAGGACGGTCTTGGCCTTTGGGCGCGGACAGACCAGAATGCCGGTCACCGTACCAAACGGATCGATATCGACCTTGTTGACGAGCGGCCGGAGCATTTCGGCCACCGTGCGGGCGGCAGATTGCTCAAAACCGGTCACGCCGGGCAGGGCGCACAGTTTTTCCAAGGTTTCGATTTGGTTCAAAAAAACAACTCCTGTTCTGGCGGATTCTTCTGGAAAATTCAGGGTAACATGGGATGGTTTCCGACCAAGCCAGTTTGTACCTTCAATATTATAGCACCGAATTGGGGAAAAGATAGCGCATGGAACAAAAAATTTGACAGAAAATGCAGTTTCGGCAAATTGACAGAAAGCTATCTGAACGTGTACAATCGGGAGGAAAGGGGAGCGGATGAATGCGCATTGTCGAATATCGGGCCGAACACGACGGGGTACTGGTCGGGCGGTTGCTGCGGCGGGAAGGCATTTCCCACCGCCTGCTCGTAGAACTGAAGAAAGACCCGGAGGGTATCACGGTCGCGGGGCAGCCGGTGCGGTCGATCGATCGGCTGCATGCCGGGGATGTGGTGCAGGTGCAGGTGCGCGAAACCGACCGGAGCGACATTGTGCCGCAGCCCGGCCTGCCACTGAGCCTTGCGTACGAGGATGAGGATTTGTTCGTTGTTCGCAAACCGGCCGGGATGGCCGTGCATCCCTCGCCGCAAAACCGGGAGAACACGGTCGCCAATGCACTGGCGGCGCGGTATCAGCAGCGGGGTGAACCGTTTGCTTTCCGAGCCATCGGGCGGCTGGATAAGAACACTTCCGGCCTTCTGGTGCTGGCTAAAAATGCGCTGTCCGCCTGCCTGCTGACCGCCGCGGCGCAGCAAAAGCGGATGTTCCATGAATATTTGGCTGTGTGTACCGGGGAGTTGCCACCCGAGGGCACGATCGATGCGCCCATTGGCCGAGTGGACGGCTCGGTCATTGCGCGCCAGGTGCGGCCGGATGGCGAGCGGGCGGTGACCCATTACACCCGTCTGGCGTATGCAAATGGCTATTCGCTGGCGCGCATTCGGCTGGAAACCGGCCGCACCCATCAAATCCGGGTACATATGCAGTATATCGGCCATCCGCTGCCCGGGGATTTCTTGTATGGGCCGAACGATATGGGGCGAATCGACCGCCATGCGCTGCATGCCGCTTTTTTGACGCTGCCGCAGCCGGTCACCGGCGAACGGCTTTGTTTTTCCGACCCGCTGCCCGAAGATATGCGCCGGTTTTTCCCAGAACTATAAAAAAAGCTGCCTTGTCAAAAGGCAGCTTTTTTGTTTTAACGGTCGAGTACCATCTGCCGGTACTCCAGATCCTCAAAACCAAGCGTGCGATACAGTGCCGCGGCACGCGGGTTTTCGTCGGTGACTTCCAGGCGGAAACGGGCCGCGTCCGGATATGCAGCGCGCACAGCGGCGATCAGCTTTTGGCCGATGCCCTGGCCGCGCAGCGTATCTTCCACCATCAGTTCTTCCAGCCATACGCACAGACCGCCGGCCTCGTTGGACCAGGTGATCGCGCACAGGCAGTACGCATGCGGGACATCGTGTGCATCAGCCGCGACAAAGCAGCGCGCATAGGGGGTGTCGTGCATGAGAAGATCGAAGGTGCGTTCGGCGTGGTCATCCGGGATAACATGCGCGACTGCCGGCAGACGGTAAAACGCATGCACCATGCGGCAGAAATGCGGCTTGTCCCACGGTAAAATTTCGCGGATCTCCATAAAAAAATCTCCTGTTTGATTAAATCTGTGCAAGCGCCTGATCCAGATCGGCCAGAATGTCTTCGACATTTTCCAGACCGACCGACAGACGGACCAGACCGGGCTCGATGCCGGCCGCGACCAGCTGCTCGTCGGTCAGCTGACGGTGGGTCTCGCTCGCCGGATGCAGCACGCAGGTGCGGATATCGGCCACGTGCACTTCGTTGCAGGCCAGCTTGACGCTGTCCATGAACTTCATCGCCGGTTCGCGGCCGCCCTTGATGTCGATGCTCATGACGCCCGAGGTGCCGAGCGGCAGGTATTTCTGTGCGCGGGCATGATAGGGGTCGCTTTCCAGACCGGGATAGCGCACGCCAGCAATCTTATCGGACGAGAGCAGGTGCTTGGCAACCGTGGTTGCGTTTTCGCAGTACTGCTTCATGCGCACCGGCAGGGTTTCCAGACCCAAGTTGAGCAGGAACGCCGAATGCGCAGCCGGATAGCAGCCAAAGTCGCGCATGAGCTGCATGCGGGCCTTGATGATGTACGCCATGGCGCCAAATTCACGGGTGTATACCACGCCATGATAGCTTTCGTCCGGCTCAGTAAAGTCCGGGAACTTGCCCGAAGCCGCCCAGTCGAACTTGCCGCCGTCGACGATGACGCCGCCGCCCTGTACCGCATGGCCGTCCATGTACTTGGTGGTCGAGTGGATGACGATATCCGCGCCCCATTCGATCGGGCGGCACAGGATGGGGGTTGCAAAGGTGTTGTCGATGATGAGCGGTACACCGCTCTTGTGTGCGATGGATGCCCACTTTTCAATGTCAAAAACGGTCAAAGCCGGGTTGGCCAGGGTTTCGCCAAAGACTGCCTTGGTGTTGGGCTTGAACAGCTTCTGGATGTCCTCTTCGGACGCTTCGGCATCCGCCCAGATGCACTCAATGCCCAGCTTTTTGAGGGTCACGCCAAACAGATTGATCGTGCCGCCATAAATGGTGGAAGCGGCGATAAAGCTGTCGCCTGCCGAGCACAGGTTCAGGATGGACAGCAGGCTGGCCGCCTGACCGGATGTGGTCAGCATCGCGCCTACGCCGCCTTCCAGTTCGGCGATTTTCTTTTCGACGGCGTCGCAGGTCGGGTTGGCAAAGCGCGAGTACATGTACTCGGTCGGCATGTCGAACAGGCCTGCGATATGTGCGGTCGAATCAAAGCGATAAGTGGTCGACTGAACGATCGGCATGACGCCCGGACCGCCATTTTCGGGTTTGTACCCGGCATGTAAACATTTGGTTTCCAGTTTCATGTAGAATAACTCCTTTTTGGACATTTTATGCATATCGATATTGTAACACGGCGGGAAATGGCGGTCAAGGAAAGGCTGTGCGATCAGCCGTCCGCCACTCGACTTTGCCGCGTGATTTTGTTATAATAAGGGCATCGAAGGAAACGGAGGAGCCAAGATCATGACCGAAGAAAAAATTGCACGCATCAACGCCTTGGCCAAAAAGGCCAAGACCGAGGGTCTGACCGAGGCCGAGCAGGCCGAACGGCAGGCGCTGCGGCAGGAATACATTGAAAGCTTTCGCAGAAATTTAAAATCGCAACTGGACAATACGGTGGTTTTGAACCCAGACGGCACCGCATACCATCTGAAACAAAAGAAGGGCAAAGCATGATGGAGCTTCCCCGTGGGGTGCAGAAGGCACTCACGGCGCTCGAGCAGGCGGGATATCCGGCGTATGTGGTCGGTGGCGCGGTGCGCGACCATTTGCGCGGGGTGACGCCTCATGATTTTGATTTGTGTACAGCGGCAACACCCGAAGAGACCCGTCAGGTTTTTGCGCAGGAGCGCGTGGCCGAAACCGGGCTGAAACATGGCACAGTCACTGTTTTGCTCGATGGGGCCCCCATCGAAATCACCTCATTCCGGGTGGAGGGCCGCTATTCCGATGGCCGGCATCCCGATCAGGTGCGGTTTGTACGTGATCTGGAAAGCGACCTAGCCCGGCGGGACTTTACGGTCAATGCCATTGCATTCAGTCCAACCCGGGGCTTACAGGACCCCTTTGGCGGGCAGGCAGACATCCAGGCCCGGCGATTGCGCGCCGTGGGAGACCCGGAGCATCGGTTTACCGAAGATACGCTGCGGATTTTGCGCGGTCTGCGCCTGATGGCCGAAACCGGCTTTGCGCTGGAATGCGATACCGCGGATGCGCTGCGCGTTTTGGCGCCCACCATGACCCGGGTGGCGCCCGAGCGGCTGGCCGCGGAAACGCTGCGGCTGCTGTGCGGCCGGTATGCCGGCCGGGTGCTGCGGGAATATACCGATGTGATGGGTGTGGTGCTGCCCGAGATTCTGCCCATGCGGGGATGGCAGCAGCGCAACCGCTACCATCGCTATGATGTTTTGGAGCATTCCATCCGGGCGCTGGAACAGATTCCCGCCGATCCAGCCTTGCGGCTGGCGGCGCTGTATCATGACACCGGCAAGCCGCACTGCATGACCATTGACGAAAAGGGTGTCGGCCATTTTTATGGACATCCTAAGCTGAGCGCGGCCATGGCCGAGCAGCGCTGTCTGGCCTTGCGGCTGCCCAACGCGATTCGGGAAGCGGTCGTTTTTCTGGCCGACCATCACGATATTCCGATCGATTCGGAGCCCAAAACCGTCCGGCGGCGGTTGGCGCAGTTTGGAGAAACACGGGTGCGACAGCTTCTGATGATGAAAAAAGCAGACGGGGTCGCCCGCGGGACGCATGCCGAATATATTGGCCAATATCAGCAGCTGGAGCAGCAAATTAACGCCATGCTGCGCAGCCGCGATTGCCTGACCGTGCATTCGCTGGCGCTCGATGGCTATGCGCTCATGCGTTTAGGGCTGCAAGGCAAACAGATTGGACAAATGCAGCGCTATCTGCTCGAGCAGGTGCTCGACGATCCGGCGCGCAATACCCCGGAAACACTCACGCATCTGGTGGAGCTTCATAGGGAGGAACCGACATGAAAGAAAAGTTTTTGAATATATTTCGCAATCAGATCACCCGGCGGGGCGCGGACAAGCTGCTCGAATGGATGGAGAGCACCGACTTTTTTACCGCGCCCGCATCCACACGCTTCCATGCAGCCTATGAGGGCGGTCTGCTGGAGCATAGCTTAAATGTCTATGAGGTGCTTATCTCCAAGCATTACGACAAGGAAAAGGATGATCTGGAGAGTTTCACCATTGCATCCTTGCTGCACGACATCTGCAAAGCCGGGTTCTATACCACCGAATACCGCAACCGCAAGAACGACCGCGGGGAGTGGGAAAAGGTGCCGGTGTATGCCATTGACGATAAATTTCCCTATGGCCACGGCGAAAAGTCGGTATTCCTGATTGAGCGGTTCATGCGCCTGAAAAATGAGGAGGCGGTTGCCATCCGCTGGCACATGGGCGGCTTTGACGATACGGCGCGGGCGGGCAGCTTTGCCATTGCCCATGCGTACGAAAGGTATCCGCTGGCCGTCAAATTGCATTTGGCCGACCTGGAAGCGACCTATCTGCATGAGCAGCGGCATGAGGAGGACCTGGTATGAGAACACAGGAATTTACCCTGCGCACCGAGCGGCAGGGGTACTATAACATCACCAGCGCGGTGCGCGACACCATCCGGAAATCGGGTGTGACGTCGGGCATCTGTGTCGTCTATTGCCCGCACACCACAGCGGCTATCACGATCAATGAAAATGCCGACCCGGATGTGACCCATGATTTGGTGATCGGGTTCGATGAAGCCTTTCCCGACCGGCGGGACTTCCGCCACGGCGAAGGCAATTCGGATGCTCACCTCAAATGCTCGACCGTGGGCGCGTCGGAAACCATTCTGATTGAAGAGGGACGTCCGTTGCTGGGCACCTGGCAGGGCGTTTACTTCTGTGAATTTGACGGTCCGCGTACTCGGCGGTACTACATCAAGGTGATGGCCGATGTATGATTGGAATCCGAAGTACGTCTCGGTCGGGGACGTCGAGATCGCCTATTACGAATGGGGCCAGGGGGAACCGCTGATCCTGCTGCACGGAAACGGGGAGGACAGCACCTATTTCCGGCATCAGATTCCGGTCTTGGCGCGGTTTTTCCGGGTGATCGCCGTGGACAGCCGCGGGCATGGCAAAAGCGGCCATGGCGACCGGGGACTGAATTTTTATCAAATGGCCCGCGATCTGCGCGTGGTGTTCCATGCGCTGGGGCTGCAAAAGGCTCATATCCTGGGCTTTTCGGATGGCGGCAATTTGGCGATTCGGTTTGCCCTGCAATATCCACAGTGTGTGGATAAACTGATCTTAAACGGCGCTAATATCCATATGCTTACCGGTGTCAAACCGGCCATCCAGATTCCGCTGTATCCAGTGGTCGGGTTGCTGCATGCGCTGCGTCCGCTGGATGAGTCGATTGCGCGCAAATGCGATGTTCTTTCGCTGATGGCCCACGATTATGGGGTCGATTGGGATGATTTGGGGCGAATCCAGGCCCAGACCCTGGTGCTGGTCGGGGAGCATGATATGATTTTTGACAAACATTCCTGGCGGATGACCCTATGTCTGCCGCATGCACGTATGGAGCGCATCCCGGGCGGCGACCATTTTTGTGCGGCCAAGCTGCCCAACCAGTTTAATTTGGCGGTGCTGCGCTTCCTGAAGGAGGACAAAAAAGCATGAGTGACCTGTTTGCACCCTGTACGCTAGGGAACCTTCCCTTGCGCAATCGCATTTGCCGTTCGGCGACCAACGATTATATGGGCAATCCCGATGGGACAGTGTCCCCAGCGCAGATGAACCTCTACCGAGAACTGGCCGAACAGGAAGTCGGCCTCATCATCACCGGCCATGCCTGCGTCAGCCCGGATGGCCGCAACGATGCCAACCAGAATGCCATGTATGACGACCGGTTTATCGCGGGGCAAAAGACCCTGACCGATGCGGTGCATGCAGCGGGCGGCTGCATCGTCCAGCAGCTCAGCCATGCGGGCGGCAAAAGTCCGCAGGCGGTCACCGGCCGTGTGCCAGTCGCGCCGAGCACGCTCGAATATGTTCCCGGCGTACCCGCGCGGGAGCTGACCATCGAGGAGATGCACCGCATTCAGGACGATTTTGCCTCGGCCGCGGTGCGCGCCAAACAGGCAGGATATGATGGGGTACAGATTCATTGTGCCCATGGGTATCTGCTCTCCGAGTTTATCGACCCGACCTGGAATGTGCGTACCGATGCGTATGGCAGCGACCGTTTCCGCATGGCGCGCGAAACGTTGGAAAAGGTACGCGCTGCCGTAGGCCCGGATTATCCGGTGCTGCTCAAAGTACATAGCAACTGTCAGGGGGAGGCATCCGATTTCCTTGCGGCGTTGACAGAATTTTTGAACATTTGCGCCGATTTAGGCGTGGTAGCGGCCGAGGTATCGGGCTTTGACTTTGCCAGCCAGCCGCCCGAAGCCAGACGGTATTATTTGCAGGGCGCGGAGGAACTGGCTGCTAAAACCCGTCTGCCGATCATTTTGGTCGGCGGTTTGCGTGACCGGGAGGATATGCAGGCGGCGCTGGACGCCGGGATGGCGCTGGCCAGCGCGTCGCGGCTGTTCATCTGTCAGCCCGATTTTGTGAGTCGGATAAAGCGCGGCGGCATGTCGGCCTGCCGCGGCTGCTACGGCTGTTTCCGCTGCTATCAAACCACAGGAAAAAGGTGTGTTTTGCACCGATAAAGCGAAAAAAAGGCGATTCGCAGGTCCGAAATGTTTGGTCAAATGGCAAACGGCGGTTTGCATAGAAAAGCGTCGAAATTCTGTGCATTTCTCTTGCAATCCGGTGGTTTACTTCTGTGCAAAAATAGGGGTATAATAGTAAAAATACAAATTACAGATGGAATCTGAAAAAGGAGAATCAAAATGGCGTTTTATTTTTCCGAGCCGTCCCGTACGTTCAGTGAATATCTTTTGGTACCTGGTTATTCCTCGGCGGAGTGTATCCCGGCAAACGTAAGCTTGCGCACCCCGATCGTCAAGTACAAAAAGGGGGAAGAAGCTGCCCTGTATGCAAACATTCCGTTGGTTTCCGCAATCATGCAGGCAGTATCGGATGATAATATGGCGATTGCGCTGGCCAAAGAAGGCGGCATCTCCTTTATTTTTGGTTCGCAGACCATTGAAAGCGAAGCGGCGATGGTCGCGCGTGTCAAGGCATACAAGGCAGGCTTTATCGTATCCGATTCCAACATTACGCCGGATATGACCCTGGCCGATGTGCTAGCGCTCAAGGAAAAGACCGGCCACTCGACCATGGCGGTCACCGATGACGGCTCCGCTACCGGCAAGCTGCTGGGCATTGTCACCAGCCGTGACTATCGTGTGTCGCGTATGTCGACCGACGAAAAGGTTGCGACCTTCATGACCCCGTTTGAAAAGCTGATCACCGCACCGGCGGATACCACACTGAAGACCGCCAATGACATCATCTGGGATCATAAGCTCAATGCGCTGCCGCTGGTCGATGAAAACCAGCATCTGGTTTACATGGTATTCCGCAAGGACTACGATACGCATAAGACCAACACGCTCGAGCTGCTTGACACCCATAAGCGCTATGTGGTTGGTGCTGGTATCAATACCCGCGACTATGCCGAGCGTGTCCCGGCTCTGGTTGAGGCAGGCGCCGATGTGCTGTGCATCGACTCGTCGGAAGGGTATTCCGAATGGCAGGCCCGCACGCTCAAGTGGATTCGTGAAAACTATGGCGACAGCGTCAAGGTTGGCGCGGGCAATGTTGTTGACCGCGAAGGTTTCCGTTTCTTGGCCGAAGCAGGCGCAGACTTTGTAAAGATCGGCATCGGCGGTGGCTCCATCTGCATCACCCGTGAGCAGAAGGGCATCGGCCGCGGTCAGGCAACCGCGACCATTGAAGTCGCCCAGGCACGCGATGAATACTACAAGGAAACCGGTGTATACATCCCGATCTGCTCGGACGGCGGCATCGTACACGACTATCACATTACCCTGGCGCTGGCCATGGGTGCAGATTTTGTCATGCTCGGCCGTTACTTCTCCCGTTTTGACGAGTCCCCGACCAATAAGGTCAATGTCGGCGGCACGTTCATGAAGGAATACTGGGGCGAAGGTTCGGCCCGTGCGCGCAACTGGCAGCGCTATGATATGGGCGGCGAAAAGAAGCTGTCCTTTGAAGAAGGCGTAGATTCGTACGTTCCGTATGCGGGTTCGCTGCATGACAACGTGACCCTGACGCTCAATAAGGTTCGTTCGACCATGTGCAACTGTGGCGCACTGTCCATTCCGGAATTGCAGGGCAAGGCAAAGATCACCTTGGTTTCGGCGACTTCTATCGTCGAAGGCGGCGCACACGACGTTGTGCTCAAGGATTCGGCGATTTCGGTACACAAGTAAATCGATGGACTGCGGTACGCCTTGGCGTGCCGCAGTTTTTGTACGAAAGGAACATCTGTTATGAAGAGAATTGCAAGCTTTGAAGTCAACCACGATCTGCTAACCCCGGGCATGTACACCTCTCGGATTGACGGTGATATCACCACCTATGATGTGCGTATGGTGCTGCCCAATGCAGGCGTTTATCTGGAACCGGCCGCATCGCATACATTTGAGCATTTGTTTGCGACCTACACCCGCAACAGCCGCTTTGCCGATCATATCATCTATTGCGGCCCGATGGGCTGCCAGACCGGATTTTATTTTCTGGTGCGGGGCCTAGCACCGGCGGATGCAATCGAACTGGTGCGTGAGAGCATGGATTTCATTGCAAAATATGAAGGCGAGATTCCGGGCGCAAGCCGCATCGAGTGCGGCAACTATAAGCTGCATGATTTGGAAGGCGCCAAGAAGATTGCGGCCAGCATGATCCCAGTGCTGCAAAACTGGACCGAAGCTGATTTGGTGTATAAAAAGTAAAAGAAAAATGCCCCGCAGAAGCGTTCTGCGGGGCGTTTGTATGATTTGGTCAAAATCTGCGATTTTGAGAATTCGCCGCCTGCGGGCGGCGCCAGCCTGCGCGGCTGGACCGCGCTGGGGACGCGTCCCCAGACCCCGCTATTAGGCGTTCTGCACAGCGGCTTTCATCTGCCGCACATATTCGGAAACATGGGGAACACAGTCTGTGCCGTACTGGGCGCATAATTTCACAATCGCCGAGCCGACGATGGCGCCGTCCGAAAGGGCGGCCATTTTTTTGGCCTGTTCCGGGGTGGAGATGCCGAACCCAACCGCGCAGGGGATGTCTTTGGTCTGCTTGACCAGATCGATCATGGCACCGATGTCGGTCGAGATGTCCGAGCGCACGCCGGTCACGCCAAGCGAAGACACGCAGTAGACAAAGCCGCTGGCGTCTGCTGCAATCATGCGGATGCGCTCGTGCGAGGTGGGCGCAATGAGCGAAATCAAATCCAGACCGTATTGCTTGCATAGAGGGTCAAATTCGTCCGTTTCTTCAAACGGCAGGTCGGGCAGGATGAGGCCATCCATGCCGATGTCGGCCGCCGTGCGCAAAAAGCGTTCTGAGCCATAGGAAAAGACCACGTTGGCATAGGTCATGAACACCATCGGGATATCGGTCTTTTGACGGATGCGGCGCACCATATCGAAAATCTTATCGGTGGTCACACCGCCCGCCAGCGCACGGACATTGGCCGCCTGGATGACCGGCCCTTCGGCAGTCGGGTCGGAGAACGGGATGCCCAGTTCGATCAGGTCGGCGCCGTTTTCGGCCATGGCGTAGACCAGCTGCTCGGTGATCTCGAGCGAAGGATCGCCGCAGGTGATGAACGGAATGAATGCCTTGCCGCTTGCAAAGGCTTGTGCAATCTTACTCATGGAGATCCTCCCCTCGATAGCGTGCAATCGCCGCGCAGTCCTTATCGCCGCGGCCCGAAATGTTGATGACCATGATTTGGTCTTTGCGCATCTGCGGCGCGAGCTGCATCGCGTATGCAACAGCATGTGCCGATTCAATGGCCGGGATGATGCCTTCGGTGCGGCTGAGGTACTCAAACGCATCGACCGCCTGGTCATCGGTGATGGCGACATATTCGGCGCGGCCGATGTCATGCAGGTAAGCATGCTCAGGTCCGATGCCCGGATAATCCAGACCGGCCGAGATGGAATACACGGGCGCGATCTGGCCGTATTCATCCTGGCAGAAATAGCTCTTCATGCCGTGGAAGATGCCGAGCCGGCCGGTGGCAATCGTCGCGGCGGTTTCCGCCGTGTCCACGCCGCGACCTGCGGCTTCACAGCCAATCAGGCGGACGCCTTCATCTTCGATGAAGTGATAGAAGGCGCCGATGGCGTTGGAGCCGCCGCCCACGCAGGCGAGTACGGCGTCCGGCAGACAGCCTTCCTTTTGAAGGAGCTGTTCTTTGATCTCCTTGGAGATGACCGCCTGAAAATCGCGCACAATGGTCGGGAAGGGATGTGGCCCCATGACCGACCCGAGCACATAATGGGTGTCTGCGATGCGGGTCGTCCATTCGCGCATGGTTTCAGATACTGCGTCCTTGAGCGTACCCGTGCCGCTGTCCACCGCGTGTACCTTAGCGCCCAGCAGCCGCATGCGGTAGACGTTGAGCGCCTGCCGTTCGGTGTCCTCGCGACCCATGAACACTTCGCATTCCATATCCATCAGGGCAGCAGCGGTCGCGGTGGCGACGCCGTGCTGACCGGCACCGGTTTCGGCGATGACGCGGGTCTTGCCCATCTTCTTGGCCAGCAGCACCTGCCCGAGCACGTTGTTGATCTTGTGCGAACCGGTGTGGTTCATGTCCTCGCGCTTGAGGTAGATCTTCGCGCCGCCGAGGTCGGCGGTCATGCGCGAAGCGAAGTACAGCTCGCTCGGACGACCGGCGTAGTTGTTGAGCAGGTCGGTCAGCTCGGCGTTGAACTGCGGGTCGTTTTTGTAGTGGTTATACGCTTCTTCCAGTTCGATGACGGCATTCATCAGCGTTTCCGGCATGTATTGCCCGCCATGGATGCCAAAACGTCCTTTTGACATGGTCATTCTCCTTTGATGGTCTGTACGACCGTTTGTATCTTGTGAAAATCCTTGTATCCGTCGGTTTCGACCCCACTCGACAGGTCGAGCAGCGTCGCGCGTGTTTGCAGGGCAGCGGAAAGGTTGTGTTCGTTTAAGCCCCCGGCCAGGGCAAAGGGACGGGTCACGCCGTCCAGCAGCGTCCAGTCGAAGGCGGTGCCGCCGCCCGCGCCTGCGTCAAGTAGGATGAAATCGGCCTGGCTGTGGTTCGCGCGTTCGATATCAGCCGCGCTTTTTATCTGGAATGCCTGCCAGATGGGGCGACTGGTGCGCGCCCGTAGGGCGGCGATGTAGGCGTCGTCCTCCTGGCCGTGCAGCTGCGCGATGGACAGCACGCCGCTTTCAAGCAAATCCGCGACCGACTCCACCGGTTCGTTGACGAACACGCCCACGGGGATAATGCCGTCGGCGAGGTCCGCGCGGAGCACGCGCAACGTATCCGCGGACACATTGCGGCGGCTTTTGGGCACGTGGATGACAAAGCCGCAGTAGTCCGGTCGGGCCGCGTTGATGGCCGCGATATCCTTCGGGCGGGACAGGCCGCAAATTTTGACCTTCATCGCGCGGCCTCCCGCATCTGGGCGAGCAGCGTACCCTTGTCGGCGGCGCGCATCAGCGTTTCGCCCATCAGCACCGCGTCCGCGCCGATGGCGCGCAGGGCGGCCACATCCGCCGGGGTATGCACGCCGCTTTCAGCCACATAGACAGCTTCGGGCGGGATGCGGTCCCGCAGACGGGCAGCGTTGGAAAAGTCAACCGAGAAGTCCTTTAAATTGCGGTTGTTGACGCCGATGAGCGTCGCACCCGCCGAAACGGCTGAATCGATCTCGGCTTCGTTGTGGGTTTCGACCAGGGCAGCCAGACCCAGTGTATCGCAGATTTCAAGGTACTGCGCGATGGTGCGGGTGTCCAGAATCGCACAGATGAGCAGTACCGCGTTGGCACCCAGGGCCTTGGCCTGGTAGAGCTGGTAGGCGTCCACCGTAAAATCTTTGCGCAGCAAGGGGGTGGACACCGCCCCGCGCACCGCGCGGAAGATGGCGTTCGAGCCTAAGAACCAGTGCGGTTCGGTCAAACAGGAGATGGCATCCGTGCCTGCCGCCGCATAGGCGCGGGCGATGGCGAGATAGTCGAAATCCGGGTCAATGACGCCCTTGGACGGGCTGGCCTTTTTGATCTCGCAGATAAAGCGCAGGCCCGGCGCCCGCAGGGCGGATACAAAGGCCGCACCGTCCGCCGGGCCGCCCTGCACGCACAGTTCACGCAGGGCATCCAGCGGGAGGGCTTCCCGGTCACGCTCCACGCGCTCGCGCGTTTTGGCGGCGATTTCGTCCAAAATGTTCATCGGTTGCTCTCCTCAATGAAAAAGTCCAGCTGCTTTTGGGCTGCGCCCGTGTCGATCAGCCCCTCGGCCAGCCGCACGCCCTGTTCCATGGTTTCAGTTTTGCCGGCAATGTAAAGGGCTGCGCCTGCGTTCAGGCACACCGCCTGTCGCTTGGGTCCCTGTTCTTCGCCCGACAGGATGGCGCGGGTGATGGCGGCATTTTCGGTAGGCGTACCGCCGACCAAATCGGCCTTGGCGCAGCGGGTATACCCAAACTGCTCGGGCGTGATCTCGTAGGACTGGAACCAGCCGTCGCGGATCTCGCACACCGAGGTCGGCGCACACAGCGAGATTTCGTCCAGCTTATCCTGCCCAAAGACGACCATGCCGCGGCGTACACCGAGATTGGCCATGACCTGGGCAAGCGGCTCGACGAGGGCTTTGTCGTAAACGCCCATCAGTTCCATGTTGGCGCCCGCCGGGTTGGAGAGCGGCCCCAAAATATTGAACACCGTGCGGATGCCGAGCTCGCGGCGGATGGGGGCAACGTATTTCATGGCAATGTGGTAGTTCTGGGCGAACAGGAAGCAGATGCCGATTTTCTTGAGCAGTTCGGCGCTGCGCTCGGGCGAGAGGGTGATCTTGACGCCCAGTGCTTCGAGCACATCGGCGGCGCCACATTGGGAGGACGCCGCGCGGTTGCCGTGCTTGGCGACCGGCACCCCGGCGGCCGAGATGACCAGCGAGGAGGTGGTTGAGATGTTGAACGAGTTGGCGCCGTCGCCGCCCGTGCCGACGATTTCAAGAACATCCATGTCGTGCAGCAGCTTGATGCAGTGAGCGCGCATGCCGGCCGCCGAGCCGGTGATCTCGTCGATGGTTTCGCCCTTCATGGCCAGGGCGGTCAGGTAGGAGGCCATCTGGACGGGCGTCGCCTGGCCGCCCATGATTTCGTCCATGACCGCGCGGGCGGTGTCATAAGTAAGACTGGATTTTTGATTCAGTTGTAAGATGGCTTCTTTAATCATGGTGTGTTCCCTCCAGAAAGTTGCGGATGATGGTCTGGCCGTCGGGTGTCATCACCGATTCGGGATGGAACTGTACGCCGCAGACCGGATATTTCTTGTGTTCGACGGCCATGATTTCGCCGTCTGCGGTTTGAGCGGTCACGCGCAGGCAATCGGGCAGCGTATCGCGCACCGCGGCCAGCGAATGATACCGCGCGACCGGGATGGTGTCCGGCAGTCCGGCAAACAGGCGGCCGGTGTGGTCCAGCGTGACCTCGGATACTTTGCCGTGCATCAGACGTTCGGCATAGGAAACCGTGCCGCCCAAGGCTTCGCAGATGGCCTGATGGCCCAGGCAGACCCCAAAGAGCGGGATTTTTCCGGTAAAAGTCTGGATAACATCCTCACAGATACCGGCGTCCGCCGGTTTGCCCGGTCCGGGGGAGAGGAAAATGGCCCGTGGGGCCAGGGCTTCGATTTCGGAAAGCGTCATCTGGTCGTTTCGGATGACCCGGATGTCCGGGTCGACCGAGCCGATGAGCTGATAGAGGTTATAGGAAAAACTATCGTAGTTGTCGATGAGCAAGATCATTGGTCGATGCCCTCCTGTGCAGTCTGGATGGCGCGCACAACGGCGGCCGCCTTGTTCAGGCACTCCTGATATTCGCTGTCCGGCACACTGTCGGCCACGATGCCCGCGCCCGACCGCACGCACACCCGGCCATTTTTCTTGTACGCCAGCCGGATGGCTATGCAGGTGTCCAAGTTGCCGGTAAAGTCCAGATAGCCGACCGCGCCGCCATAGATGCCGCGCTCGTGGCCTTCCAGCTCGTCGATGATCTGGCAGGCACGCAGCTTGGGCGCACCCGAGAGCGTCCCGGCGGGCAGGATGGCGTCCACTGCATCGATCGCATCGCGGTCGTCCCGAATCTGACCGGTCACGGTCGAACCGATGTGCATGACATGGGAGAAGCGCTCGATCTGCAAGTATTTTTCCACCTGTACGCTGCCCAGTTTGCTGATGCGGCCGATGTCGTTGCGGCCAAGGTCGACCAGCATATTGTGTTCAGCCAGCTCCTTTTCGTCAGCGAGCAGCTCGCGCTCGAGCGCCTGGTCTTGGGCTTCGGTCGCACCGCGCGGTCTGGTACCGGCCAGCGGGAAGGTGAACAGCTTGCCATCGGTCAATTTGGCCAGCGTTTCCGGGGACGCACCGGCAATCTCGATGTCATCGCTCGAAAAGTAGAACATATAGGGCGACGGGTTGGTAGTGCGCAGCACACGGTACACGTCAAACAGGCTGCCGTCCATCTCGGCTTCGAGCGGGTTGGACAGCACGACCTGAAAAATATCGCCCTCGTGGATGTAATGCTGGGCCTTTCGAATCATGTCGCCATACTCCTCGCGGGTAAACTGCGGGGTGAGGGGCGCTTTCAGATGGGGCGGCTGGGGCTCAGCCTTGACGCCGGTGCGGATGAGGTTGGCCAGCTGGTCAAGTTCATAGGCGGCCTTGTGGTAGCTGGTTTCGATATCATCCGCCCGCGCTCCGGCAATCAGGATGATCTTCTGACGCAGATTGTCAAAGGCGATCACCTTGTCGAACAGCATCAAATCCACATCCTGAAAGGTGCCGTCTTCGCGGGTCAGGTGCAGGCTGGGTTCGGCGTAACCGATGTAGGAGTAGGAGAAGTAGCCGACCAAACCGCCGGTAAAGGGCGGCAGCCCTTCCAGCCGGGGACTGCGGTTGTCGGCGAGCAGGCGGCGGATGGCGTCACCGGGGTGCTGGACGGTTTCGGTGAATTCGGCGCCCGCCCGAATGCGCAGCTTGCCGCCCTTGCAGGTCAGTTCGGCGGTGGGGTCAAACCCGAGGAAGGTGTACCGTCCCCACTGGCGGGCATCCTCCGCGCTTTCCAGGATGAAGCAGTGACGGCTGACATGTTTCAGAACGCGCATGACTTCGGTCGGGGTGAAGCGGTCGGCATACATCTCCCGGCTGACCGGGATGCGGCGAAAGCCCTGGTTGGCCAAGTCCTTGGCCTGTTCGAATGTGGGATACATGGGAAAACCTCCTTTGGGAAACAACAAAAAAACCCGTCCTTGCTGGGTAAGAAGCTTACCACAGCCAAGGACGGGTTTGCATTCAAAAACAAAACACCCGCGGTGCCACCTTGGTTCGCAGGAAACCTGCGCGCTTTGCGGGATACCAACATATCCCCGGCAACTGACGTATGCCCACACGTCGCAGAATACTCGGCTTATGCCTTTGACTGCGCCCTCCGCGGTCCATTTAGCAGCTTGCGTTCGGCCCGGCTCTCAGCTTCCCGGACTCTCTGTGCGTGCACGACTGCCTTGATCTCCGCATCAACGGTTTGATTTGCGTTTATTGTAGCACTGGATTTTTCTGCTGTCAAGAGAAAAATAAATTTATATTTATTCATAAAATTAAAGCTCTATGAATAATCACACAGAATCACAAATGATCTCTGTATAAACATACGGTTATTCGACTGCTCGCTGATTGTAGCGATACATGATGACCGACACGCCGCAGATGATGACATAGCCGATGACGCTCCACACATCGGGGATCTGCGAGAAGAAGATAAACCCAAGCAGAGCGGCAAAGATGACCTGCGTGTAGTCATAAACCGAGATCTCGCGTGCCGGGGCATTGGAGTAGGCCGCGGTGATGGAAAACTGTCCGCCGGCGGCAGCGAGTCCTGCCAGCAGCAGCATGGCCAGCTGGTAACCAGACATAGGAGTGTAATCCAACAAAATCACCGGCAGCACCACCAGGCAGGAAAAACCGGAGAATACCAGAACGATCACCGGCCCGCGTTCGCCGTGCTGGCCCAGATAGCGTACCGCCGTATAGGCTGCACCGGCAGCTAAACCGCCGAACATGCCAATAAAGGCCGGGAAAGCCGAAATGGAAAATCCGGGTTTGACGATTAGCAGCGCGCCGCAGAAGGCCGCCAGGATGCCGAACAGCTGGAAGGGCTTGATACGCTCTTTGAGGCACAAAAAAGAAAAAATAATGGCAAAAAAGGGCGAAAGCTTGTTAAGCATGGACGCATCCGACAGCAGCAGATGATCGACGGCATAGAAGTTACACAAGATGCCCACGGTGCCCATAAAGGCACGGATGAAGAAAAAGGGCAGGTTACGGCGCTGAACACGCACAGGCTCCCGGGCGCGGATGAGTAAAATCACTGCAAAAAAGAAGGCCACCAGATTGCGGAAAAAGCTTTTTTGCACCGACGGGATGTCGCCCGAAAGGCGCACAAAGGTGTTCATGAGCGCAAAACAGAAGGCCGACGAAAGGACGTATAAAATCGCTTTATTTTTGGAACGCATGTAGAAACCTCACTTTAAGATGGATGGGATACCGTCGGATAGTTTTCCTCCAGCCGCTGGGTAAGATAACGAATAAACTGATTTTCCCGGGCGTTGAGTTGGAAGTTCCGCGAGTGGATAAATGCGACCGCCATAGGCTCTGCATCCTGAATAGGACGGCACTGGCAGCCGAGCAGAGCGGCATCGCTGGCCGGAATGCTGATGCCGATGGACACATACCCGCCTTTGCGGACTGCATCATAGATTGTACCACGGTCGCAGATATACAGAAAATTATGTTTGTCCGGCAGCCCCAAAATCGCCAGCGTGTCGTCATAATCGATATGGGCATCGGCCACAAAAGGATGCTGGGCCAGATCGGCCAGCGTGACCTCTTTCTTTTGGGCGATGGGATGTGTTTTGGCGTGCATGACCGAGGCCGGAATGCTACGCTTTAAGACTTTGAAATCCAGATTGTATTGATCGGCCAGATCGATATATTTGGGAATAACGCGCTCAAACAGCACCATGATGCCGACGCGGCACTTCTGGGCAACAACCGTGCGCAGGTTTTCGCGCAGACCGGCTTCCAAAAACGCATCATGGGAGTTTTCACAGGGAAAATGCTTTTTAAAATCAAAAAAGCATTGCAGCACAAAGGCTGACCGTGCACAAATAATCGAAAGATTGTTGTTTTCGGCCATGGATTCCGGGATGCGCTGGATATTTCGCCGCTCGATGATAATTTTTTCGGCATGGGTCATAAAAACCTCGCCCTCGGGGGTGGGGGAAAGGCCGGTGCGGGTGCGCCGGAAAAGTGGGTATCCGATCTCATCTTCCACGTTTTTGATGATGGAACTGAGGGTAGATTGCGAAATATAGCAATTTTTTGCGGCTTTATTGACCGAGCCGCATTTATAAGCTTCTAAAATATAAGCGAGATGTTCGGTATTCAAGGGAGATTCCTCCAAATAAGTCGGTAAATGATGCAGGAAAGCCTCGGACAGCAGGTCCGAAGCGCGAATTTCGTATGTATTTAAGTATACGCGTTTCCTTATCGGATTTCAAGATAACCTATCGGGGAAACCGTTAACAAAAGGTCAGATAATTATGTTACATTATTTATAAAGTATTCGACATTATTTGTGCAATACGGTCAAATGTCTGAAAAATGGAGGACCTTATGGCGACAGAAAAAAAGCGTGAAAAGACAGTAGATATCCTGGACCGGCTTTTCTGGAGCGTACAGCCGCGGCTGGGCCTGGTCAAGGGGGATTATTACCGGGAGGAAAATTGGTTTGCGCCGCATTTCCCGGGCGATAAAGGATATCACGGGATTCTGGAGGTCGTGCGGAACAACGGACGGCTGGAACTGGTCGAGTTTAATGAAATCAATAACCCGACCTATTACATTAAGCTGTATCAGGGGGTTTCCAAGCGCCTGTCCAACTACGGATTCATGCAAGCGACCAAGGAACGCACGGCTAAATCGGGCGTTGTGTTGGTCAATGGTCTGACCCATTTGGAACAACAGATGATCGCAGAAAATCGCCTGACCGGGGAGTTTGATCTGCTGCAAGGGGCATCCAACAGCATCAAACGCTCCATGCTGCCGCTGGCAGAAAAAATCGCCGCGCAGCTGGATACCCCGTCGGGAAAGACTTATTATGGCATTGCCGAGGCAGTGGAACCGGGCGTGACCGGCCGTCTGCAAGTGGTTGTAGAAGGCGGAAAGATCATTTCCTGCTTCTATGATGAGATCTTTGCCGACCGCCAGGAGGACATCCCGGACCTGGAACTCAAACCATATTATCGTCAATCCAAGTATCATTGCCTGGAATATGTATCCACCATCGGCGCGGGATTCAATACGATCGTGGATCTTCTGGCGGAGCAGGTCAAGCGGACCCAGAGCCTGACCGATTTGAGCGGCTTGCCGTTCACCGAAGAACCCAAACGTGCGCATGAGTGGGACAACTATTTGAAGCTCGCGGAAAAGCTGACCGCAGAGATGAAGAAAGACGGCGTTTGGTAAGAACGGATGATTGTGTCGCCTGTGGCGGCAATCATGCAATAGAAAAGGAGGAAAACCATGAAAAAGAGAATTTTTGCGCTGTTCACAGCAGCTGCCCTGCTGTGCAGCCTATTTGCCGGATGCGGCAACCCGGATACTGGCGGCGCATCGAGTGCTGGTGCAGACGCAGATACCCTGATTGTCGCGGTTCCGGAAGCACCGACCTATATGGACCCGCAGGTGCAGGCATCCATTGCCACATTCCGCGTGACCACGCAGATTTTTGACCGTCTGGTCATGATGGACAATGACATGAACATCGTGCCCGGTCTGGCTGAATCGTGGGACGTCGTTGACGACAAGACCACGGTATTCCATCTGCGGCAGGGCGTCAAGTTCCACAACGGGGAAGAGATGACCTCGGAAGATGTTAAGTACAGCCTGGAGCGCTGCATTGCATCGGATGGCGTCAACTACAACTACCTCATCATTGATTCGATTACCTGCGATGATGACTATACCGTCACCATCAAGACCAAGGAGCCGTTCAATGCGCTGCTGCCCCGTCTGAGCCTGGACGCAGCTTCGATCATCTGCAAGAGCGCAGACACCAGCCCGGAAGAGTTTAACAAGCATCCGGTCGGCACTGGCCCGTTCAAGTTCGTATCTTGGGACCTCGCTGGCGACGTTGTGCTGGAAGCCAACGAAGATTACTGGCAGGGTGCTCCCAAGGTCAAGAAGCTGATTTTCCGCACCGTACCGGAAGCCATCAACCGTACCATCGGCCTGCAGACCGGCGAGATCGGTCTGGCGTATGACCTGCAGATCACCGACCTGGAGGAACTGAAGGGCAACGAAAATGTAACGACGATCACCGCGCCCAGCAACACGGTTTGGTATCTGGGCATGAACTGCCAGAAGGATAAGCTGAACAACACCAAGGTTCGTCAGGCAATCGCTTATGGCATCAATGTACAGGACGTGATCGATCTGGTATTCAGCGGCGTAGCAACCCCGGCGCACAATACGATGATTCCGGAAGGCGTTGAAGGCTACGCACCGGATACGGTTACGTATGATTACAACGTCGAAAAGGCAAAGCAGCTTCTGGCCGAAGCCGGCTATCCGGACGGCTTTGACACCACCCTGTGGTGCGCGGACAGCCAGGTCATGCGTGACCTGTCGGTTGTTCTGCAGGAGCAGCTCCGTCAGATTGGCATCAATGCAGAAATCAAGACCATGGAACAGGGCCAGTACTATTCGGAGACCGGTAAGGGTACGCACGACCTGTTTATCATGAGCAAGACCTCGATCGACCCGGATTCCATGCTGCGCGCGATGTATCACACCGAGGCGTTTGGCTTGTCGGGCAACCGGTCGTTCTGGGCAACCCCGGAAGTAGACTCCATGTTGGACGAAGCTTCGACGACCATCGACAAGGAACGCGAACTCGACCTGTATAAGCAAGTGCAGACCATCGTAGCGACCGAAGTACCGCTGGTTCCGATCGCTGTGGAGCATCTGACCGCAGGTATGCAGTCCAACGTAAAGGGCTTTGGCCTGTATCCGGGCAAGTCCCACTACATTTACGGCACCTATTTTGGCTAACACCAACACCTGTTTTTACATGACTTGTGCGCCGGCCTAACCGCCGGCGCACAGCCAATTCGGACCAAATACTCCCAGAGGTTAAGACAAGGGGACAAAAAGATGCTGAAATTTATTTTGCGAAGGCTGATTATGCTGATCCCTGTGCTGATCGGCGTCAGCTTTATCGTGTTTACGATCCTGAATTTTACCCCCGGCGACCCGGTCGAAATGCGCTTGGGCGAAAACTATACGGTCGAAGCCTACAACTCCATGAAAGAGGATATGGGCCTGAACGATCCCTTCCTGGTGCGGTACGTCAAGTACATCGGCGGCGCCATTCACGGCGATTTCGGCGAATCGTACAGTACCGGCAACCCGGTTGTGGATGAGATCGCCGCCCGTCTGCCCAACACCATTCTGCTTTCGGCCTATGCCATGATCATTGCCATTGTGATCGGCATTCCGCTGGGCGTGATTTCGGCGACCCGGCAATATTCGGCGCTGGATAATATCTCGATGGTCGGCGCGCTGATCGGCGTATCCATGCCGAACTTCTGGCTGGGCCTGATGCTGATTTTGATCTTTGCCGCCCATCTTGGTTGGTTCAATTCCTCCAACTATCAGACCATGAAGGACCTGGTGCTTCCGGCCTTCACGCTCAGTGCAAACTCCCTGGCGATCATCACCCGTATGACCCGCTCGTCGATGCTGGAAACCATCCGGCAGGATTACATCCGTACAGCCCGCGCCAAAGGCGTTAAGGAAAGTGCGGTCATCATCAAGCATGCGCTGCGCAATGCCATGATTCCGGTCATCACGACCATTGGCCTGCAATTCGGTTTTTCGATCGGCGGCGCCGTGCTCGTCGAAACCGTATTCTCCTGGCCGGGCATCGGCAGTTTGCTGGTCGAGTCCATCAAGCTCAAGGACACGCCGATCGTTCTGGCGATCGTTTTGATCCTGGCGACCTTGTTCACGGTCATCAACCTGGTCATCGACATCCTGTACGCATTCCTGGACCCGCGCATCCGCGCACAGTACAAGAAGGGGTAAGCCATGACGAGAGAAGTAAATCAGTTGAAAAAGAAATCGCAGGCTGCCGCCGTGTGGCGCCGTCTGCGCAAAAATAAAATGGCGATTTTGGGCCTTATCATCCTGAGTATCATCATCCTGGCGGCCATCTTCGCAAATTTCCTCTTTGACTATGAAACCATGGTCATCCAGCAGAATGCCTCACTCAAGCTTAAGCCGCCGTCTGCCGAGCATTGGCTGGGCACCGATGAGGTCGGCCGTGACATTCTGGCGCGTATCGTCTTTGGCGCGCGGGTATCGCTGCCGGTTGCGTTTGCGACCATTGCCATTGCGGCGGTCGTGGGTGGCCTGTTGGGCGCTATTGCCGGCTATGGCAACAAGTATGTCGACAATGTCATCATGCGTGTCATGGACGTATTTCTGGCCATTCCGAGCATCCTGCTGTCCATGGCGCTGGTCTCCGCGCTGGGCACCAGCATGTTCAACCTGATGCTCGCCATCAGTATTTCCAATATCGCACCGTTTGCGCGTATCGTACGTTCTTCGGTGCTCACCATCCGCAATGAGGAATACATCGAAGCGGCGCGTGCCATTGGCGCCAGCGATGTGCGCATCATCCTGCGGCATATCATTCCCAACTGTATGGCGCCGATCATCGTCCAGGCGACGCTGTCGGTCGCAGGTTCGATCCTGGCGATTGCCAGCCTGAGCTTCATCGGCCTGGGCATTGCGCCGCCGACCCCGGAATGGGGCTCCATGCTGTCGGGTGGCCGGCAGTTCATCAGCTATGCGTGGTGGGTATGTGCCTTCCCCGGCATTGCGATCATGCTGACCATCCTGTCCCTCAACCTGTTGGGCGACGGTCTGCGCGATGCGCTCGACCCCAAACTCAAGAACTAAGGAGGGCACGCAAATGGACGAAAAAAATCTGTTGGAGATCAAGAATCTCTGCGTGGAATACCGGACCGATGAAGATACCGTGTATGCGGTCAACAATTTGGATTTATCCCTGCGCAAAGGCGAAAGCCTGGGCCTCGTCGGTGAGACCGGCGCGGGCAAGACCACGACGGCGCTTTCCGTGCTGCGGCTGATCGCCGACCCGCCGGGAGTCATCACCGATGGCGAGATTTATTTTGCAGGGGAGGACCTTCTGAAAGCCAAGATGTCCCACCTGCGCGAAATTCGCGGCAATAAGATCTCGGTCATCTTCCAGGACCCGATGACCAGCCTCAACCCAGTCTATTCGGTCGGGGACCAGATCGCCGAAGTCATCCTGCTGCACGATGGATGCTCTAAAGCAGAAGCCCGGGAAAAGGCCGGGGATATGCTGGAAATGGTCGGCATCCCGCGCGCCCGGTACGACGAATATCCGCACCAGTTTTCGGGCGGCATGAAGCAGCGTGTGGTCATCGCGATGAGCATTGCCTGCTCGCCCGAACTCATTTTGGCCGATGAACCGACCACAGCGCTTGATGTGACCATCCAGGCGCAGGTGCTGGAACTGATGAACGACCTGAAAGAAAAGATGGACACTTCGCTGCTGCTCATCACGCACGACTTAGGCGTCGTAGCGCAGGTATGTGATCGGGTCGCCATCATGTATGCGGGCGAGATCGTCGAATCGGGCACCATTGCCGAAGTGTTTGATTTCCCGCACCATCCCTATACGATCGGACTGTTTGGGTCCATCCCCACGCTGGACGAAAAGTCGGATAAGCTCAAGCCCATCAAGGGGCAGATGCCCGACCCGACCGTCAAGCCCGAGGGCTGCGCTTTTGCGCCGCGCTGTCCGTATGCCAGCGCGCAGTGCGCGACCCAAAAACCCTCGATGAATTCGGTGGGCGGTTCTCATGTGGTACGCTGTCTGGTGCATGAGGGTGTGTTCCAGTCCGAGGAGCTCAAGCAGGAGGTAGCCCATGGTAGATAACATTTTGGAAGTCAAGAACCTCAAAAAATATTTTAAGACCAAAAGCGGCATGCTGCACGCGGTGGACGATGTCACGTTTTCCATTGCAAAGGGCGAAACCCTGGGCCTGGTCGGCGAGTCGGGCTGCGGCAAGTCGACGATCGGCCGTTTGATTCTGGGTCTGCATCAGGCGACCAGCGGCCAGATTCTGTTCAATGGCCAGGACATCGTGAAGATGAACAAAAAGCAGCTGCACGACATGCGCCGGGACATGCAGATCATTTTCCAGGACCCCTTTTCTTCGCTCAACCCCCGCATGTCTATCAGCGAGATCATCGGCGAACCGCTGCTGATTCATAAGCTGGTCAAAGACCGCAGCGAACTGCAAAAGGAAGTCGCCCGGCTGATGGATATTGTCGGACTGGCATCCCGTCTGGCCAATGCGTATCCGCATGAGCTCGACGGCGGCCGCCGGCAGCGCGTCGGCATTGCCCGCGCCCTGTCGCTCACGCCCAAGTTCATCGTGTGTGATGAACCGGTGTCCTCGCTCGACGTGTCCATCCAGGCGCAGGTCCTGAACCTGCTCAAAGACTTGCAGGCTGAGTTTGGACTGACCTATCTGTTTATTACCCATGACCTTTCGGTCGTCAAGTATTTTTCCGATAAGATCGCGGTCATGTATCTGGGCCAGCTGGTCGAGACCGCGCCGTCGGATGAACTGTTCCAAAACACCATCCATCCCTATTCGCAGGCGCTGTTGTCGGCCATCCCGATTCCGTCTAGCCGGCAGAAAATGCAGCGCGTTAAGCTGATCGGCGAAATTCAGAGCCCGATCAACCCGCAGCCCGGATGCCGGTTTGCCAAGCGTTGCCTGTATGCTGAGGCGGGCTGCACCGGGCAGGACCCCGAACTGCGCGCCTTTAGCGACGAACATTGGTGCGCTTGCTGCCGCGCCGGCCAATTTTAATTGTGAACCCTGCAAACGGGTTTTCCCGCTTGCTCCAATATGAAAAGGAGGATATTTTCCATGATTGACAAGACCAGATGGCTGGGGCTGGGCCCCTGGCACGAAGACAACGAGCCGGAACTGATCGATTGGACCGTTCAGCCGCAATACAAGGGCATGATGAAGGGCGACTACTACCATGCCGAGCTGCGTTACAGCGGCCGTTGGGGCGACCCGGGACATAAAGGCGAACTGGATGTTGTCGTAACCGACGACGGCAAGATCGGCTATGCAGAATTCAACGAAACCACGATGGGCAACTACTATGTCCGTCACTTCCAGAATGTCAGCAAGCGCCGCACCGAGTTCCAGTTCTTCCAGGACTTCCATGACAAGCGCCGTTCGGTTGCTTACGGCAAGGTACTGGCCAATGGCTTCAAGTACGTCGAAGATCAGATTCTGGAAAAGCAGGATCTGGACGCAGATTACGATCTGCTGCATGGCGCATCCTTCTCGATGAAGAACATGATCGGCCTGAAGGATGATGTTTCGGCCCAGATGAAGGACCCGAACCACAAGAAGCAGCGTTACTATGGCTATGTCGAAGACTATGGCTACGGCATCACTGGCTGGCTCCAAGTGGTTATAGAAGACGGCAAGATCGTCAAGTGCTTCTATGACGAGATCTTTGCCGACCACACCAAGGACATCGTATACGATGATCTCAAGCAGTTCTACCGTCAGTCCAAGTATTATTCCACCACCTACGAAGATCCGTTCCCGTCCGGTTGGGACCGCCATGCTTGGCTGGTTTGCTTCAAGGATCAGTCGGATGCCATCAACAAGAAGGTCTGCGAGACCCAGGACCTGCTCGACATCGAGGGCCTGCCGTGCGTCGAAGGACCGGACATGGGTGTCGTTTGGGACAAGCCGCATAAGGATGACATTGCACTGATTTCCAACAGCGATGCCACGGCCCGTTCGGTAACCCGTCCGCGTTCGCCGGTTTGGAACAACTATCTGCGTCTGGCCAAAATCATCCAGGATGAAATGGTCAAGGATGGCGTCATCAGCAAGTAAAGGGAGGAACCAAGCATGAATAACGAAGGCAACAAGCCGGTATGGAGCGTCCAGCCGCCGATGGGCATGCTCAAGGGCGACTATTACCGCATTGAAAAGCGTTTTCCGCCCTATTATCCGGGCGTAGAAGGCCAGTTCCCGGCAGACCCGGGCCATCTGGGCATCGTGGAAGCGGTTAAGGATGGCGACAAGCTGATTTGGGTGGAACTCAACGAAATCACTGCACCGTCTTACTATCGCCATCTGTATCAGGGCATCTCCAAGCGCCGCTCGGATTACAGCTTCTGGCAGTACACCAAGTCCCGCATGCAGAAGGCGGGCGCAGTCCTGACCATGGGCATGGAGTATGTCGAAAAGCAGATGATGGAAAAGCAGAGCCTGGCTGGTGATTTTGATCTGGTAGCCAGCGCATCTGGTTCGGTCAAAAAGCTGCTGACCTTTGCCGAAGAACTGAATCAGGAACTGGACAAGCCTTCGGGCAAGAAGCTATACAGCTATGCCGAGGATTACGGCTATGGCCTGACCGGCTGGCTCAAGGTCGTTGTAGAAGACGGCAAGATTCTGTCCTGCCGGTTTGACGAAATCTTTGCGGACGACGCCGAAAAGATCGTGCATCCGGAGCTGAAGAAATATTACCGCCAGTCCAAGTATGACTGCCCGACCTACGAAGATCCGTTCCCGTCCGGTTGGGACCGTCATGCGTTCCTGGTCGGCTTCCGCACCCAGATGGACAACCTCAACTCCAAGGTCGTTGCCACCCAGGATATGCTGGACCTGACCGGTCTGCCGCATGCCCAGGGCCGTGATATGGGCATGATCTGGGACGATCCGAACCCGGATTATGAACATCTCAATTTTGACCCCAAGAACCGCCCGATGTATCCGGCCTTCATCAATTATCTGCGTATGGCCAAGGTTGTGCTGGCCGAGATGCAGAAGGACGGCGTACTGTAAGAAGGAGCGTGCACGATGCAGGAAATCACCTTTCTCGCCTATGATACCATGTGCCGGGTGGCGGCCGATCTTGCGCCGGGACAGGAGCATGTTCTCGCGCGCGTACAGGAAAGCGCGCGGGAAGTCGAAGCCCGGCTCAGCATGTTTGACCCAGACAGCGAACTGTCCCACCTGTGCCGGGATTATACGCCCGGCATTCCGGTCCCGGTTTCCGATCTGTTGTGTGATTTCCTGGCGTGCAACTTGGATATCTGCCGGCGGTCCGGCGGTGCATTTGACCCAACGGTGGGACCGCTGATCAAACTCTGGGATTTTTTGAGGGACACGCCGGAAATCCCGAGCGACCAGGCGATTGCCGCGTGTTTGGAGCGGGTGGGATATTCCCACCTGACGCTGGACCGGACGCAGAAAACCGTGACCTTTGACCGGCCCGGAATCGGTCTGGACCCCGGCGCATCGGGCAAAGGCTATGCGCTGGGGCTTGCCGTGGACATTCTGCGGGCCGCTGGGGTTTCCAATGGCGTGATTGACTATGGGGGAAATCTGTTCGTTTTAGGCCAAAAGCAGGACGAACGAACCGGCCAAAAGCGGCCTTGGAAAGTTGCGGTGCGGGACCCCGAGAATCCAGCCAGTGTTTTTGGCACCGTTAGTCTGGCCGGGCAGGGCATTGCCACCTCGTCATGGTATGAGCATGGATTTGAAAAAGACGGGGTAATCTATCATCACTTGCTCGACCCGCGCACCGGCCGGCCGCATCCGCTAAGCATCCAAAGCGTGTCCATCCTGTCCACCTGTGCGGTGTTTACCGATTTGTTGTCCACTGCTTTTTTCCTGCTGGGTGTCGAGCAGGGCACGCAGCTGGTCCGCAGCTTGGCTACGGAGAGTGGAGAACGCATCGATTTTGTCGCCGTTTTGGAGGATGGCAGCATCGTTGCCACGGAAGGCGCCGGCTTTTTTCCCAGAGATCAAAGAACTGTGCGGCAGATATAAAAAAACCCGCCCTGTTTTGCAGGGCGGGTTTTGCTGTTTAGTTTAAGAAATCCTTGAGCTTCTTGGAGCGCGAGGGATGGCGCAGTTTGCGCAGTGCCTTGGCTTCGATCTGACGGATACGTTCGCGGGTGACGTTGAATTCCTTGCCCACTTCTTCGAGCGTGCGGGTATGACCGTCATCAATGCCGAAACGCAGGCGCAGAACCTTTTCTTCACGCGGCGTCAGGGTCTTGAGAACTTCGACGAGCTGTTCCTTGAGCAGCATGAACGAAGCAGCCTCAGCCGGCTCGGGCGCATCGTCGTCCGGGATAAAGTCGCCCAGATGGGAGTCTTCTTCTTCGCCGATCGGGGTTTCGAGCGAAACCGGCTCCTGTGCGATCTTGAGGATGTCGCGTACCCGGTCGACCGGCATATTCATTTCTGCGGCGATTTCTTCCGGGGAGGGGTCGTGGCCCAGTTCCTGCAAAAGCTGACGGGAAACACGAATGACCTTGTTGATGGTTTCCACCATATGCACTGGGATACGGATGGTACGGGCCTGGTCGGCGATGGCGCGGGTGATGGCCTGCCGGATCCACCAAGTCGCATAGGTCGAGAACTTGTAGCCCTTGGTGTAATCGAACTTTTCAACGGCTTTAATCAGGCCCAGATTGCCTTCCTGAATGAGGTCCAGGAACAGCATGCCGCGGCCGACATACCGCTTGGCGATGGAAACGACCAGACGGAGGTTGGCTTCGGCCAGACGCTTCTTGGCGCGGTCGCCTGCCTTGATGGCCTTGTTCCATTCGACGATCTCATCGGCGCGGACCGCCGACTGTTCGCCGGTATTTTCGTATTCGTTCATCTTTTCGGTCGCGTCAACGCCAGCCATGATCTTTTTGGCCAGTTCGATTTCTTCTTCGGGCGAGAGCAGGTCGACTTTACCGATTTCCTTCAGATACATGCGGACCGGGTCGTCGATTGCAAAGCCTTCGGCCAGGGCCGAGGTGTCAACCAGTTCTTCTTCCGGGACTTCCTCGACTTCGGATGCCTCAAAGTCATCTTCATCGTCGCCGATGGGGGCTTCGAGCACATCGCTGCCTTCGATCTCAATGCCTTCGTGCTCCAAAGCTTCATACAGCTTATCAATATCTTCGGTTTCTAATTCGACGGCGCTCAGCGCGTCGGCGATCTCCTTGAGTGTCAATTTTCCGTTTTTCTTGCCCAGGGCGAGAAGGTCGCGGATCACCTGCATCTGCTGTTCTGCACTCTGTGTCATGTCTTATACCTCCAAAATCATTTTTTTCTGCTTTTCAGTTTGGCTTTGGCCAGAAGCGGGTCCTCCGCGGGATCTTCCGAAATGGGCTGGGCATGTTTGAGTGCTTCGCCCCGGATTTTCCGTATGTAATCGTCCATTGCTTGCTCCCGTTTGGCCGGAACGGTTTGCTCGGTGATGCGTGCAAGCAGGGACAGTTCGTTGGGCTCCAAATATCCCTCAAACGAAGCGACCGTAATCGGCCGTCCGGCGTCATAGAGGGAAAGGGCATGCGCAAACACCTTGCGCAGCACCGGTGCGGTAAAATCCTGCGGCGTTATTTTGTCCGCAAGATAAGAAACTAATGTATTATCCCCAAAAATCAGGGCCAAAATCCCTTCTTCGGCGCGTCCCGATACAATATCGGGATAATGCAGAGCCCGGTCTTTGGGCTGGGCAGCCTGCGCCGGTGCGCGGACATCGCGCCGCTGGGCCTTTTTCTGCTGGCCGCGCCGGATGGATAACGCGCGTTTGACTTCGACCTGCATGGCATCCAGACTGACGTTTGCCATCTGGGCCGCCCGGCCGGCATACACTTCGCGCTCGACCGCGCCGTCGATGTGGGCCAGCATCCAGGCCGCTTCCCGCAGGAAGGCGACCCGCTGCTCATCTTCCTCCAAATCAAACTTGGCAGCGATATTTTCCAAACGGAATGCGTTGTGGTCTTCACTGTGCTCGATCAACCGGCGGAAAGCGTCCGGCCCTTTTTCGCGGATGAATTCATCCGGGTCCTTGGCGCCTGGGATTTTCAAAACCCGAACATTGAGGTCAGCTTTTTTCAAAATATCGATGGCACGCTGTGAAGCGGCCTGTCCCGCGCCGTCAGCGTCATACGAAATGATGATGTTCTTGGTGTGGCGGGCGATGATACGCGCCTGCTCATCGGTCAGGGAAGTGCCCAGCGACGCCACCGCCGAATCAAATCCGGCCTGGTGCAGCGCGATGACGTCCATATACCCCTCAGCCAGGATGAAATAATCATTTTTGGTCTTGCGGGCCAGATTGAGGGCAAATAGGTTGCGTCCCTTGTGAAAAATGGACGTTTCCGGGGAGTTGAGGTACTTGGGCTTGCTGTCATCCATCACGCGGCCGCCAAAGGCGATCACGTTGCCGCGCTGGTCGATGATGGGGAACATGACGCGGTTGCGGAATTTGTCATATAAATTGCCCTTTTCGCTGCGCGCGGCCAGGCCGCAGGCAAGCAGTTCCTCTTTGGTGTAGCCCTTGGCCTGCATGGCGTCCATGGTCGCAAAAAAGGAATCGGGCGCATAGCCAAGTCCAAAACGGTTCATGGTGCCGCGCCGCAGTCCGCGACGGGCGAAATATTGCTGCACCCTCTGGTTTTCCGGCTTCCACAGTTCGGCATAGTAAAACCGTGCGGCATCGCGCATGAGGTTTAACAGCCGTTCCCGGCGCCGGCCGGCCTGCGGGTCCTGCGTATCCTCCGGAATGGGCAAGCCGCATTGCTTGGCCAGAAAAGCGACTGCATCCGGAAATTCCAGCCCTTCGGCGCGCATCACAAATGAGATGACGCCGCCGCCCTGGCCGCAGCCAAAGCAGTAAAAGATCTGCTTGTCCGGGGAAACCGAAAAGGAGGGCGATTTTTCATTGTGGAACGGGCAAAGCCCGAAATAATTGGCGCCGCTGCGCTTGAGCTGCACATACCGGGATACGACCTCCACAATATCGCTGCGCGCGGTCAGTTCGTCCAGAAAGGACTGGTCGAAGGCCATAGCTGCCTCCTTTCGCGGGGATTATTCTTGCCGTTTATGCCAGCTTTTTGGGATAAACAGCCGTTTATAGGTCGCGATCGAGTAGCGGTCGGTCATGCAGGCGATGTAGTCGCACGCCACACGCGCGCGGCTGTCGCCTTCGTCGATCAGACGGCGGTAATCGGCCGGCAACTCGTCGATATGGTCATAAAAATATAAGTACAGGGCTTTGAGCATATTGCGGGCGCGCTGCTCTTCGGCCTGAGCGGCCGTGCCCGTGTAGACGTGCTCGAACATAAACTGCCGCAGTTCCAGCATGGCGTCCAGCACCCCGGCGTCCATGCCGATGGCGTGTTCGCGGGTGCCGTAATCGATCATGGCCGTCACGAGCGTGTCGATGCGCTGCCCATGGGTTTCTCCCAAAACGGTGCGCAGCGCCTGCGGGATATCCTCCCGGCACAGCAGCCCGCCGCGCACGGCATCGTCGATGTCGTGGTTGATGTAAGCAATGCGGTCGGCATAGTGGATGATGCGGCCTTCGGGCGTCGAAGCCTTGCGGGTGCCCGTGTGGCAGACGATGCCGTCGCGTACCTCTAGGGTGAGATTGAGTTTTTCCACCCGGTCGACAATGCGCAGGCTCTGCTCGTTGTGGCGAAAGCCTTCGGGACAAACTTCGCCTAGCGCCGCTTCGCCTGCATGGCCAAAAGGTGTATGACCCAGATCGTGCCCCAGCGCAATGGCTTCGGTCAGATCCTCATTCAAACGCAGCGCCCGGGCAATCGTGCGGGCAATCTGTGCCACTTCCAGCGTGTGAGTCAGACGGGCACGGTAGTGGTCACCTTCGGGCGAAATAAAGACTTGCGTCTTATTGGAAAGCCGCCGGAAGGCTTTGGAATGAATGATGCGGTCACGGTCGCGTTGGAAGCAGGTGCGGTTGGGGCAGGGGACCAGCGGGGTCTGCCGGCCCTGAGAATCACGGGCCAGGGTCGCCCAATCGCAGAGGGTCTGTGCTTCCTGGTTTTCGATGCGTGTACGGATGGTCATACAAAACCCCCTTTGCAAAGGCCGGAAACAACAATCTACATATATACAATACGCAGCGCGTGGGCTGAAATCCTTCTTTTTGCGCCCAATTTTTTTGCAAATCGTACGATTTGTGAAAGATGTCCTGGAAAGCGGGCGGAAAAGTGCGTGCTTTGTGGCTTTTGATGATGGGAAATCCGGTTTTTTGTCCGGTGGTTTTGTGGATATTGGACGGGAAAACGTTGGCAAACGGCAGAAAACGTGCTATAATGGACGCAAACACGGGATAAGCCGTGTCGTTTGATTGAAAATCAGCCCGAAATGGGGAAAGCGCCCTTTCGGGTCGGCAGATGGCATAGTCCCTGCCGCTTGGTGACATAAAAGGAGAATTGTCAACATATGAAGAAAATTTCCCTCATCCATGGACCCAACCTGAACCTGACCGGCAGCCGCGAACCGGGCATCTATGGCCGCGATACACTGGCTGCGATCAACGAAGAAGTCGTGCTTAAGTGTGCGCAGTATGGTTGGGAGTGCGTATGCTTCCAATCCAATTCCGAAGGCGCGCTCATTGACCGTATTCACGCCGCCATTGACGATTGTGACGGTATCATCATCAACGCGGGCGCGTATACCCATTACAGCTATGCCATCCGCGATGCGATCGCTGCGACCCGTCTGCCCTGCGTGGAAGTGCATATGTCCAATGTGCATGCCCGGGAGGAATTCCGGCACCATTCGACCATCAGCGCCGTTTGTGCCGGTGTCATCGCTGGATTTGGGAAAAATAGCTATCTGTTGGCCGTGGATGCCATGAAAGGGATTTTGGGATGATTGCAAAAATTCGAAGAGCGATGCGCGAGCAGGGAGCAGATGCTGTCCTGCTCACCAGTGAGATCAGCCGCCGTTATGTGACCGGTTTCCATTCGACGGCAGGCGTTGTGTATATTTCGGAAAAGCACGCAGTGTTTTTCACCGATTTTCGTTATATCGAAGCCGCCAAGCAGCAGGTCGAGGGCTTTGAGGTGCGCGAGCCAGGGGACGGACAATCGTATTCTGCGGTGGTCAATCAGCTGGTCGCTGCCGACCATATTAAAACCATTGCCCTGGAAGACGACGCCCTGACCTATCAGGAATATACCCGCTGGCAGGGCAAGTTAACCGCCAAGGTGCAGCCGATGCGCGACATGATGGAAAAGCTGCGCATGGTCAAGAGCGAGGACGAGCTAAACCATGTCATTGCGGCCCAGCGAATCGCAGAGACAGCCTTTTTGGAGGTGCTCGAGGACATCCGTCCGGGCGTGACCGAAAAGCAGATTGCGGCCAAGCTGACCTATCGGATGCTGTATTATGGGGCGGAAAATATGTCGTTTGACCCCATCGTGGTATCGGGCGCCAACTCGTCCAAACCGCACGGTGTGCCCAGCGAAAAGCCGATTGCGGAAGGCGATTTTATCACCATGGACTTTGGATGTATCGTCAACGGCTATTGCTCGGATATGACGCGTACGGTCGCGGTCGGCTATGCAACCGACGAAATGGCCCATGTTTATGACGTGGTACTGCGTGCACAAAAGGCTGGCATTGCAGCCGCCCGTCCGGGCGTCACCGGTAAGGAGATCGACCAAGCGGCGCGCGAGGTGATTGAGCAAGCGGATTTTGGCCCTTATTTTGGCCATGGCTTTGGCCATGGAGTGGGTCTGCAAATTCATGAAGAGCCGAGGCTTTCCACGCGCGGCGATAAGATCATGCAGGACGGCGTGATCGTCACCGCCGAGCCGGGTATCTATCTGCCGGGACGTTTTGGGGTGCGCATTGAAGATATGCTGTATCTGACCGGCGACTCCTGCCGCAATCTGACTGAAGCACCGAAAGAACTGCTCATTCTGTAAGATGGAGAAATCCCCCTGGTTTCAGGGGGATTTTTTTATATGCCAAACAGGCGCTTGCCGTTTTCGGTCGTTTGGGTGATGACTTCCTCCAAGGGAATTTCTTTGATCTCGGCAATGGCTTCGGCCATGCGGTAAACATACAGCGAGGAATTGCGCTTACCGCGATAGGGGACCGGTGCCATATAAGGTGAATCGGTTTCGATCATCAGCCGGTCGAGCGGCACAGCGCGCACGACATCGACCGCTTTCTTGGCGTTTTTGTACGTGATGACCCCGGTGAACGAAAGCAGGTACCCTAAATCGAGCAGCCGTTTCGCAAACTCCACCGAACCGGAATAGCAATGGAATACCCCGCGCACGGCCGGATATTGCTCCACAACGGTCAGGCTGTCCAGATGGGCTTCGCGGTCGTGGATGATGACCGGAAGCTGGAGTCGTCCAGCCAGACGCATCTGTGCGCGGAACACTTCAGCCTGGAACCGGCGCTGCTCGGGCTCTTTGACCCAATAGTAATCCAGGCCGATTTCACCGATGGCACGCACCTTGTGACTGGACTTGGCCAAAGCTTCCAAGGCAGGAAGATCGCGTTCCAGTTCGATGCCTTCGATATTTTCCGGATGAATCCCAACCGCGGCATACACATGCGGATAGGTTTCGGCATAGGCGACTGCCTTGCGGCTGCTTTCCAAATCGCAGCCCGGATTGAGCACCAGTCCGACGCCGTGCTCGGGCAGGGAGGCGAGCAGCGTTTCGCGGTCCGTGTCAAATTGGTCGTCGTCATAGTGGGCATGGGTATCAAATAACATCAGCATCTCTCGCTTTCCAAAATCGAATCGGAAGGAAAGACAGGCCGCTGCAAAACGGCCTGTCCCAATTTTCTTATATCATCGTACCGTTCACACCCCAGTGGGGGAGTCCGGAAAAGGTGATGTATACATTCTTTTTGTCAAACCCCGCATCGGCCATGACCTGGAATGCGGCTTCAATAAAGGCTTTTTGATCGTCCGGTTGGGCGGTGCCAAAAATCTTGACATCCAGATAGGCCGCATCGCACTTCTGGCCGCCATAGTACAGGTCGCAGCCGTCGCAGATCTCGACCATCAGGCCCTTTTCCTTCTTACCGGGGATGACCGTGATGGCCTGTCCCAGCGCGGCTTTGAGCGATTCTTTTTCCGGTGCACCCAGCGACCGCTCGGTGTGGACTGCAATATAAGGCATGAAAAACACCTCTCCTTTTAAAATTATCCGTTCAGTTCCTTGGCATGTTTGAGTGCCTGTGCGGCACGCTCGACCGAGCGGTCATTTTCGCCTAAGCATTCGGTCAGCCAGCCAAGTTTTTGTTCGGCGGCTTCCATCTCATGGGCTTCCAGCGATTCATAGAAGCTGGAGAACGCTTCGGTAACCGTATCCGGCTGCGGATTGGTTTTCATCACTTCGGTCAGGATGACATCGACCGGCTTGCTGTATGTTTGCAGGGAAGCGCGGTATACTTGTCCGCCGCGCAGTACCCGCACGCACTTGGCATCTGTGTTCGCCAGCACGACCGGGGCATTGGTGGTCACGATAAATTGCACGAGCGGGAAAATCTTCTGCAAGTCGGACAGAATGCGCTTCTGCCAGGCCGGATGCAAGTGTAGTTCGATCTCGTCAATGAGCACCACGCCGGGCGTCAAGTCCGTGACATCGGCGCCAAACTGCGGATTGAGCACCGCCATACGATAGGCGATATCAGCCACCAGAAGCAGCGTGTTTTTGATGCCCTGGCCGAGCAGACGCATGGGCAGCCGCTCGACGCGGTCGTCCGGCCGAGTGATGGTGAGTTCCAGATCCTGCTGCACCACATCAAACGCAACCGAAACATCTTTGACATCCGGGAAGGCGCTCTTGTAGCAGGCCGCCATGGCCTGCGTGACCGCATACAGGTCGGGCACGATCAAATCCGCCGGGTTGGGCGGAGCAAACGCGGCCTGCAATTTCTGCTGCTTGGCATAGGTCATATTTTCGAACCAGCTGAGCAGCATCCGTTCGTCCGGGGACGCCTGCAAGCAGCCTAAGTAACCGCTTTGCCGGTTTTTGATCCATACCTTTTGCAGGGTCGACGGGTCACGGCCTTCCAGCCACCGACGGGACGCACCATAATACGCAACGACCGGCAGGGTAATGACCGACCGGCGGCGCAGATGCTCCTGCAAGGCCGCAGCATATTGCAGCACTTCGGTGGCATCGGTGGAAACCGTCCGGCCGTTTTCCAGAGTACGGCTCCAGGCAAGCGGATGGCCGCTGACCTCCACCCGGGCCGAGATGCGCACCGGACCGGTGTGCCGGTAGGGCGTCATCGGGTTGTCAGTGGATTCCATGCGGATGTCGGTGGGCGAGATGCCGCGGACCGGAATGTCCGAAAAACCGCCGACATAGGTGGCCAATGCCAAGGCGGCGGCATCCAGAATGGCCGATTTCCCCGCGCCGTTCGGTCCGGTCAGGATCATCAGGTCGGGACGGAATTCCATGGCCAGCTTGGGGAAACCGCGAAAATTTTCCAAAGAAAGCGCTTGTAATTTCATAAACAGACCTCATGGCAAGACACAGGCCGCAACGAGGCGGCCGTGCGGAATGGTGGATTATTCAAACGTATGATCCAGGTAATAGGGCGTTGTCTGGTAAACGTAATAGTTCAGCCAGTTGGTATAAAGCAGATGACCATGGGAACGCCAGGTCATGCGCGGTTCCTGGGACGGATCGTCATCCGGGAAGTAGTGCTTGGGCACAATAGGATTCAGGCCGCGGCCCTTATCGCGGATGTATTCGGCTTTGAGCGTATCGCGGTCGTACTCCGAATGGCCCAACACAAAGATTTGGCGGCCATACTTGGCCTCGACAATGTACACGCCCGCTTCTTCCGAAGACGACAGGATGCGCAGCAGGGGATTGCGGCGGATGTCCTCCTCCCGTACTTCGGTGTGGCGCGAATGGGGCGCATTGAAGTAATCGTTAAAGCCGCGGAACAGGCTTTCTTTCGGAAAAAGGACCTGATGCTCAAATACACCGCTCATTTTTTCGGGCAATGTGTATTTGGGGATGCCGTAATGATAATATAAGCCAGCCTGAGCGCCCCAGCAGATGTGCAGGGTCGAGTGGACGTGCGTTTTGGTCCATTCCATGATGGTGCACAGTTCATTCCAATAATCGACCTGTTCAAAATCCATCAGCTCGACCGGCGCACCGGTGATGATGAAACCGTCATACCGGTTGTCGCGGATTTCATCAAAGGTGCGGTAAAAGGTGAGCAGATGATCTTCCGGGGTATGGGTGGACTTGTAGGTTTCGGTCTGCACCAGGTCGATCTCGATTTGTAGCGGCGTGTTGGACAGGCAGCGCAAGATCTGGGTTTCGGTGACGATCTTGAGCGGCATCAGATTGAGCAGCGCGATGCGCAGCGGACGGATGTCCTGCGTGAGTGCGCGGTGCTCGGTCATGACAAATATATTTTCACCTTCCAGCACCGCGCGGGCGGGGAGGCTGTCGGCAATTTTAATCGGCATAAGCGGGGACTCCTTTTTCTTTCTTCTTTTATTATAACAAACCACCTGTCAAGCCACAAGGGGCAAAATCAGGCCGGAAGGGGAGATAAAATATGGCGCAGGCTCAAACGGCCTGCGCCATACAGAAGAAAATCAATCGCCCTTAAAAGCGTCCTTTACCTTATCCCAGAAGCCTTTGCGCTGCTGCTGGTTTTCATCGGTGGTAGAAGATTCAAATTCACGCAGCAGTTCCTTTTGGTGTGCGGTGAGATTCTTGGGCACCTCCAGGATGATGCGGACATACTGGTCGCCGCGGCCGCGGCCGTTGACGTTCTGAATGCCCTTACCGCGCAGACGGAAGACCGCGCCCGGCTGGGTGCCTTCGGGCATGTTGTATTCGACCTTGCCGTCAATGGTCGGCACTTGCAGGGTGTCACCGAGCGCTGCCTGCACGAAGGATACTGGCATCTCGCAAATGACGTCCGAACCTTCGCGGGTAAACAGCGGGTGCGGACGGATGGAAATGGTCACGATGACATCGCCAGCTGGGCCGCCGTTGGCGCCTGCGCCACCTTGGCCGCGCAGCTGAATGGCCTGGCCGTCATCGATACCAGCCGGGATGTTGACCTTGAGGGTGCGGGATTTCTGCACCTTGCCCGAGCCGCCGCACTTGCTGCACGGCTTTTTGATGATCTTACCGGTACCGCGGCAGTTGGGGCAGGCGGTCTGGGTCTGGAACATGCCGAGCGGGGTGCGCTGGGTCTGGGTGACCGTACCCGAACCGCGGCAGTTGGTACAGGTTTCGGCCGAGGTGCCGCGCGCTGCACCCGAGCCGCCGCATTCGTCACAGTCCTCGACGCGGTCAATGGTGATCTCCTTTTCACAGCCAAAGGCAGCTTCTTCAAAGGAGAGCATGACACGCTTCTGAATGGTCTGTCCGCGCTGAGGCGCATTGCGGCGCGAGCGGCTGGACGAACCAAAACCGCCGCCAAAGAACGAACCGAAAATATCGCCCAGGTCGCCCATATCGAAGCCGCCGAAACCGCCGCCAAAGCCACCGCCCTGGCCGGCGCCATAATTCGGGTCTACTCCGGCGAAGCCAAACTGGTCATACTTGGCGCGCTTGTCTTTGTCGGACAGCACCTCATACGCTTCGTTGACTTCCTTGAATTTCTCCTCGGCGTTTGGATTGTCTTTATTGAGGTCAGGATGGTATTTCTTGGCGAGCTTGCGGTGCGCCTTTTTGATTTCGTCGTCCGACGCGCCCTTGGCAACGCCAAGTACCTCGTAATAATCTCGTTTATCTGCCATAAAATCAGTCCTCTATACAAGGGGATAGGCGCGCCGGGTGGCGCGCCTTCAAAAGCCAGACCTTCAGCAGGAAGAAACGCATTTTGCGCTTCCTGCCCGGTCTTGCTGCATTCCTTATTTCTTGTCGTCGTCCTTGACTTCGGTGAAGTCGGCGTCTACAAAGTCGCCCTGCGGGCCGGACTGCTGTGCGCCGCCCTGGAAGCCCTGGCCGCCCATGTTCGGGTCACCCTGCGGTGCCTGCTGGGCATAGACCTTCTGTGCGATCTCGCCAAACTTCTTGGACAGGGAATCGGATGCCATCTTGATCATCTCGGTATCCGTGCCCTTGAGCGCTTCCTTGACCTTGTTGATCTCAGTTTCGACCGCGCTCTTTTCGTCGGCCGATACCTTGTCACCCAGGTCGGTCAGAGCCTTTTCCGACTGGAAGACCAGCTGCTCTGCGCTGTTGCGGACATCGACTTCTTCCTTGCGCTTCTTATCTTCGGCAGCGAACTGCTCGGCTTCGTGCATCGCCTTGTCGATCTCTTCCTGCGAGAGGTTGGTGGACGCCGTAATGGTAATCTTCTGCTCCTTACCGGTGCCCAGATCCTTGGCCGATACGTTTACGATGCCGTTAGCGTCGATGTCGAAGGTAACTTCGATCTGCGGTACACCGCGCGGAGCCGGAGCAATGCCGTCGAGGGTGAAGCGGCCGAGGGTCTTGTTGCCGGCAGCCATTTCGCGTTCGCCCTGCAGGACATGGATCTCAACCGACGGCTGATTGTCGGCAGCGGTCGAGAAGACCTGGCTCTTCTTGGTCGGGATGGTGGTGTTGCGCTCGATCAGCTTGGTGCATACACCGCCCAAGGTTTCGATACCGAGGGACAGCGGGGTAACGTCGAGCAGCAGAACGTCCTTGACTTCGCCGCCCAGGACGCCGCCCTGGATAGCTGCGCCGATGGCAACGCATTCGTCCGGGTTGATGCCCTTGAAGCCATCCTTGCCGGTGATGTTCTTAACCGCTTCCTGAACGGCCGGGATACGGGAAGAACCGCCAACCAGCAGGACCTTGGCCAGATCGCCCGGCTGCAAGCCAGCGTCGCTCATCGCCTGACGAACCGGACCCATGGTGGCTTCCACCAGGTCAGCGGTCAGTTCGTTGAACTTCGCACGCGAGAGGGTCAGTTCCAGATGCTTCGGACCGGTAGCGTCTGCGGTGATATACGGCTGGTTGATCGAAGTGGACATCATGCCCGACAGTTCGATCTTGGCCTTTTCTGCGGCTTCCTTCAGGCGCTGCATGGCCATCTTGTCGGCAGACAGGTCAATGCCGTCCGACTTCTTGAACTCCTGTACCATCCAGTCCATGATGCGCTGGTCAAAGTCGTCGCCGCCCAGGTGGTTGTTACCAGCGGTCGCCAGAACTTCCAGAACGCCGTCGCCAATGTCCAGGATGGATACGTCGAACGTACCGCCGCCGAGGTCATATACCATGACCTTCTGCTCGGTTTCCTTGTCAACGCCATACGCCAGAGCAGCTGCGGTCGGCTCGTTGATGATACGCAGAACGTCCAGGCCTGCGATCTTACCAGCGTCCTTGGTTGCCTGACGCTGGGAGTCGGTGAAGTATGCCGGTACGGTGATGACCGCCTGGGTCACCGGAGAACCGATATACGCTTCAGCGTCTGCCTTGAGCTTTTGCAGGATCATCGCAGAAACTTCCTGTGGAGAATACTGCTTGCCGTCGATGGATACACGGTAATCCGAACCCATCTGACGCTTGATCGAAATGATGGTGCGGTCTGCGTTGGTAACGGCCTGGCGCTTTGCTACCTGGCCCACCATACGCTCGCCGGTCTTGGAGAATGCGACAACGGACGGGGTGGTCCGAGCGCCTTCTGCGTTGGCGATAACGACCGCTTCGCCGCCTTCCATAACGGCGACACAGCTATTTGTCGTACCTAAGTCGATACCAATAATCTTGCCCATGATAAATGCTCTCCTTTATAGAATATGCTTTTGTTTCCTTAGTTTGCTACCTGTACCATCGCATGCCGGATGACTTTGTCACCGATCTGGAAGCCCTGCTGGAACACGTCTGCAATGACGTTTTCGCCCAGTTCTTCGTTTTCCACATGCATAACGGCATTGTGCAGGTTGGGGTCAAAGGCCGTGCCCGGTTCAGCGGCGATCTTTTCCACGCCGATGCTCTTGAGGCTATCGACCAACTGGGTCATGGTCATTTCCACGCCCTTTTTATATTCCGCGTCCGCGGTTTCGGCCTTGAGTGCGCGCTCCAGATTGTCATAAGTCGGCAGCAGCGCCTTGACCGCATAAGCGACCGCTTCGGCATGTGCCGCTTCCCGTTCGCGCTGGGAGCGCTTGCGGAAGTTGTCGTACTCTGCGGCCATGCGCAGATGCTTGTCATTCAGTGCATCCAGCTTGGCTTGCAGCTCGGTCAGCGCACTGTCCGCGGGCTCGGCGGTTTCGGGTTCCGCCTGGGAGACCGTTTCTTCCGCTGCCGTAACCTCGGTTTCCGGCTGCATGGCTTCGGCCTGTTCGGCAGGTTTTTTCTTTTCCATTTGTATCATCCTTTATTTGTTTTCATCCAAAAACGTATCCGCGATCAGTTTATTGAGCCCCTTGGCAAAACGGCTCAGGCGAGCGGATAGGTGTTTGTAATCCATACGGGTGGGGCCGACGATGCCGATGACACCCTGGCCCATGTTGCCGATGTCGTATTTTGCATAGATCATCGACGCATCCGACAGGGGATTGGGACCGTTTTCCGGACCAATGAAGAACTGTACCCCGTCGATATTGGGTTTGACAGGCAGCAGGTGCTTGTCGTCGGTGATGTAGTCAAGCAGCGCCTGTGCCTTTTGCGTATCGTGATATTCCGGGAAGTGCAGCAGTTTATTTGCGCCTTCCAGAAAGACTTTCTGGCTTCCCAGTTCCTCGATCAGCTCGGCCAGATATTCGGCCACTGGCCCAAGCAGGGCGGTCAGCCCGGCAGCACGTCGCACCACATCAAACCGCTCGGCGGTGATCTGGCTCAGCGGCAGACCGGTGAGCGTTTGATTGAGAACATACGTCAGCAGTTCGGCTTCGTCCTTGGAAACTTCGGCGGCAGTATGCACCAGCTTATTTTTGACCACCCCGGCATCGGTGACCACCACGATGACAAACGTCGTGCGGTCCACCGAAACGATCTCAAACTGTTTGAGGACCGTGTGGCTCATATAAGGGGTGACAGCGACCGAAGCATAATTGGTCAGCGTGGACACCAAACGTCCGGCTTCCTGGATCAGGCGGTCGAGCTCGCGTACCTTGCCGCGCATCTGCTCGATGGCCGGTTCATCGCCTTCGGGGATCTCACTCTCGCCCATCAGTTCATCGACATACAGCCGATAACCGGCAGGGGAGGGGATGCGTCCGGCCGACGTGTGCGGTTTTTCCAGATAGCCCATTTCCTCCAGTTCACTCATCTCGTTGCGGATGGTGGCCGAAGAGAAATGCAGTTCCGGCCGCGCAGCCAGAGTTTTGGAGCCGACCGGTTCGGCAGTGCGGATATAATCGCCAATGATGGCTTTCAGGATTTGCTTCTTCCGTTCAGAAAGCTCCATGGTGGAGGACTCCTTTCATTTAGCACTCGCACTACCTGAGTGCTAAGCATAATTTACCACCATGGGGCGCAGAAGTCAAGGGGCGGATGTGAATATTTTGTGAACCATTGCGGTAAATTTATGTATGAAGTGTAAAAAAAGAAAAACAAACCGGGAAATTCGGGATTTTGCCCCAAGCCGCCCGGCCGCAGGGCAAAAAAACGGACCGGGGAGAAACCCGGTCCGTGGGGATTTACCGCGCAAGCGGTTTGCCGTTGAGGGTGGCGCTGGTGAGCGTTTCGCCCACATAGGTCAGCTTGAGAGAGAAAAAGGGGATGTCCTCATCGAGCAGGCGGAAGAACAGCTTGTCCCCCTCCCAAATGGGCAAAGAGGACAGCCGTGATTTTTCCACCCACACCAGTTCGCCCTCGTCACAGGCGGTCAGTTCGCCCTCCCAGGCGTCGGCGGTGAACAGGTGCATATACTCGGTTTCCCAGCGGTCAGACACAAAGGTGACCAGCCCGCGATAGCGATAGGAGGTCAGCGTCAGGCCGGTTTCCTCGCGCGTTTCGCGTAGAGCGCATTCTTCCGGGCTTTCGCCGTCCTCAAATTTCCCGCCCACCCCGATCCACTTGTCGTGGCTGGGGTCATTGGCCTTTTTGACGCGGTGCAGCATCAGATACTTGCCGTCCCGCTCGAGATAGCACAGCGTGGTGTTGATCATTTGAACAGGATGAGCGCCACAAAACGCAGGGTTGCGTCGCCGTCGTTGCGGATGCTGTGGCTGTCGCCGTCGCCGGTGTAGAGCAGGTCACCCGGATGCAGATGCACTTCCTCACCGTTGTCCACGGCCACGGCTTCGCCCTCTAAAATGTAGAAGATCTCCGCTTCGCCCACATGCTGGTGTTCGCCGATCGAGCAGCCCGGCTCCAGGGTGGTGATGCTGAACAGACGGCCCTTGTCCATCATTTCCGATGCGTCGATGAGGTCGGTCAGGACAGCCTTGCCCGTTCCGCCCTTCATCTCCGGGCGTTCATAGGTTTTCATTTGGTCTTTTCTGCGGATCATGGCACATGCCTCCTTATGAAACTCTTAAGGTTATGGTAAAGCCTTTGGCGCAAAAATGCAAGGCAAACCATCGAAAGCGGTCCTGCCGCATCTCCGATTTTCTTTGCCAAAGGACAGGTATGGTACAAAAGACGGCCTTTTTCGCCCTGCTGCCTTGACAAATGAAAAAAGGAATGGTACCATTACCCATGCAAGGGAGCTTCCGAAGGGAGGCTGAGAGGAGGGGCACATCCCCTCGACCTTACCTGATTTGGATAATGCCAACGTAGGGACGCAGGGAAAACCGTTTTTTCGCGCATGTTATCTTGTTCAAAAGAATACGGGCGCGAGACTAGACGAAATACCAGGGAACATCCCATACGGGGGTGTTCCCTTTTTTCATGTCACAAAAGGAGGAATACTATGATAAAGAAAGTACTCACCATTGCAGGCTCGGACTGCTCGGGCGGCGCGGGCATCCAAGCCGACCTCAAGACCATGTCGGCACACGGCGTGTTCGGCATGAGCGTCATCGTGTCCGTGGTTGCAGAAAACACGGCGCGCGTCATCGACATCCAGGACATCACCCCGGAAATGATCGAAAAGCAGATCGACGCTGTATTCGAGGACATCGTGCCCGATGCGGTCAAGATCGGCATGCTGTCCACCCCGGCGTGCATGCAGGCGGTCGCGCGCAAGCTCGACCAGTACAAGCCTCAGCATGTGGTCATCGACCCGGTCATGTACGCCAAAAACGGCTGTCCGCTGATGAATCCGGACGCGGTCGGCGCGCTGATCGAATACATCCTGCCGCATGCCGATGTGCTCACCCCGAACATCCCGGAAGCTGAGTGCATCACGGGCATGAAGATCGAAAACCCGGCCGATATGGAAGAAGCGGCCAAGAAGATCTATGCCATGGGCGTGCGCGGCGTGCTGGTCAAGGGCGGCCACGCCATCGGTAATGCGCTCGACGTATTGTACGACGGCGAGCAGTTCTACCGCTTTGAGACCCAGCGCATCAACACCAAGAACACCCACGGCACCGGCTGCACGCTGTCGAGCGCGATTGCGTCCAATCTGGCGCTCGGCTGCGACATCCCGGAAGCGGTACGCCGCGCCAAGGATTACGTCACCGACGCCATCATCCATTCGCTGGCCATCGGCAACGGCTGCGGCCCGCTCAATCACTTCTGCCGGATTTTCCCGGAGGCGTGAGATGAAGCAGACATCCACACGTAAACTGACACTGGCAGGCGTTCTGGTGGCCGTGGCGGTCATCGGCAGCTTGGTGGCCATCCCGGTGATGCCTGGCGCCAAGTGTTCGCCCGTGCAGCATATGGTCAATGTGGTGGCCGGGGTACTGCTTGGTCCCGGCTACGCGGTCGCGATGGCGTTCGCGGCTTCGCTCATCCGCAATCTGCTCGGCATGGGCACGCTGCTGGCCTTTCCGGGGTCGATGATTGGCGCACTGCTGTGCGGACTGGCCTATAAGGTTTGTCCCAAGCTCCCAGCGGCCTATGTCGGCGAGGTGTTCGGCACCGGCATCCTAGGCGGCATGGCGTCTTATCCGCTGGCTGCTTGGTTGATGAACAACAAAGAAGCGGCACTGTTCACCTTTGTGCCGTCCTTCCTGGTATCGACCGCTGTGGGCGCGCTGATTTCGGTCATTGTACTGAGTGCGCTCAAGCGCACGTCGGTCTTTGGACAGTTGGAGGGCTCGCTGCGGTGATCAAAACCATTCAGGACATTGTGCGCCAGACGCGGGAAAAGCGTCCCATGGTGCATGCCATCACTAACAACGTGACCGTCAACGACTGCGCCAACATCATTTTGGCCGCCTACGGCGCGCCGACCATGGCGCAGGACACGCGCGAGGTCGAGGAGATTACCGCCCTGAGCGACGCTCTTGTGCTGAACTTGGGCGCGCTGCGCGCCCAGGAAGCCATGCTGCTGGCCGGGAAGAAGGCCAACGAGCTCGGGCATCCGATTGTTTTGGACCCGGTCGCGGCTGGGGCATCGTTCCTACGGGGCGAGACCTGCCGCAAGCTGCTGCATGAACTGCGCATTGCGGTCATCCGGGGCAATGCGTCCGAAATCCGGGCGCTGGCCTTAGGCAGCGAAACCACGCTGGGCGTGGAGGTCAACGCGCTCGACAAGGTCACCGAGGATAATCTGGAAGCGTCGGCCGAAATGGTCCGTGCGTTCAGCCGCCGGGTGGGCGCGGTTGTGGCGCTGACCGGCGAAATCGACCTGGTGACCGACGGCACACAGACCGCCGTGCTGCGCGGCGGCTGCGAGATGATGAGCCGCATCACGGGCGCGGGCTGCATGCTCACGGCGCTGACCGGCGCTTATTGCGGGGCCAACCCCGACCGGCCGTTTGCCGCAGCCGTGGCAGCGGTGGCGGTCATGGACGCCTGCGGAGAGGCTGCATACGAGCGGGTGCGCGAAGCGATGGAGGGCACCGCCTCCTTCCGCACCCGGCTGCTCGATGCAGTCAGTTTGTTAAACGAAAAGGAACTGGAAACGCGCTTGCAGCTCCAGATTCTTTAAAAAACTTGCTGCCGGTCCGGCCGGCAGCGCCGGAAAACATTCATTGGGGGTACCACCTTGAAAAACGAATCAATTACCGGGCGCATGCTTGCGGCATCCGCCGACATTTGGGAAGGCTATCTGCGGCATCCCTTTGTGGTCGGTCTGGCCGACGGCAGCCTTGATGTAGAAAAATTCAAATTTTATTTGCTCCAGGACTATGTGTATTTGTTTGACTATGCCAAAGTGTTTGCGCAGGGCGTCATCAAATCGCGCGAACCCGAGGTCATGCGCGCCTTTGCGTCCTATGTGGGCAGTATTTTAAACGGCGAAATGGACATCCACAAGGGCTATATGGCACGACTTGGCATTTCCGAGCCCGAGGCCGCACACGTCAAGCCCTCGCTCAAAAATCAGTCGTACACCGCCTATATGCGGGCGGTCGCGGCCGAGGAAGGTCCGGCCGAAATCCTGGCGGCCGTGCTCTCGTGCGCGATCAGTTACGAGCACATCGCCAAGTGGATGGTCCGTACCTATCCGGGTGCAGCGCAGCATCCGTTCTACGGCGAGTGGGTGCAGGGCTATGCCGGGGAGGACTACGCGGCCGCGAACGTCGCGCTGACCGAGCTGATGGAACACCTTGCAGAGGGCCTTGGTGAAAAGCAGAAGCAACGTCTCGTTGAGATTTTTGTCGATTGTTCGCGGTTCGAGGGCCTGTTCTGGGATATGGCCTGGAACATGGAGATGTAAGCCATGCTCGAATTTCGCGATGTTTCCTTTCAATATGAGGTGGAGGATTTCGACATCATCGACCATCTGTCCTTCCACATCGAGCCGGGCGAGTTCGTGTCGGTCATCGGCCCGTCGGGCTGCGGCAAATCGACCATTTTCCGCCTGACCAATCAGCTGCTCGCCCGCAAAGGCGGGGATATCCTGGTGGACGGCCAGTCGATCGACGGCCGCCGCGGGTACTGCGGCTACATGCCCCAGCGCGATTTGCTGTTTCCCTGGCGGACGGTGGCGGATAACCTGCGCCTGCCGATGGAAATTCAGGGCAGCTGCTCCCGCGCCGAGATGGACGAACGCATCCAGAAGACACTGGATGTGGTCGGCCTGGCCGGATGGGGGGACAAGCGGCCAAGCGAACTGTCGGGCGGTATGCGCCAGCGTGCGGCCTTTGCCCGCACACTGCTGACCGGTTCCGAACTGCTGCTGCTCGACGAGCCGTTTTCGGCGCTCGACTTCCTCACGCGCATCTCCATGCAGGAGTGGCTGCTCGATCAGTGGGAACACGATCACAAGACCGTTTTGTTCATCACTCACGACGTGGAGGAGGCCATCTTCCTGTCCGGCCGGGTGCTGGTGGTCGAGGATATGCCCATCCGCAAGCTGCGGTCGTTCACCGTGCCGGCGGCCTATCCGCGCACGCGCGAATGCCTGACCCATCCGGAGATGCTGGCGCTGCGGGAACAGCTCATCGACATGCTGCGGCGGGAGGTGGACGCATGAAAGGGAGAAATGCCAACCTTCCGGCGCTGCTGCTGGCCTTTGTGCTGCTGATCATCTGGCAGGCCGGGGCCATGGGCATGGATGCAGCCTATATCCTGCCGTCGCCCACCCAGGTGCTTGTGCGCCTGTGGGAGCTGCGCGAGCCGCTGTTCACCGCCCATCTGCCCGCGACCCTGCTGTGCACCGGCATTGGCCTGGTGATTTCAGTCGTGCTGGGCGTGTTGCTGGCCATCTTGATGGACGCCAGCCCGGTTGCGGAAAAGACGCTCTATCCGGTCATTGTCGCCTCGCAGACCATCCCGACCACGGCGCTGGCGCCCCTGTTTGTGCTGTGGTTCGGTTATACGATTTGGAGCAAAGTGCTGGTAACGGTACTGATTACCTTTTTCCCCATTGCGATCACGGTGTTTGACGGGTTCCGCTCGGCCAAGACCGATATGATCGATCTGCTGCGCTCGTTCGGCGCCGGGAAAAAGGAGATATTTGTCAAACTGAAGATCCCGGCAAGCCTGCCGTATTTCTTTTCGGCCATCAAAATGGCCATTCCGCTGTCCATCATCGGCGCTGCCATCGGCGAATGGCTGGGCGCGGACGCGGGCCTGGGCTATTTCAGCCGCCGTATGATGACCCAGCTGGACGGCGCAGGCGTTTTTGCGCCCATTGTGCTGCTGAGCGTGGTCGCTATGGTCGCGGTTGCGCTGGTATCCTGGCTGGAAAAGAAAGTGATCACCTGGCGCGGGGATCTGTAAAAAATCTACATCAAGGAGTATCAACATGAAAAAGAGAGTTTTTGCCTTGCTGACAGCCGGCGCGCTGCTGCTTTCCGGCTGTGGTGCGAACAATTCGGCAGCCCAGTCGGGTTCGGATACAAAGGGTAATGATCTGCGGGAGCTGACCGTGGTGCTCGACTGGTATCCGAATGCGCTGCACACCTTCCTGTATCAGGCGCAGGAGGCCGGTTATTTTGCCGAGGAAGGGTTGACGGTCAACATCCAGTCCCCGGCAGGAACCAACGATGCACTTAGCATGGTGGCCGCCGGCAAGGCGGACATTGGCCTGTATTACCAGCAGGACGTTATCCAGGCGCGCGTGGAGCAGGACGTGCCGGTCAAGTCGGTCGCCGCTGTCGTGCAGGCGCCGCTGAATATTGTTCTGTCTCTCAAGGAAAAGGATATCACCGAACCTGCCGATCTGGTCGGCAAGACGGTCGGCTATGCGGGCACCGAACTGTCCGAAGCGCTTATCCACAGCATTATGAAGTCGAGCGGGGCGGACCCGTCCGATGTGACCATGATCGATGTCGGTTTTGACCTGATGAGCTCCATGACCACCGGCAATGTGGACGCCACGATCGGCTGTCTGGTCAATCACGAAGTTCCGCAGATGGAGAAGGAAGGCTTTGAAGTCAATTATTTCTTCCCGGATGATTTCGGCGTGCCGCAGTATTACGAAGGCGTGTTTGTGGCAAACGACAAGGTGATTGAAGAGGAACCCGAAGTGATTGCCGCCTTCCTGCGCGCTTGCCAGAAGGGCTTCGAGGACTTCAAGAACAAGCCGGACGAAACGCTCCAGGTACTGCTCGATAACCAGGACGAGGCCAACTTTGCCTTGGACCCGGATGTCGAGAAGAAGTCCACCGAAACGCTGCTCCCGCTGATGGAAACCGACACGGCATCGTTCCTCAGCCAGTCGGAAGAGTGCTGGCAGGAAAACATCGACTGGATGTACGACGAAGGACTGATTTCGGAAAAGCCGGACGTATCCGAAGTCATGGCAAATATTGATTTCTAATTCATTTTTTCGAACAGCAAGGAAAGCCCTCTGCAACTGAGCAGAGGGCTTTCCCATTGGGTTGACAGAAAAGTGCAGGTTTAGTAAGATAGAAACATTGAAACAGGAGGAACAAGCGGATGGGAGTGACACTCAAAGAAATCGCGGCCATGGCGGGCGTGCATCGTTCGACGGTGGACAAAGTGCTGCACAAGCGGCCGGGCGTCAGCGAAGAAGTGCGGCAGCGGGTGCAGCAGGTGCTCGACCAGACTGGCTATCGGCCCAATCTGGCCGGTCGTGCGCTGCAAAAACAGGCAGCTTCCATCCGGTTGGCGGCGATTTTACTGAACGTCGATGCTCGGCCGTTTATCGAGCGGGGTATCCGGCACGCGGTGGAAACGCTGCACATGTGTCCGGTGGAGGTAGCTTTTTCAAGCAGCGCCTTTGGCGATGTGGATACTCAGGTCGCCCAGATTCAGGCGTCCATCGAGCAGAAGATGGATGGCATTATTTTAAGCCCCCTGTCAGCCGAGCCGGTGCGGCAGGCGGTCTGCCGCGCGTCCGAAAGCGGCATTCCGGTCGTGTGCACCAACACCGATTTGGAAAACGCCGGACGACTGTGCTATGTTGGGGAAAATGCTGCCAAAGCCGGACGGGTCGCGGGGCGGATGCTGGGTGAGTTTTTGGGTGGGGCCGGAAAGATTGCGGTCATCACCAGCACATCGGCGCTGCGTGCGGGCACATATTTTTTGTATGTGCGCGAGCGGTCCTTTCTGGATTATCTGCACACAAATTTTCCGCAGATCGAAGTGGCGGAAACGCTGCCCAGCTTTGAAAACCCATCCAAAACCTATCACATGACCTTGGATTTGCTGCGCCAGAGACCGGATTTGGATGGCATTTACATCGTCGGCGGCGGCGTCGGCGAGGTAGGCCGCGCCATCCAGGAGGCCGGGCTGGGCGGAAAGGTCAAAGTGATTTGCTTTGAGGATTATCCCGAGATTTTGGACCTGTTGCGGGAAGGCATTGTCACCTGCACCATTAACAGCAACACGGTGCGGCAAGGCGAACTGCCGGTGCGTGTGCTGGTCGATTACTGCATGCAGGACATCCAGCCCAGCGAACAAATCTATACGCCCAGTGAAATTTTGGTGCGGGAATGTTTGGAATAACAAACCGCCGTCGCAGAGAAGCGACGGCGGTTTTCTTTATGCCTTGGGATCTTCGGGGGAATCGTCAGCGGGGGTGTCATCGAGCGGGGGCAGTACAGGGGGCTGTGCCTTGGCTTTGCGGCGGCGGCGAATCTGCCAAATCACAACAACCACCACAGCAGCCAGCAGGAGCACCGGCCAGATGGTCGCGCAGACCAGAATCAGCCCGCGCAGGAAGGACAGCACACCATGGCTGCCGTTTTTCAGCGCCTGCCCCAGTTCACTGAAGAACGAATTGCCTTCCGAAACCGGGGAGAGCGAGGACACTTCGCGGACCGACAGGTCAATGGTCGAAAAGCTGATCAGGCTGTCGTATTGCCGCAGCGAGCCGGTCAGGCTTTCAATCTCATATTCGGTGTCGGCCAGTTCGCTTTCCAGGGCGACAATGGTTTCCATACTGTCGGCCTGCGCCAGCAGGTCCAATAAGCGTTGATGTTTGGTGCGCAGCGAGGATAAGCGGGTTTCCAAATCGACATATTGTTCGGTGATGTTCTGCGACTGGCTGGAACTGCTCACCACATGACAGCTTTCGCCCACCTGGGCAAAAAAGGTGTCATACCCCTCCTGCGGGATGCGGACGGTATAGCTGCCATACCGCGAACCGGGATCGCCCGACACCGAAGTGGATTCCAGATACCCGCCCTGTGTTTCGGTCAGGGTGCGCACAAACGCATCGGTTTCCTCGAAATCCTGGGTTTCCAGATCCATTTGTCCGGTGCGGATGATTTTGGCGTTTTGCAGCGCCTGGGAGGCAGGAGTGCTGGTGTCTTGCGGGGCGGCTTCGTCGGTGGTTTGGGACCAGCCTTCGCTGTTGGAAGCGCCGTCCGCAGCCGCCGTTTCATTGCTTTGACTGCTGCCGCCGCAGGCAGTCAGGAAGGTCAGGAGCCACAACAGGCAGATACTAAGCGTGAGCCATCGCTTTTTCATAGCAAACACCTCATTTCGTCAAAATCCACGTTGTGCTGTTTCTTATAGTATAGACGAAAAGAGGGGAGAGGTGTTCCCTGAAATGGAAAATGTTACTGTTTTGTATCCTCCGGTTTTTTGGCGCGCAGTTCTTTGAGGCCAATGTAAAGCAGCAGGACGCCAAATAACCGCCGCAGCAGGGAAACTTCGGTGGCACCCGCCAGCAAAGAGGCGGCCACCGAAGTGGGGATGCCCGCCAGCGTACACCAAAGAACGGCCTGTTTTTCGACCAGATGGTTTTTGATGTGCGATACCAGCGCCGCTGGGGCGCAGGAGATGAAATACAGCAGATTGATTCCCGCGGCGGCCTGCTGGGTCAGTCCCGCAACCAGGGTCAAATACAGCATCAGCAGACTGCCGCCGCCGATGCCGAAGCCCGAGAGGATACCGGTCACCAGACCGGCCAGAATGGACAAAAACATGGCATCCCCCTTTTACCACAAAAACAAGGCGCGGATGCCGCCATACAGGATGAACATGCCAAAGATTCGGCGCAGCCAGAGCATATTGAGCTTTTGGAAGATCCGGCCGGATAGAAATCCACCGACCGCCCCGCCAATCAGATAGGGCAGCGCCTGCCCCAGCACCAGATTGCCCTGCCGCCAGTAGATCCAGGCGGAAACCGCGCACAACGGCAGAATCACAGCGACCGAGGTGGCAAAGGCCTTTCGTTCGTCTAGCTTGAGCCAGCCGATGAAAAGCGGCACAAGAAATAAGCCGCCGCCAGCCCCGAAAAATCCATTGGCCAGCCCGGCCAGTCCACCGGTCACAAGATACTTTGTCCGAGAGGAAATTTGCATGGCAGTGCCTCCGATTTGATCAAACTTCCCTCTAGTTTGCGCGGTTTATGCCGTTTTCATGCGAAAAAAAGCCAGCGTTTTCAAAACGCTGGCTTTTGAGTTATTTTGAATCAGACGGATCATCCAATGCTTCACGCAAACGCACGATCATTTCTTCGCTGACCACATGTTCCATCCGGCAGGCATCGGCTTCTGCAATCTCACGCGAAACCCCTAAAACATCCACCAGATACCGGCAAAGTAATTCATGACGGCCTCGGACTTCGGCAGCGCGCTGCATGCCTTCTTCGGTCAATACCACCTTGCCATAATAGGCAGGTTCCACCATACCGGCTTCCCGCAGGACCCCCAAAGCTTTGGATACCGAGGCGCGCGATACGCCCAAGCGGCGGGCAATGTCCACCGAACGCACTTCCCCTTGTTCGCGGTAGATGTCTAGAATCAGTTCCAAATAATTTTCGCCGGATTCACGGATGCTTGCCATTCGAACCTCCCCGTTTCGTTGAGCGGCTAGAAAATCAAGCCGCCAATGTTGTATAGAATAAAAGCAGTCAGCCAAGCCAAGCCGATTTGCAGGGCGGCCGAACCGAATGCCCAACGCCATCCGCCCATTTCCCGTTTGATGGTCGCAAAGGCAGACATGCAGGGCATATAAAGCAAAGTAAAGACCAAAAAGCTGTACGCTGCGAGCGGGGTAAAAGCACCCGCCAGAATGGCGGCCAGCATGGCGCTGTCACCGCCGGCGCCATAGAGCACCGACAGAGTAGAAACCACAGCTTCTTTGGCAACCAGACCAGCAAGCAGCGATACGGCTGCCTGCCAGAAGCCAAAGCCAAGCGGTGTAAAGAGGGGGGCGATCAGCTGACCAAACCCACCCAAAATGGAATCTGCCGAACTTTGTGCCACGGTAAAAGAAGGCGTGAAGTTTTGCAGCAGCCAAATCAGTACGCTCATCAGGAAGATGATCGTACCAGCCTTGGTCAGGAAGTCCTTGGCGCGGGTCCACATATTGCGCACCGTTCCCTTGAAGGTGGGCAGGCGATAGGTGGGCAACTCAAGCACGAAGCCCGAAGATACGCCGCGGAATACGGTCTTTTTGAGCAGAAAACCGGCGACAATCGCCATAATAATGCCGAGCACATACAGGCTGATGATGACCAGCCCTGCGTGATCGGGGAAAAAGGTGCCGGCAAAAAGGGCATAGACCGGCAGCTTGGCGCCGCAGGACATGAAGGGGGTGAGCATGATCGTCATGCGGCGGTCATCCTCATTTTCCATGGTGCGGGCCGCCATGACCGCAGGGGTCGTACAGCCAAAGCCCATCAGCATGGGCACAAAAGATTTGCCCGACAGGCCGATCTTACGCAGCAGGGTGTCCATAATGAACGCAATGCGCGCCAGATAGCCGGTATCCTCCAAAATGGACAGAAAGAAAAACAAAATAACGATCTGCGGCAAAAAGCTGACCACACCGCCGACACCGCCGATGATGCCATCGCATACCAGGCCAATGACCCAGTCGGAAGCGCCAATGTTCAGCAGGGTGCTTTCCACCAGGGGAGCCAAATGCCCCTGAATGAGCGTGTCCAGCCCATCCATCAGGAATGAGCCGACCGGACCAAACGTCGTCAGGAACATCAGGCACATCAAAAGCGCAAAAATCGGGAGCGCCAGCCATTTGTTCATGACCACCCGGTCGATGCGTTCGGTGATCGTGAGCGGCGGATTTTTCGGCCGGATATAACACTGTTTGACCACCGACTCGATGAAGTCATAAATGGCATCGGCCATGATCATTTGATTGTCCGTGCTGTTTTGGTGGCTGCACAGGCTGAGGGCCACATGTGAAATCTCATGCCGCACCGGGTCGGGCAGAGCGACTGACTCATAGACATGGCTGTCGCCTTCCAGGAGCTTGGCCGCATAAAAGGGCAGGCTGGCCCGCCGCAGCGACAGACCGTCCAGCAGGCCGGAGACCCGGCGGATGGCCGCGCCGACGCCATGCAGATAGTCGGGCTGATGGGCCGGAGGCCGCATTTCGCCGACTACGGCGTCAAGCAGGGTGTCCATATTTTCTCCGCGTCGGGCAGAGATCGGAATGACGCGCACACCCAGCAGGTCACTCATGGCCTGGCAGTCGATTTGAATGCCCTGGGCGCGGCAGTCGTCGATGAAATTCAGCGCAATCACCATCGGAAGCCCCAAGGCGATGAGCTGCATCGTAAGATAGAGGTTGCGTTCAATGTTGGCAGCATCCACAATGTTCAGGATGCCGTCCAGTCCGTTCGACAGAACGAACTCGCGGGCGATGATCTCCTCCTGCGTATAAGGGGAGAGCGAGTAGATACCCGGCAGGTCGACGACATCGACCACCGTGCCCGCATGATGAATTTGACCGGTTTTGCGGTCCACCGTGACGCCGGGCCAGTTGCCGACGTGCTGATTGGAACCGGTCAGTTTGTTGAACAGGGTCGTTTTACCGCTGTTCGGATTGCCCATAATGGCGATCGTTGTTCTTCCCATGTGTTGTCTCAGTTCCAATCCTCAATACAGATTTTCTTGGCTTCTTCCTTGCGCAGGGACAGGCTGTATCCGCGCAGGCGTACCGCAATCGGATCGCCAAACGGCGCACGCCGTTCCAGCAGGACATGCACACCGCGCGTGATGCCCATATCCAGGAAGCGCTGTTTGACCGCGCCTTCGGCTGTGAGCGAATGCACCACGCCGGTTTGGCCCGGTTTTAAGTTGGCTAAGGTTTTCATTGTTCTTCCTCGTTTCAATGTTCCCTTGTTTGTTAACTGGGGTTAACATTATTGTATGCCTGTGCTAACCTCTTGTCAAGACTCTATCCAAAATCCCGCAAGAATAAAAAATGCCTGCCCCTGAGGGCAGGCCATACAAAAGAACAGCGGCGGTTTTGAAGTATCAAAACCGCCGCTGCTCTGTCTGCATTCGTATTGAGAAATAAAAGGGGTTGTAAAAGTTAGTCCATGCCAAGGATATCCTTGACCGAAGTGGTGATGTTCTGTACGCGCACACCGTAGATGATCTGCAACGATTCTTGTGCGTGTACGACACCGAGTGCTTCCAATTCACCCTTCCAAACATCGTCCGGCACAGCGAGCGATTCGTCCTTGAGCGTTACGCGGAGACGGGTCGCGCAGCAGGTCACATTTAGAATGTTATCCTTGCCGCCCAGTGCTTCGATGATGCGTACTTCAAGCTTGTCAGAATTGGAAGCCGACACCGCATCAGCGCCCTGCGGGCCGTTTTTCGCTGCTTGGTATTCCTTCTTGCTCATCAGCTTGATTTCGCTGTCGCCACGTCCCGGTGTCTTGAGGTTGAACTTGCAGATGACGAACTTGAAAGCAAAGTAGTATACAACAAAGGTCAGCGGCAGCAGCCAGAGCAGTGCCATAGCATGTACCTTCTGGGGCTGGAACAGGTTGGGGATCATGAAGAACAACGCATGTCCGTTGATCGAGATCTTTGCAAGCTCGGCTACAACATAGCACAGGCCGCAAAGCGGGGCATATACCAGCCAGTACAGCAGGGGAGCAACAAACAGGAACGTATACTCGATCGGCTCGGATACACCGACAATCATCAGAGTAAATACGGCGGGAACCAGAAGTGCTGCTACCTTCTTGCGGTTTTCGGGTTTTGCACAGTGGTACATTGCCAGTGTTGCGCCGGGGAGACCAGCCAGCTGGAACAGGATACGACCACTGGTGAAGTTACGGATCAGGTAGCCAGTTGCGTCTGCGCTTGCTGCCTGACCGTTGATGATGTTACGTACGCCTTCGTATACAACGCCGTCGATGGTCATTGTACCGCCGACCTGGGAATATTCGATCGGGAAGGCGATCAGGTGGTGGATACCGAACGGAAGCAGTGCCTTATCCATGGTACCGAACAGCCAGGTGCCGAACAGACCGCTTGCGCTGATGAAAGAGGTCAGGCTCTGCAATGCCGATGCAATGTACGGCCAGATGTAGTACGTAGCAATTGCTGCCGGGATGGACACCAGGGATACAACGATGATAACAAACTTTGCACCAGCAAAGAATGCGAACATGTTGGGGAACTGCGTGTCGACCAGGCGGTTGTGTACCCAGGCGGCAAGCAGACCGCAGATGATACCGGAGAAGATACCCATGTTGTAGGAGAAGATACCGAGCGACTCCGACCACAGTGCGTTGAAGTTGAGTGCATCCAGCTGCGAATAGCCAGCTGCCATCAGCGCATCGACCGAAGTGGTTTCCGGCGTCCAGCCAGACAGAGAAGCCCAGCCTTCAATGCCCTTCGTGTAGCAGAAGAACATGATCAGGCCAGCAAAAGCAGCCCAGCCCTTTTCCTTTTTCGCCAGAGTGAACGCAATTGCCACCGCAAACCAGAGCTGCAAGTTGTTCATGAACAAGAAGCCCAGGTTGGAGATCATGGTGAACAGTTTGTAGAGGAATGTTCCCTCGGGCAAGATGTAGTTAGTAAACGCACTACCGATACCGACATAAAAACCAACCAGTACCAACAGTACGATCGGAACCATCATGGCTCCTGCAAAAGTTTGGATTTTTGCCTGAATTTTTTTCATATCAAGCCCCCCTTGTGTGATGTACGTATTTTAGCATAATGTTTCACAGTCGGCTACCGAACGGTGATTCAGGTTGGTTCCATATTGTTGTGGCAAAATATCAAGTTCCTTGCCCGGCCAAACGGCACAGCGCTTCGAAATAAATTTCGGCAGCGCGCGACAGGGACGACAGTGCCATACATTCATTCGGCATATGCGGATGGGTGTCCTCTTCGGGGAAGGTTGCGCCAAAAGCGATGCCGCAATCCAAAACGCGGGCATAGGATGCACCGCCTTTGGTAAAGCAAGCAACTGGTTCGCCAGTCACTTGCGTATAAGCCTGCCCTAGGGCGCGCACAAGCGGATGGTCGGGCGCTACATACAGCAGTCGTTTCTCATCTTCCACAGTAGATGCAAAGCCATATTCCGTGCCAAGCTGTTCGAAGCGTTTATCTAGCTGTGCAGGGGTGATACTGCGAGGATATCGGACATCGACATATAAGTGCAGTCCATCTTCTTTTTCTTCCAGACCGGTGGGGCAAACCGAGGTCGTTCCCATATCCGGGTCGGACGAATACAGGCCGCAGGCCTGCCCGTACGGGTCGGGCGACAGGGCGTCGTGCAAAAAGGCAATGCAGGCATTGGCTTCCGGCTGTGCCAGCGGCAGATTGCGGAAATGCTGCGCAAACGCAAACAGAGCATTTTGTCCGCGCTGGGGGTTGCGTGACAGCGTACGCTGTCCGGTAAAGCACAGCGAAGGAGCGTCATCCACTTGGCAACATATTTGGTCGCATACATAATTATGCAGCGTAGCACAGGCGATATGGTGCAGTACCGGGCGTTCCGGATGTGCGTCTGCCCGGGCAAATAGTAAATCGTATTTGCGGATGCCCTTTTCACCGTTGACGATGGGGAAGTTACCATCCGGCGAAAAGCCCATCAGCGGTTGCGGTTCATGAGAAAAATAGGTCCGCATACACTCCCAGGTGGTTTCCTCAGCGCCGCCAGCAATGACGCGAATGCCGTATTGCAGGGGGATTTCCATGTCCCGCAGGATGCGGACCGCATATAGCGCCGCCAAAAGCGGGCCCTTGTCGTCGTTGACGCCGCGGCCATACAGCATCCCTTGTTCGTCAGCCGTCATGGTAAAGGGTGGGGTATGCCATTGGGCAGGGTCGCCAGCTTCCACAACGTCCAGATGCCCCAGGACCCCGATGTACCCATGGTCCTGCGCCCCAAGTCGGGCATCGCAGGCATAACCCTGCACATTTTGGGTCTGTAACCCGCATTTTTCTGCGATTTGCAGGAAACAATCAAACGCACGGGCAATCTGCGGGCCAAAGGGACTTCCGTCCGCGGCGTGGTCGGTGTCGCGTACTGAATCGATTGCAACCAGTTGTTTTAAGTCGTCCAGAAACTCTGGTTCGTAAGCGTGCCATCGTTTTTGAAATTCTGTCATCCAGCTCAGCTCCCTAAATATAGATAAGTTATTATAATACGATTTTGCCGGACACAGCTATGGATCCATCATTCTTTTTGTCACTTTTTCATTATAGTAATTTTAAAACATTTGATGAAGCGCGGGGACACGTCTTGACAAGCAACTGCAATCCTTTACAATAAAAAGAGAGACCAACACAGGGAGAGGATTTTTATGCAGAAGCAAAGAGCTCTGGAGATTATACGCATTCTGCTGCAATCCAGTGGATTTGTGACAATTCAGCAAATTGCCACGATGTTGCAAGTGTCCAACAAGACGATTCGAAACGACTTGCAGACTGTGAGTGAATGGTTGGCCGAAAATCAGATGACGTTATGCAAAAAAACCGGCAGCGGGATTTGCATCGAAGGGGATGCAGAGCAGAAGCTGCGTTTGTTAGAGCAAATTTTGGGAAACAGCCGGCGGCAGAAAGATTATACCCCGCAGGCACGGAAAATTTACATTGGGCTGCGCATCATCAACTGTGTCGAGCGCTGCCGCATTTATGAACTATCCTCGGAATTGTATGTCAGCCGCGCGACAATCCATAAGGATTTGATCGCGTTGCAGCCCTTATTGGAGCAATATCATATTACCTTGATTCGTAAGAGCAACCATGGCGTTCGTTTGGAGGGCAAGGAGCACAATCTGCGAGCGCTGATGTTTGCGCTTATGACCGCGGACAAAGGGTATCAGATGCTGGCCGAATTGGTGCGCACACGCACGCCCCAACGCCCGGATTATTTTTTGTTCTCAGCGCTCGACTATACCGAGCAGGATTTTTATGGGATTTTACAGGCGCTCTTGCAGGCGAAGCACGTATACTGGCATGAACTTCCGTTTACCACCATGCTGGAATGCTTCCTGCAAATCTGTATTCTATGCCTGCGTGTCATGGATGATAAAAAGGTCGTGTTATCCGAAGATTTTGTCGAGGAACTCGAGCAGAAGCCCCTTTATCCAGAAGCGTGTGAACTATGCGATTTGCTGGAAGAGCATCTGCACATTTCGCTGCCGGAGGATGAGCGGCGATACCTGCAAATCCATCTGCTGGCTCTACAAAACCAGCAGGCAGATCAGGAGCAGCAGGATGTCATCCAAATGACACAAGACCTGTTGGAACTGTGGGGTAAAATGTTCCGGCGTCCTTTTCAGCAGGATGCGGAACTGCGGGAAGCGCTACAAGCTCATTTGGGCCCAGCCATCACACGCTGCCGGCATGGCATCCGGATTGAAAACCCCCTGATGTACGAAATCCATTCGTATTATCAAAATACCTTCCAGGTCGTACAGCGCAGCTTGCGCCAGCTCGAACCCAAGTATGGATGCCACTTCAGTGACGATGAAGCAGGCTATCTGTGCATTCATCTGGCCGCAGCGCTGGACCGCATGAAAAAACCGTTGCGTACCATTTTGGTCTGCCACCAGGGACCGGCGGCAAGCAATTTGATTGTGCGCAAACTGGCGAAACATGTACCGGAAATCGAAGTGGTGTCCAGGCGGACCTTCATTTCAATCGAGCAAACCGATTTGACCGATATTGATTTGATCTTATCGACCCTGCCTTTGCCGTTCGACTGTGACATCCCGGTTTTGACGCTGCATGCCCTGCCGCATGACCATGATATGCAGCGGGTCAAGTCCATCATCGAGACCTATTATAAAGAAAAGAACGATCCGCTCCGACAGGGGGACATGTCTTTCCTAGAGGAACGTTGACTTCTTGCCACATCAATCCGCCCTTTTCCATGCTTGAGCGATTCTTGAAATTTGCGTTTGATTCCCCTACAATAATCACATAATAATTATTGACGCGGGAGGTCATCTACTTATGAAACATATTAAGATTGCGGCTGGTCTGGCGCATGTTAATTACGGCAACATTGCCGGTGTCGTCAAGGAAATCAGCGATGCAGGTGTGGATTACATCCACTCGGATGCAGCGGATATGCACGACCTGCAGAATATGAAGCTGATGGGCGGCCATCAGATCATTGCAGGCATTCGTCCGGTAACCCAGCTTCCCATCGAGTGCCACATTTACACGGTAAGCATGGACCGCATGTTCATCGAGCAGATCGCAGAAGCAGGTGCCAATATGCTGGTTCTGCCGGCGGAGCATTTCATCGGCGCACAGCTGGCTTACATCATCAACTGGTGCCGTGAGATGGGCCTGAAGTTTGGCCTGACGCTCGGCTGCTACACTCCTCTGTGCTTTGTCGAAGAGTCCATCTATGATATCGACCGTCTGCACATCGTAACCCATGGCGTGGATGAGACCGACGGTAAGGACAACTGGGGCTGGCGCAGAAGCGTAACCGATCTGGTACAGCGCGCTCGCAAGATGATCGATGAAAAGAATCCGAAGTGCGAACTGGCGATCGATGGCGGTCTGCGTGCAGACAACATGGATCCGCTGATTGCTTGCAATCCGGACGTTATCGTTCTGTCTTCTGCCCTGTTTAAGGATCCGGAAGGTGCTGCAGGCGGTTACCGTAAGTGCCGTGCAGCGATCGATGCAGCAGCAGAAAAGTATGGACTGTAATTCTGCTATGACGCAGCAGCGAGTCACAGCCATTGTGAAAGACTTTTTGTGGATTACGCTGTCTGCAATTTTCACCGCAATGGCGGTCAACCTGTGCTTTCAGTCGACCGGCCTGGCGCCGGGCGGCATCACAGGCTTGTCCATTATTTTTTCACTCATCACGCACATTCCAGTTTCGTATATGTCACTGGCGATTTCGGTGCCGCTTCTGATTTTGGCAACCGTTTTGCTGGGAAAGGGTTTTGGTGTCAAAACCCTTTACATTACCCTGATTACGCCGGTGTTTATGGAACTGGTGCCTGTATTTGACCTTTCCGGGGCATGCAGCAACCTGCCCTGGTTTGTAGCCCCGCTGATTGCCGCGCTGGCTGGCGGTGTGCTGGTCGGGTCTGCGGTCGGCATTGCTTTAAACCGGCAATGCGCGACAGGCGGTACCGATGTCATCGCGTTGCTGATTCAGTATGTCTTGCGGTTTTTAAAGGTGCCAACCATCTTGTTCTGCCTGGACGGCAGCGTGGTCATTGCATCCGGCGTCATCTCCGGAAACGCTTGGATTGCAGGGTTCAGCCTGTTGTCTCTGTTCATCATCATGCAGACCATTCGCAAGATCACACAAAAGGCGCGACAGAATCTATAATGAAAAGCTCTGCCCTTCGGGGCAGAGCTTTTTTGGCGATTACAGCAACAAAAGAGCGATGCCGTTTGGCATCGCTCTTTTGTTAGGTTTAGGTGTTAGGTGTTGTGAGGCAATAGTTTCGAAGGACCCATGCAACGCCGTCTTCGTCATTGGACGGCGCGCAGACATCAGCGCTGGCCTTGACCAGATCATCGGCATTGCCCATGGCAACGCCAAGACCGGCTTGTTGCAGCATTTGGATGTCGTTATCGCCATCTCCCATGCAGATGACCTGCTCCATGGAAAGGTGCAGATCATCGCAAACCAGAGAGATCGCATGGGCCTTGTCGACACCGGTTGCTACGACATCGAATCCGACCGGTGCACAACCGGTCGGTTCCAGGGTGGGATACGCCTGAATTTGGTCATAGATCTGCTGCAAACGGGGACGGTCTTCCTCGTAAACCAGCACTTTGACAACCTGGTCGAGATGGTCGGAGAGTTGTGCCGGCGATAGGCCGGTGTGCGAATCGCACCGTTCCTCCGGCGGTAGATCTGCGTTCAAATGGTCGTATAAAAAGCGGTCATCATGGTCCGCATTGGTGTAGATATGGTGCTCGTTTTTGAAAAACATCGTCGTAGTGGGCGAGTTTTGCAAAATATCAAGCAGGAACTGCACGGCCTGCGAAGACAGGGGATGCTGAACGACCTTTGAACCGAGCTGATACCAGGCGCCATTGCTGCAAATCACCCGGATACGGGGATCGATCTGCCGTGCCAGCCAGCGGGCAAAACACGGGGGACGTCCGGTCACCAAATAGATGTAGATCCCACGATCCAGGCAGTCGATGAGCGCCTTGCGGTTTTCCATACTGACGGCACGGGATCGATTCAGCAGCGTGCCGTCCAAATCCAAACAAACCATCTGATACATCATGATAAACCCTTAATACGAATTTTTCAGAATCGCTTCCAACTCTTCCCGGGTGCCGAACGGCAGGAAATCCAGAACCGGGCAGGCCAGCATTTCGGCAAAGTCCTGTTCGGATACATCAAAATCACGCAGCTTGCAGAACAGGCCGATCTGCTTGAGGAAGTCACACAGAACGGTGTACAGGTCGGTTGCAGCCGGATCAAACAGGCGGGCAACCTCAGCAAACTGCTGCGCATACTTGCTCTGCATCTGAGCCACAAACGCCGGGAATACCACAGCCAGTGCCTGGCCGTGCGGCAAGTGGGTGATACCGCCAATGATTTCAGACAGCGGGTGCGGTGCCGCAGCGCCCGAGTTGGACAGCGCACGGCCAGCCAAGGTGTCTGCCAGCGCAAGCTGGGTGCGATAGGTCAGGTTGGAAGGGTCCTGAATGGCCTTCGGCAGGTTGTTGACCACCAGTTCCATAGCGTGCATGGAATCCATCTGGCTGTACGGCGAAGCGTGCGAATTGATATAGCTTTCAAACGCATGGGTAAACGCATCAAAACCGGTTGCGGCGGTCATGCGTACGGGCAGCGTCAGCATGAGCGTCGGATCGACGATACATACCTTGGAGAACAGCGACGGATGGTAGAAAGTCAGCTTTTCCTTGCCGCGTGAGATGACCGCTGCCTGTGTGACCTGCGAGCCAGTACCCGAAGTGGTGGGAACGGCCAGAAGCGGAAGTACAGTCTCCGAATAGGGTGCATAGTCCTCATAGGGGGACGAGAAGTTCTGGAACAGATAATCCCAGTCGATCGCTTCCTGACCATGGGTGAAGGCAATGGACTTTGCGGTGTCGATGCTGCTGCCACCGCCGACAGCCAGAACAAAGTCTGCCGGATGCTGTTTCAGAAGTTCAAAGCCCTGTTCGACGATCTCAACGGTCGGATTGGGCTGTACCCGGTCAAAGTGGAAGACCGAGATGCCTTCCTTCTCCAGCAGCGCGATGACGCGAGCGTAAAGGGGACGGAGCGGCTCGTCCGGCGAGGTTACGAGAAAGCAGCGCTTGCCATACCGGGCAGCGATCCGGCCCAGATCTTCCAGGCGATTGCTGCCAAAGCAGATCTTTGTGGGCTGATAGTATTGAAACATGTTGAAACCCTCCTAATCTTTCTTTCGTTCAGTATAAAAAAGATTTGGAAGAAATGCAATGTAGGCACTGTTATCACTTCTTCCCATAACATTGTGGCAAAAGCCTGACAGATTGGTCCCTTGCTGGATGGAAAGCGATTGGCATATAATGAGAAAAAAGGAGTGTGAAACCGATGAAGTATTTGATCGACAGCGCCAATCCGGAGGAGATCGGTCAGGCACTGGCCTGGGGGGCTTGCGGGATTACGGCCAATCCGAGCATGTATCGTGCACAGAAGGTGCAGATCCTCGATTTTCTGCAAACATACACCCGAGAGGAACTGGAATTTTTAAGCGGCGAGGTCGTTGCGGACGATGTACAGACCATGCTGGCGCAGGCCGAGCGAATCGCCCAAGTCGATCCCAACATTGTCATCAAAATCAATTTTAGTCCGGAAGGATTGGAGCTTTGCAAGCTTTTGCACCGGCGAGGGGTTCGCTGCGCGATGACCCTGATTTTCACGGTGGCGCAAGCGGTGGCGGCCATGAATGCTGGTGCCGACTACGTCTTTCCGTTTGTAGGGCGGACCGACGCCTTTGCCGGCGGGGATGGGCTGCAAATGGTCGAAGCAGTGCAGCAGATTGCAAGCCGCCGCGGTGTATCGGTGGTGGCAGCTTCCATCAAAAGCTTGTATCAGCTGGAAGCCCTGGCCAAGATGGGCGTACCGTATGCGGCGCTTCCCTTTGCACTGTACCGTCAGTCCCTCATGCACCCGCTGACCGTGGATGGACAGAAAACCTTTGCAGAAGATTGGGCGCAAATGCAGCATTCGATTTAAAGAGAGCACGAAAAAAGGTAGACGCATGGGCGTCTACCTTTTTGTAATGCAAGCGAGATGTTAGGTGAGAGAATCGTAGAGGGCTTCATATTTCTTGGCCGACTCGTTCCACGAGAAGTCAGCTTCCATGCCGCGTACGGCCATAGCATCCCAGGCGTTGCGGTCATCGTAGAAGATCTGCTCGGCATAGAAGATGGTGCCCAGCATTTCATCAGCATTGTAGTTGGCAAACGAGAAGCCGGTGCCGGTGCCGGCGAACTGGTTATACGCTTCCACCGTATCGCGCAGACCGCCGGTCTCGCGCACGATCGGTACGGTACCATAGCGCAGGGAAATGAGCTGGGTCAGGCCGCACGGCTCAAAGCGGGACGGCATGAGCATGGCATCCGCAGCCGCATACAGACGATGAGCACGCTCATCGTTGAAATAAATGTTGGCCGAGACTTTATCTTTGCGCGACCATTCATAGTGGCGCAGCAGATTTTCATAGCGCGGGTCGCCGGTGCCGATGACGACAAACTGAATGCGCGAATCGAGCAGACGGCCGAGCACCCATTCGACCAGATCGAGGCCCTTTTGGTCGGTCAAACGGGTGATCATAGCAAGCATCATCACTTCGGGATCGACCGGCAGACCGAGTTCCTCCTGCAAGCGGGCCTTGTTGGCCGCTTTGCCCTTACGGAAGGTCTTGGTGGTATAGGTCTGATACAACTTGGGGTCATTGGCCGGATTGTAAATATCATAGTCAATGCCGTTGACGATGCCGGACAGCGTGTCCGATTTGGCGCGAAGCAGACCGTCCAAGCCTTCGCCATAGTAGGGCATTTTGATTTCTTCGGCATACGTATTGGAAACCGTCGTGATACGGTCAGCGTAGACCAGGCCGCCCTTGAGCATGTTGGCATCCTTTTTAAATTCCATGCGGTCGGGCAGGAAAACATAATCGGGCAGATCGGTGTACAGTTTCAAGGTCTGGATGTCCCATACACCCTGGAATTTCAGGTTGTGAATGGTCATAATCGTGCGAATGCCCTGATAGAACGGGTTGGGCTTGAACAGTGTATGCAGGAACACCGGTACCACGCCGGTCTGCCAGTCGTGGCAGTGGATGATGTCCGGATGGAAGTCGATGACCGGCAAGATCGCCAGCGCAGCCTTGGAGAAATAGCAGAACTTTTCAATGTCCCAGTGGATATCGCCATAGGGCTTTTCTCCGCTGAAGTAATGCTCGTTGTCAATAAAGTAATAGGTAATGCCGTCCATTTCATAGGTCATGATGCCAACATAGACATTGCCCAGACGGCCGAGGTCCATATAAAAATGATGGATGTAGCGGAACTGGCTGCGATATTTGGCCGGAATGCTCGCATAGTCCGGTAAGATCACACGCACGTCATATTTGGTGCGGTCGAGCGATTTCGGCAACGCGCCCACAACGTCAGCCAGGCCGCCGGTTTTCACAAAAGGAACGCATTCGGAAGCGACAAATAAGATGTTTTTCATGACAATCCTCCTCAGTTTCGCGGATCCCCGCGTCCCGTACCAGGGTACGCAACACTTCTGATTCTAGTATACCATATTTTTTGCCATTGCAGGGGAAAAGCAACAAAAAACACAAAGGAAAAATTTTTCTAACGCTAGGGGATGCAAATATGATACAATCATCCTATACGATGGAAACCACAAATTTGAGAGAAAAAAGGGGATGAATATGTTACGCGTTCTGATTGTAGAAGATGAAAAGCCGATCTCCGAGCTGATCCGCATCAGCCTGGCCGGGGCCGGTTATCAGTGCGTATGCGTATACGACGGCTTGGCGGCTGCCGACCGCATTGAGCAGGAGCAGTTTGATCTGGTGCTGCTCGATGTGATGCTCCCTGGGGCAGATGGCTTTGAAGTGATGGAGTATATTCGTCCGCGGGATATTCCGGTCATTTTCCTGACCGCCCGTGGCACGGTATCCGATCGGGTCAAAGGCTTGAAACTGGGCGCGGACGACTACCTGGTCAAGCCCTTTGAGATCGCAGAACTGCTGGCGCGCGTTGAAACCGTGCTGCGCCGGTATCACAAACTGGACCGCATCATCGAAATCGGCGGCCTGACCATCGACATTTCCAGCTGGTCGGTATGCCGAGATGGCGTGCCCATTGCACTGACCAAGAAAGAATTTGAACTGCTGCTTTTGTTTGCGCGCAATCCGGACATTGCCCTGTACCGCGAAACGATTTACGAGCGGGTATGGCAGAGCGATTACATGGGCGACAGCCGCACGGTCGATCTGCATGTGCAGCGGCTGCGCAAGAAAGTAGGCTGGGAAGACAAAATCAAGGCTGTATATAAGATCGGTTATCGCCTGGAGGTGTAAATGAGCTATCGGGATAAGCTGCGGCTGATGATTGTACTGCTGTTGGTGCTTTCGGTCGGGCTATCGGGCGCATGGCTGATTACCGTGTCCTTTGACAATGCGTTGAACCAGGAAGCGGGCGCTGCACAGGATGAACAGCGCATGGCGCTGTCGATGCTGTCGGCAGCGACCAGCAATGCGGAATGGGATGCACGCGATCTGGCGGGCGCAATCCGCACGCTGGAGCGGCAGAGCGGCCAGTCGTTCCGTTTAAGCGATGGACAAGGCCGGGTGCTGTATCAGCAGGTTCATCACGGACAGACCTTTCAAGCGGGCCTGATTGAGAAGGCCGATGAAAAGACCATGGCTTGGCGGGTGCAGCAGGAGAGCAATGGCAATCACATGATCCAGACGGCAGGCATGCTCACCGATGGCAAACAGAAGTTTTATCTGGAAGCCTTGCGGCCGATCGAGGACATTTATGAAGCGCGCAAGGCGTTGAGTCATAGCTTTGTTGGCCTGTTGTGCGCGATGGCTGTCATTGGCTCGCTGGCGGCTATGCTGTTATCCCACTGGCTGACCGGGTCGTTGACCGCTCTGGCTGAAACCGCGCGTGCCATTACCGAGGGCGATCTTTCCCGTCGGGCCGACGAACAAGGACAGGATGAGATTGGCCAGCTGGCACGCGATTTCAATCTGATGACCAACCGGTTGTCCAAAAATATTCAGGCGCTGCAAGGTGCCGTCGAACGGCAGGAAGAATTTATGGCTTCGTTTGCCCATGAGATGCGCACGCCGATGACTTCGATCATTGGGTATGCCGATTTGCTGCGTTCGACTGAACTGCCGCCTGCCAGCCGCGCCGAGGCGGTGCATTACATCTTTTCCGAGGGCAAGCGGTTGGAAAGCCTGTCCAACAAACTGCTCGACCTGATCGTCCTGCAAAAACAGGACATTGCCAAAAAGCCTTGCAATATGGGCGCACTGATCCGGCAGGCAGGTGGCCTGTTTGAGCAGCGGTTCCAGAAAGCAGGCATCACCTTTTCTTGTCAGACCGATGATACGGTCTGGCTGGTGGAACCCGATTTGTTTCAAACACTGGTCATTAATTTGCTGGACAATGCGCGCAAGGCCATGCCGGATGGCGGACACATTACGCTGCAAGCCGGGAAGATGGATCGGGAATGGCGGATGAGCATTCAGGATACCGGACGCGGAATGCCGGCAGAAGCCATCCCACGCTTGACCGAAGCATTTTACCGCGTGGATAAGGCGCGTGCGCGTGCGAGCGGTGGCGTTGGTCTGGGACTGCGTTTGTGCGCCGAAATCGTCAAACTGCATCAGGGAACGCTGTCCTTTGCAAGCCAGGAGGGACGCGGCACGACCGTGACCGTCTGCTTCCGAGAGGGGGCTGCGTTATGAAGTGTAAACATTTCATCAGCCTGGGAGCGGTGGCAGTCGCGTTGCTCTTATGTGCAGCGCTGCCAGCTTTTCTGGCACGCGGGCATGATATGCAGCAGATCAATACCGTTCACACGGTCGAGATGGAGCCCATTCGTCTGGGGGAAGAAAGTACCTATACTTTGCCCCAGCGCCTGGCATTGCTCAGCGGACAGAATACCTACGAAGATGCCCAAACCATGGTTTTTCAGACGGGTATCAATTATGACCACCAAAGAGCCCGGCAAAATGCTAGGACGCAGATGGATCTAATGCACGAATCTGGTCTTCTGCCCGAAAGCAGCAGTATGTATACTAAGACCTTTGTCAACGGCGTGGAGTTTACCGCCGACAGTCACGATCCGGCATGTAGTCTGATGCAGTGGGAGATTCATGCAATTTCTGAGCGTTATTTTATAACGCTGTCAATGGATGATGAAACCGGGAAGATCTTGCAATATCATGTGGCCTGCAATCAGACCGACGACACTTGGACTGAGCCAATGGACCTGTCGCAAATGGCACAGGCGTGGGCAGCATATTTGGACCTGACTCTGAAAGAAGAGGAAGAAACCAAAATGCGGGACATCACAACCATTTGGTTTCCCAACATGCAAGGAATCCAGACACCAGAACTGGATGATAACAGCCACGTGATACGCGTTGTGGTGGGAGACGAACAGAACGAGGTCGAATATTGTATCTATGTGACACAGGCAGAATTTTGGGCTTTTGTCGCGTAAAATCAAACAGCCTGGGATAGCAGTGTAGCTGCTTCTCCCAGGCTGTTTTTATGGACTTTTAAATGTTTACATTCGACTTGCGCCAGGCCATGTAAAGCGAAAAGGCAATGCATACCAGCACCAGCAGCACCAACCGGGCAAAGATCCACAGCTGCAAGGCAAGGAAAAGGCCAGAAAGTAGCACGAGAAGGATCAAAATGATATGCATTCGGTGAGTGACTTGCACGAGCCGTTCGGGGCTGAAGGGATTGTTTTCATGCGGCAGGGGAGCAATACGCCAGATGACCAGGACCGCGAGAAGCCCCAGAGCCAGACAAATCCCAACCGGGACATAGTGGCAGGCCAGCATCAGTCCAGCCCAGACCGCAATGCTCATCACAAAGCAGCGCATGGGAGTCGAGGCATGATATCCGCCGGTATGGCTGCGCAGCAGCAGGAACGTGGCATCAAAAAGCAGAGTTTCCGGAACCAGATGCAGAAAAATGGCCAAAAGAAGCTGTGCTGCATGAAATGAAATGGTTTCGACCAGGCAGAACAGGCCATATTCCTGCACCTCAGCATCTTCCGGGGCAATGATATTGCGGGAAATTAGGAAATTACTCCATCGTTTGAACATGGGAATGTGCCTCCTCGGTGTTGATATAGGATGCGTGAATGTGCTCGACTTTGGCGCCTTGGGAAAGGGCGAGCTTGGCGGTGAAAATACCGTTTTGATAGGTGGCATGGAAAAAGCCGCTGTATCGGTTGGCAACGCGCTGTAACTGCTTCATCCCGATGCCGTGCCGTGCGCCAGGCTTACTGGTGCGGAATCCATTGCGGCCTTGGGTGGGTCGCACTTCACTGGGATTGCTGCAACGAATGACCAGGAAACTGTCGGCCTGATGTAAGGTCAGTTCCAGCCAGCGATTTTCGGGAAGCTGATTTTTTTCACACGCTTCGATGGCATTGTCCAGCAGATTGAACAGAGCGGCACAAAGGTCTGAGATGGTAATGGTCAGCGGTTCGGGGAAACAGATTTCAGCTGACACCTGAATGTTATGCTTTTTCGCATAGATAAACTTGGAATTCATCAGAGCGTCCACAGCTGGCACACCGGTATTGACAAACGCCGAACTGGCAGCCAGGGAGCCCAGGATGTCTTTGACATAATTGACCACTTCGGTATCATTCTGCTGCTCGGCCAGAGAAGCAATGATTTGCATGTGGTTGCGAAAATCATGCTGTGCGCCTCGAATCTGCTCATACATGGAGGACACGGCCTTTTGCTGCTCAAGCTGCTGTTCGGCTTGGAGCAGTTCGTTTTCCAAACGGTATTTGCGTTCGGCTTCGGAAGACAAACTGAGGGCGAGCAGGAAAAACAGAATGGTAATGATCAGAAAGATGATCGGAAACGCACCCAGAATCGAATGAATCGCTTCTGGGTGCAGGTTAGCCACCCATTGGAATGCAACCACAAAGCTGGCTAGAAACCCGATGCCCGAACACAGCGCAATCCACTGCGACGTGTGGATGGCACGCGGATGAATGATCGGCTTGCGGCGGTACAGCAACAGAATGCAGCCGCCCCACAGCAAATAAAGCAGGCTGCGGGATTCTAAAATACCAAATACCATCAAAAATGAGGTATCGGATACGTCCGAAAAAGAAACATGCGGGAATAAAAGTGCCAAAACAAACGGGACACTGCTTTCACAGGCATACATGCTGACCAAATCCACGACCGGCAGAAAGAGGGATATCGCGAATTTATGTTCCGAGATCGTCCAGCAGTAGAATATTTTAAGAAGAACAACCCAGGCGGTTTTCACAAGATAATGGATGTCGCTAAAGCTGAGCAAACAGCAGAAAAGCGTGAACACACCCACGCAAAGTCCATAAAAGGACCAATGGAATTTGTCACGATTGGGCTGGATGACCAGCCAGAAAAGCAGCAGCGGCAAGGCCTGGTCCAGCAAAGAAGATAAGATAATCAAAATATTTTCTAGGATTGTCACAGAGTTCCTCCAAGATGGGTAGCTAAAAATTGGATGACAGCCGGGCGATAGCTGCGGCTGACCGGGATTTGTTCTCCATCATCCAGACAAAGCGATTTATCGGACAGGGTATGGATGTACCGATAGTTGACCAGATACGAGCGGTGGGTCTGGATAAAGGTATGGGGCGGGAGTTCCTGCCGCAACTCGCAAAAGCTTTTACGGCAGTCGATTTGTTCCTGCTGGGTTTGGATGCGGCAAACATGCCCGGTCGCTTCGATGTACAAGATCTGTTCAATGGGCAGGAACCACCAGCGGCCTTTTTGGATGATGCGCAGCATTTGCTGCTGCTTGGACTGGGAAAACGCATAGGCCTGTTCCATGCAGGACGCACAGTCCTTGGGCGTGATAGGCTTCATCAGATAACGAAATGCCTGAACGGTATAACCATCAAAAACATATTTTTGATGGTTGGTCAGAAAGACAATGGGAACATGCGGATGATGAGAACGGATGGCTTGTGCGGCATGCAGCCCTGAACCGCCGGCCAGTTCAATATCAAAAAAGAAAATATCAGTTTGAGAAGCCGTGTTGTCATCGATCGATACTTCGCTGGGATAGGACGCGATGCGGACAGTACAGTGATGTGTGGCGCACCAATCCTGCACCGCTTGTGTCAGCTGCTGCACCGCAGCCGGCTGATCCTCAAAAATACGGACATTCAGTTCCACAGTGTTCCCCCTGTTCGCGATGAACGGCAAAAAATGTATGCTTTTGGAATTTTATATACTTTTATTATAAACGGTTCCAATCAAATTGCAAGAGCAAGAACCGCTGCCAGTGCCGCGGGGGCAGCCAATCGGGCGATGGGACGGCGGATTCGTTTAGACAAACAGGAAGACAGATGAAAACTCCTCGGTATTTTTGATGAAAAACCGTCAAAAGGGAGAAAATCGCATTTGGGCTTTGGGGGATATTGCATTCTATTTCGGGTTGGAATAAGATATAGTGAGCAAAGAAAGTGTAAAGAAAATGTAAATCTATTTTGTGGGCTGGCTGTATGGGGGTAGGATCCCCAAAACGACATGGGCCAGAGAGAAAGGAGCCCCTCACCGTAATGAAAAAATCCTATGAGATCGATATGTGCAATGGGCCGTTGCTCAGCCGTATCCTGCTGTTTTCGCTGCCGCTGATTTGCTCGGGCATCTTACAGCTTTTGTTCAATGCCGCTGACATCATCGTCGTGGGCCGCTTTACCGGCAGTCAGGCGATGGCAGCCGTTGGGTCGACCAGTTCCCTAATCAATCTGCTGGTCAATTTTTTTATCGGTATTTCGGTCGGAGCGAATGTATTGATCGCACGTTTTTGCGGGGGCAATGATTTTGATGATGCCCAGGAAACCGTACAAACTGCTTTGTGGACAGCCATTACGGGAGGCATGATCCTGATTGTCGTCGGCGTTCTGGCGGCGCGCCCCATGCTGGAATGGATGGCAACGCCGGAAGATGTACTCGACCAGGCAGTGCTGTACATGCGTATTTATTTTATCGGCATGCCGGCCACCATGCTTTACAATTTTGGCGCCGCTGTTTTGCGCGCCGTGGGCGATACCAGACGTCCGCTGTACTTCCTGATGATGTCGGGTGTTGTAAACGTAATTTGCAATCTGTTCTTTGTCATTGTGCTCGATCTCGGGGTTGTAGGTGTTGCGTCGGCGACCGTCATCGCTCAGATCATTTCGGCGTGCCTGATCGTCTATTGCCTGACCCAAATGGATGGGGCTTGTCATGTGGATTTGAAACACATGCACTTCCATCTGGATAAATTCCGCCGTATGATGCAGATCGGCTTGCCGGCAGGCCTGCAAAGCGTGATTTTCAACATTTCCAATGTGCTCATTCAGTCGTCCATCAATTCCTTTGGTGCGATCGTGGTGGCCGGGAATACCGCAGCGGCCAACATCGAAGGTTTTGTCTATACGTCGATGAATGCGATTTATCAGACAGCGCTCAGCTTTACCAGTCAGAACCTGGGCGCCCGGCAGTATGGACGCATCGATCAAATTCTGATTCGGTGTCTGATTTTGGTGACCTGTATCGGTCTGCTGCTAGGCAATGGCGCGCATTTCTTTGGCCGCGAATTGCTGAGCATTTATTCGGGCGAGGCCGAAGTCGTTTCGTACGGTATGGCACGATTGAACGTGGTAGCAGTTACCTATTTCTTATGCGGCATGATGGATGTGGTCGCAGGCAGTGTACGTGGTATGGGATATTCGGTCATGCCAATGCTGGTATCCCTGGCAGGTGCTTGTGTATTCCGTATTTTCTGGATTTTTACCATCTTCCGTTGGCAGCATACCCTATTTGTATTGTACATCTCGTATCCGATTTCGTGGATTTTGACCGTCTGTGCGCATGTCGTGTGTTATCTGGTACTGCGGCGCAAAGTCTTTCGGCCGGTCCAAAAGCAAACCAATGTCCCCAGCGTATCCTGACCATACAGTACAGCCGTTGTACTGAAAAAAACTCCCTCTGCCTTGGCACATCGTGCAGGCAGGGGGAGTTTTTGGATTCAGGCAGTTTTTTTCAAAATCGTTTTCCATTTGCCGGTGCGATATTCGGCCAGCGAGATCAGATAATTGGCCAGCCAGCCGATGGGGACAGCGTACCAAACCAGTGCAACGCCAAACCGTGGCGCCAGGCAAACAGCAATCAGCACCCGAAGTCCCAGATTGACCAGATTGGCCAGCGTAAACACCGGCATATCGCCTGCGCCACGCAGAACGCCATCGGTAATCATCTTGCAGCCCAACAGCACAAAGAACCAGCTGATAAACCAGGTATAATCCATACCGGTTTGCAACGCTGCCGGGGTACCATCTTCGCCGAGGAACAGGGTAATCAAGGGGCGATAGGCCACTTGCAGGATGACACATAAAATCACGGCAAAGCAGGCAATCACACGATAGGAAAGACGATAGCCCTGCCGGATGCGGTCGATCTGATTGGCACCCAGATTTTGCGCAGTATAGGAAGCAATCGCATTACCCATGGCGACCATGGGCACAAAGCAGATGTTTTCAATGCGAACCGCGGCCGAGTATCCGGCCAGTACTTCGGCGCCAAACCGGTTGACCACCGATTGCACGAGCATCATGCCGATGGACACGGTCGACTGCTGCAAAATGGTCGGCAGCGCGATGCGCACCATCTGCCGCAGTTCGGACAGGTCAAAGCGATAGGGATGGGGAATGGCATAGTTTCGAATGGTCCGCAGAAAAATGACAAAGGATGCGAGCGCGGAAACCCCTTGAGCGAGCAAGGTCGCCCAGGCAACACCGGTCACCCCGAGCCCAAGGACACAGACCATGTACAAGTCGAGCAGGATGTTGAGCACAGAAGAGAAAATCAGCAGACCCAGCGGGATTTTGGACCGTCCAAGGGCATTGAACATCGCGGACAGTACATTATACATAAACAGGAAGGGCAGCCCTAGAAAATAGATCTGCAAATAGGCGGTCGCATCGTCCAGAATGTTGGAGGGTGTCTGTAACAAATCCATGATCTGTCGGCAGAATACGAGACCAAATGCGCTGAGCACCAGACTGAGCACCAGAAAAGACAACAGAGCGGTAGCAATGGAGCGCTTCATCCGTCGATAATCGCGCTGTCCAAAGGTCTGGCTGGTGATGACCGCGGCCCCCATGCCGCCGCCTAAGGCGACCGAAATAAATACATTGGTCAGGGAATAGGAGGCGCCGACCGCGGCCAGAGCGTTTTCGCTGACAAACCGTCCAACAATGACCGAATCGGCCATGGTGTAAAACTGCTGAAACAAATTCCCAATCAGAATCGGAAATGCAAAAACGAGCAATGCCCGCAGAGGCCGCTCGTGCAGAAGATATTCTTTGTCCATACATAACCATCCATATCGTTTTCCTTTATTGTATCATAATTTGCCGAAAAAGGGGAATCCATTCCCTGCACTTCGGGTAAACAAAAAAACCACCCCGCATGGTGACGGGGTGGTTTGGATTCTTACAGGCGAACCAGTTCATATTGCCGGGTGCCGAGACCGAGTTTTTCTGCATGCTCAAGCGCCGACTGCCAGTTGGTATCCGGATGCGCCGCATGGAAATGGTCGTGGGCATCGTGGATATGATGACGTTCATGTTCATCAAACAGCAGGCTTTGCGGATTGGCAGGTGCTGCATTAACGGCATCGACACAAGCCTGGTCGAGTGCAACCGGGTCAAACGAAGCAAACATACCGATATTCGGGACCAGTGCCACATCGTTTTCGGCATGGCAGTCGCAGTTCGGAGATACATCGATGACCAGCGAGATGTGGAAGCAGGGACGGCCATCGACGACTGCCTTGGTGTATTCGGCGATTTTGCGGTTGAGAACAATGTTGGATTCATCATACCCGCAGCCAACCGCGTCGGTGGGACAAACGCCAATGCACCGGCCGCAGCCAACGCATTTATTATGGTCAATGTGTGCCTTTTTCTCGGTAATGGTGATTGCGCTATGGGCGCAAATGCGCTGGCACATGCCGCAGCCAACGCAGGGCGACGGGTCGACCTGTGGCTTACCGGCATTGTGCATTTCCATTTTACCGGCGCGCGAGCCGCAGCCCATACCAATGTTTTTCAGGCATCCGCCGAAGCCGGCTGCCTCGTGGCCTTTAAAGTGCGTCAGCGAAATAAAGATGTCCGCATCCATGATTGCCTGACCGATTTTGGCTTCCTTGACATATTCGCCGCCTTCTACCGGAACATAGGCTTCATCCGTGCCCTTCAGACCATCGGCAATGATGACATGACAACCCGTGGAGAACGGAGAAAAGCCGTTGACATACGCCGAATCCAAATGATCGAGCGCATTTTTGCGGCCGCCGACATAGAGCGTGTTGCAGTCGGTCAAAAACGGTTTGCCGCCGCGTTCCTTGACAAAGTCTACGACCGTTTTGGCCCAGTTGGGACGCAGATACGCCAAATTGCCTGGCTCCCCAAAGTGGATCTTGATGGCTGTAAATTTCTTATCGAAGTCGATTTCCCCCATGCCGGCGGTCTTCATCAAACGGGTGAGCTTTTGCGGAAGATTTTCGGTCAGTGTGGTGCGGAAATCGCAAAAATAAACCTTAGACGGATTCATATCCTTCATTCCTTTCTTGTCCTTCTGTGTTCAGTATAGCATTGGACGCGGGGCGAATGCAACCAAAGTCGGGGGAAGAATGTAAATTCTGGGGGCTTGCACAAAATCACAAAACCTGGAGTGCACTCCATCTCATGCAACTTGTTTGGATAGAAAAAAGCGGGGCCCCAAAGGGCCCCGCCGGGATAGCATATTTTAAACTTCTGCCTTGATCTTCTTGAGCTGAGCAAAGCGCGGCAGGCCGTCTTCCTTCGGGCCTACGTTTTCGCCAGCGATCAGCGGCATTGCGTACTCGATGAACTTCTCGGTTACGCCGTTGCCTTCTTCGTTGATCCAGTCGCGCGGAACCTTCTTCTCGGTGTTCGCAACCTGGGACAGCGGCAGCAGTTCGATCTCGCACTTGTAGCCGTTTGCATCACGGGTGCACTTGAAGCCCGGCATAAAGTCGGTCTTGCCAGCGATTGCGTTTTCAACTGCAGCCTTACCGGACATGTAGGACTCGTCTACGTCGGTCTTGGAAGCGCAGTGTGCAGCGCAGCGCTGCAGCAGGGACAGCTCGATGCCGCGAACCTTAGCGCCGGTCTCGCTCTTCACCTTTTCTGCCAGCATAGCAGCCAGGCCGCCCAGCTGTGCATGGCCGAAGCCGTCGGTTGCAGAGGTCTTTGCCTCGGAAACGAAGGAACCGTCTGCATAGTGGATGCCTTCGGAAACAGCTACCAGGCAGTTGCCCTTTTCTTCGTAAACCTTCTTGACATCGGCAATGAACTTGTCCATGTCGAAATCGGTCTCCGGCAGGTAGATAAGGTCCGGACCTGCACCCTTTGCGGTTGCCAGGCCAGAAGCTGCGGTCAGCCAGCCAGCGTGACGGCCCATGATCTCAACGATGCAGATCATGCCGGTGTCGTATACGCGAGCGTCCTGATAGATTTCCATGCAGGAAGTTGCGATATACTTAGCAGCCGAAGCAAAGCCCGGGCAGTGGTCGGTGCCGAACAGGTCGTTGTCGATGGTCTTCGGAATGCCCATGACGCGGCATTCGTAGCCAGACTTCATCATATACTTGGAAACCTTGTTGCAGGTGTCCATGGAGTCGTTACCGCCGTTGTAGAAGAAGTAACGGATGTCATACTTCTTGAACATCTCGAGAATGCGCTTGTAATCGGTATCGTCTACATCCGGATCTGCCAGCTTGTAGCGGCAGGAACCCAGAGCCGAAGACGGGGTGTACCGCAGGAGCTTCAGTTCTTCGCGGTCTTCCTTATCGATATCGTAGAGCTGATCATCGAGCAGGCCCTTGATGCCGTGAGCCATGCCGAATACACGGGTGATGGAATCCGAATCGAGCGCTGCTTCGATTGCACCGAGAACGGAAGAATTGATGACCGAAGTCGGGCCACCGGACTGACCGATGACGCAAGCGCCTTTTAATTCACTCATTTTGAAATACCTCCTAAAAAACTTACAACCCAAATTCAGGCGTTTCAAGTCATTCAAATCATATCATAAAACGTCTGTAAAATCAATTTCTTTTCCAGGTTTTCTATGAAATTTCAGCTTCATCAACAAAATGGTAACAAAAAGCTTGATTTTACAACGTTACACTGGTAAGATATTGTTAGGATTGCTTGTGAAAAATGAAGCAAAATCAAATTCATTCGAAAGGAAGTTATTAAAATGCCATTAGTAACTACTACCGAAATGTTTAAGAAGGCTTACGACGGCGGCTACGCTGTCGGTGCTTTCAACGTAAACAACATGGAAATTGTCCAGGGTATCACCGAGGCTTGCCAGGAGCAGAAGGCTCCGGTCGTTCTGCAGGTATCCAAGGGCGCACGTGCTTACGCAAACCACAACTATCTGGTAAAGATGGTTCAGGCTGCGGTTGAAAACTGCCCGGAAATCCCGATCGCTCTGCATCTGGACCACGGCGACTCTTTTGAAATCTGCAAGAGTTGCATCGACGGCGGCTTCACCTCGGTTATGATCGATGCTTCCTCCAAGCCCTTCGAGGAAAACATTGCACTGACCAAGCAGGTTGTTGAATATGCACACGCACACGGCGTTGTTGTAGAAGCTGAGCTGGGCACCTTGGCTGGCGTAGAAGACGAAGTTGTTGTAGAAGCAGGTCAGGAAAGCTACACCCATCCGGAAGAAGTTGAGGAGTTCGTATCCCGCACCGGTTGTGACTCGCTGGCAATCGCAATCGGCACTTCTCACGGCGCATACAAGTTCACTGCTGCACAGTGCACCCGCAACGAGGAAGGCATCCTGGTTCCGCCTCCGCTGCGTTTCGACGTACTGGAAGAGTGCATCAAGCGTCTGCCGGGCTTCCCGATCGTTCTGCACGGTTCTTCTTCGGTTCCGCAGGAATTTGTTAAGATGGTTAACCAGTACGGCGGCAACATGCCGGACGCAATCGGCATTCCGGAAGATCAGCTGCGCAAGGCTGCAAAGCTGGCTGTCTGCAAGATCAATATCGACTCCGATATCCGTCTGGCAATGACTGCAACCATCCGCAAGCACTTTGCTGAGCATCCGGCTGACTTTGACCCGCGTCAGTACCTCAAGCCGGCTCGTCAGGCTGTTAAGGACATGGTTACCCATAAGCTGATCAATGTTCTGGGCTGCAACGGCAAGGCCTAATTTTGCTTCATTAAAACAAGCGTTTACAGGGAAAGCGGCACATTCTGTGCCGCTTTCTTTCGGTTTTGAAAAACTTTGACGAAAACGGGAAAAAAGGTGTTGACAAAAGGGGAAAGTTGGCGTATATTAACTAAGCTGCTTTTCAAAAGCAGCGACCGCGAAAAGAAAACTTCGGAAACAATGAAAAAAGTTGTTGACAAAGGGTTCGAAATGCGGTATACTAAATAAGCTGTCCGAAAGGATAGCGAACCAGCTCGAAAAGTTCCGAAAGAACTTGATAAACTAGATTCGAAGTTGAAAAACTTCGAAAAAAGTTAAAAAGTTCTTGACAGGGCGAAATGAGTCTGGTATAATAAATAAGCTTTCACTCGAAAGGGTGAAGCGAACATTGCACCTTGCAAATTAAACAACGAAATGCTTACTTTAAATAGTATGTGACGAACCTGAAAATTCGCTTGAGTTTTTACTCTAGTAGAATCCAAACAGAAGTCGGAACTCTGTTTTAAAAGTTAAACCGACACGTCAGACTCTAAAGTCGATTAGATGAGCGTTTTGCTCTTTTAATAACATTTTTAGAGAGTTTGATCCTGGCTCAGGATGAACGCTGGCGGCGTGCCTAACACATGCAAGTCGAACGGAGTTATTTTGGAAATCTCTTCGGAGATGGAATTCTTAACTTAGTGGCGGACGGGTGAGTAACGCGTGAGCAATCTGCCTCGGAGTGGGGGATAACAGTCGGAAACGACTGCTAATACCGCATAATGCATCGGGAT